>JAPUDU010000261.1 GCA_027492935.1 Fimbriimonadaceae bacterium
GAACTGCGGCAAGGGAAATGCTGAGAAAGAGAACTTTTGGATTTTTAAAAACTGCGAGTCCAGGAGCTTGGGTTACTTGCGTTCGGTAACTGGCGTTCATCAGGGCTTCCGTTGCGCCCGATGTTGTGAATCCACCGGCCATTGCCGGTTGAAGTTGTTTGCGACCGAAGAGGGCGGCCATTCCAGGCCCGGGGACTTTTTTGTCGAGAATCTCTTCGATGTCGTTGGTTTCGTTATTCAAGATGGCTTGACAAGAAGAGCAAGCCTTTAGGTGGCGTTCAAGGTCGTCGAGAAGATTTTGGGGCAGATTGTCCCCATCTAGAAATCTTTTCATCAGAACGGTTGCGATCTGACACTCGATGTTTTGAACGGCCATTTTTAATCCTTTTTGTGAGCTTTGAACCTACGGTCTAAAGGCTCCCAATGGGATTGTCGGCACGGATTCTAAATCTTATAGGTTTTTTAGGGACGTTAATTGTAAGAAGCGGCGAGCTTCCAAACACGGAGAATTTTGTCGAGTCCGCCAGCGGCAAGAAGTCTGCCGTCAGGGGAGAAGTTTACACAGCTAATTGGCTGGTGGCTGGCTTCAATTTGGCCGTGGCCGATTCCTCGGCGGACATCCCAGAGACCGAGAGTTCCATCGCGGCTTCCGGTAGCGAGAAGCCATGAACCAGGATGGAAAGCCATTGTTTCAATTGGCCTTGTGTGGCCGTGGAAGGTTTTGATGAGGCTTAGATCACTGAGCTTGATGATTCGGATACTGAGATCAACGGCGGCAACGGCGAGCCATTTTCCGTTCGGGCTGAAGGCAATGCTGGTTACAGTGCTGATGACGCGCTGGATAGTGCTGACTTCTCGGCCGGAGCGGGTGTCCCATAAGCGGACGGTGGCATCGGCACTTCCGCTCGCTAACATTCCTGAATCTGACCGCCAGGCGAGGGCAGTGACGGCTTCTTCGTGACTGTATGTTGCGACTTGCTGGAATCCATCGGTGGTTCGAGCGATGTGCACGCTGCGGTTCACGGTTCCGTAGGCAAGTGACTTTCCATCGGGTGATGGGGCGACGCTACAAACCCAGCTTTTGGGGGTTTGTCGCCATGATCCTCTATCTGTTGAGTTGTATGTCCAGCAACTGAGGATTTGCTCAGTGCTTCCAGCGGCTACGATTTGATTATCGCCAGGGATGCTGATTGCGTTAACGACTCCGCCTTCAAAGCGGTAGGTGTCCATAGGGCGTTCTAATTTTTTGTCCCACCAGATGACCTCATTGTCGAATGAAGAAGAGACCATCCGTCCGGAGTTTTTTTCGAATCCTACAGTGTAAACGGGGGTTCGGTGCTGGCGAAGTCGGCGGTAGATTTCGGCGTGAACAGCGGTGGGGCGTGATCCTTCGCGCTGCTTGGACTCACGTTCTGTAACGTTGAATCCAATGCTGACATCGTAGTGGTTTCGGCGCGCAGGGTCGCTGAGAACCTCGAATGCGACATTGATTTCTGCCATGCGCTCGTGCGCATCGTGGGCGGTGTTTACGTCGGGGTGATATTCGCGTGCGAGTTTATGATAGGCTTCGCGGACTTGTTTATTTGATGCACGGTGGGTTATCCCAAGGGTGTCATAAAGGGTGGCCAAAAGAGGCCTCTATTATGCGAGGTTTTAGGTGATGTCCCCCAGGTATCCAGGTATCCCGAGGGGTCAAACGGTTTGAGGTCAAAATGAGTTCAGATCGTGGCGAATCAGATGGCGATTTCGGGTAGTCCGGCGCGAGGCGAATATACCGGCCCAGGTTGGGCTGAATGGATTCTCGGGTTTCTTTGTACTGCCTTGGCGGCAACTCAGTTGCGGGCAAGTTTAGAATCACCTTTGCAGCAAACGGCGCTGAGCTATTACTATCAGGAACCATTTGTTAGAGGTTTTCATACAACGGCAATTGTGGTTGACGCTTTAATTGTCATTGTCGTTTTTATTTGGATATTCTTCTCTCGACGCTCGGAGTTATGGTCTTTTTGTGTGATGGCTCTTTGCTTAGGTGGCTTTTTGATTAGCTGGGCAGAGATTATTAGGGCAGTCGTTCCTGATCCAACTCGTGTGTATCAGCTGGAGGGGTTACCGTTCTTTCCGGTGAACAATCTTGGGTTGTTTGGAGCGAGCGTGTTCTTTGGATATTTTGCGATGAAATTGCCGGTGGGTGAAGTTGGTAAGTTTGTGAAAGTAATGTTGCGATTAACGCTGTGGATTGGCCTCTTTGGAGTGCAATGGATGATTTTTGAACAGTTGGTGAGTCGATGGAAATGAGTCAAGAAAAAGTGCATTCTGAATTTGCGGATCGTGACCCGAAGTGGCTTAAAAGATTTTTCTTAGCCTTCTTTTTGCTTTTTCCCTTATCGGGTTTGTTGCTGTTTTGGGCTGATGGTCACGCAAAAATTGAAAAAGAGGCTCTGAAGTACACCAACAATCTGGTTGTTCCGGTGATGAAGAATTGGGATCAGGATAAATTGATGGATCTGGTCACGCCTGAGATTGCCGATGAACTGCGAGCTGGTCAGTACGCCTGGATTCCTAATGAATTGGGCAATTTGAAGGATGTTTCTCGATTGGATGCTGATCGCACACGAGCGCGCGAAGAGGATGATAGTGGGATTATCTATGCCGAGATTGATTTTTCGGGGGCATTTGAAAAAGGGGACGCACGCGTTCACATGTTGCTGACACGGAAGAGCACGGAGAGTACTTGGTTTATTAAGAAGCTTGATGTGGTGAAGAAGTGAAGATTTACATCTCAGCAGATATTGAAGGGATTACAGGGGTTGTGACTTGGCAGCAGTGTGGGGCACCGACCAGTGAGCATTACGATTGGGGATTTGCTCGACGGATGATGACACATGACGTGAACGCGGCGATTCGCGGGGCACGGGCCGGAGGAGCGACGGAGATTGTGGTTAAGGATTCGCATAATGTTTCGTTGAACTTGCTGATTGATGAATTGGAGTCGGGTGTGGAGTTGATCTCGGGGAGTCGCCCTGGAGTTGATGGGATGATGGAAGGGATCAATTCATCGTTTGACGGGTGCTTTTTAGTTGGTTACCACGGTATGGCGGGGACCACTGAAGGGGTTATGGAACACACGATCAGTGGAAGGGTTCATCGGCTTTGGGTCAACGAAATTGAGCGTGGCGAAATGGGTTTATCTGCCTTTGCAGCGGGTCGACACGGCGTGCCTTTGTTGTTTGTTTCTAGTGACGATAAGGGGGTCGCGGAGGCAAGTGATTTAGTTGACGGGGTTGAAACCGTGACCACAAAGTTTGGGATGGGTCGGTATATGGCCCGATTGCGGCATCCATCGGTTGTTGGTGTAGAGATTGAAGCGAGGGCTGAGCGAGCAGTTGGCTTAAAACTGCGGCCAAGTGAAGCTTCTGGGCAACAAGTTGTTAGGCTCGAGCTCAATCGAAGTGAAGAGGCAGATTTTTCTTCGCAGTTACACGGGTGGAAGCGGCTTGATGCTTATACGATTGAGCAAGAATTTGCTGATTGGGCAACGGCGCATGTTGGGATTCGGCGGGCGATTAGTTTCGCTGGTTAAGTTGTTGGATCACTGGAATACCGTACATCCATGTGAAAGCTACGCCCAAGATGATGTAGTTATAGATTGCGTGCCAGGCGGTTGAGAGGCGGGTTCCGCCTTTGGTGTAAACCCAACTGAACCAGAGTCCCGGCACAATTAAAGCGACGCAGAATGCGATAGGTACGCCGACAAAAGCATGCACAAATCCGAACTGGATGCTTTTGATGATTGCCTGCTTAGGCGAGCGAATTCGGTGGCGAAAGGCTTCTTCTTCACGCTTGGCGAGGCGGGGAATGTTGAGGGCCAGAAGAGGAAAGAAGATCATTGCGAAGATCGGTATCTTGATGCCAGCAGTCATGAGGTTGCTGGCTTGCTCTTTGGGGTGGGCGGGGTCTTGAAGAAGATAGAGCCACGTCCAACGAGCAAGCGGGCCAGTTTGATAGATAGCGATTCCGATGGCGAAGGTGAGAACAATCAGCACAAGAGTGCCGGCGATTGCGGCGATCCAGCGGTAATTTTTGAGTGTACGGAACGTCGAGAAATCTTTTTTGAGTTGGCCCTCACGCAGATAGCGGGCCATATCGACCGTTATGTAAGCCGTGAATAGCAGGGTTACGATATCGGTCAGATTCATCTACTTATTCGTCGGGGTGGTTTGGCACCCAGCTTAGGGCCCCGGACGGACATTGATCAACTTGGGACTGGATTTGTTCGGTCATTGCTTGGTCAATTTTTATCCAAGGTTTGTCGCGAGGTTGAAAGACCTGCGGAAGCCCGAGAGCGCACTTTGCCGAGTGAGTACACAGTTTGGGTTGCCAAATCACTGTGATGTCGTTGTTAGAATAAGTGTGCGTTTCTTTTGACATACGATATTCTACGCAAGATTTGCGCCGATAGAATATTTTTTGAAGTGCCCACCAGTTGCTCTCCCCATTTTGAGATAACTGGTGGGCTGATGGTTGACGCGAGCTTAACCTTTAGCGATTACTTCCAAAATCCACTTTTTCATCATCGTGCTGAATTCAAGATTGAACTTTCCTTTTTGGAAATTCTGCATGCTTTCTTTCTCAGTTGGGAAGTTGTGGAAGAGATGGTCGGAGTTTGGCGCGATCGCAAATGTTCCCCAGCCGGGGTTGGCTTTATTGACAATGTCAGCAATGAGCTTATGATCCGCATCGTAGGTAACGAAGTCACTTTGGCCGCGGACTGCGAAAACGTGAGCGTTGCACTTTGCCCAGTAAGAAGCGAAATTCGTTTGACCGAGCTGACGCCAGAAGTCAAGGGATTTTCCGTTGAATAAACCGCCAGGGAAGAATGAATCGACTAGGGGAGCTAGTTCGGGGAGTGCTTTTTTGACTTCTTCGGGAGATTTATTTTCTAGCATGACTTGAGCCATTATCCGAGCACCTTGGCGGCTAATTTCATCGGCAGTTTCAAAGCTATCTCCTCCGACTAATCCTTGGTATCTGATTGTGTCAAGGATGTATTCGAACCAAGTTCGTGCGGCAGTACCGTAGAGAGCTAAGCCCTTCACCGGATTTTCGGCGGCGATCATGGGGCCGAATGAACCGCCCATGCTGTGGCCGAAGATGAAGATGTTATTGGTATCGACTTCGGCGGTGGCTTTTAGCTGGATGAGGGTTTGGCGATAGATATCGAGTTCGGTTGTGTAATCCATTTCGGGGAATGGACCGCCTTCGCTATCACCTACGCCGGGTTTTTCGACGCGGATTGTTACGAACCCAGAGTTAGCAAAATCGTAGAGAAGTGGACCATCGAGAGTAGATACATCGCCAGTTGAAGTTTCGAGGACGTAATCGTACGAAATGGGTGAGAAGCCTTGAATAAAGAAGAAGCCGGGGTGTTTGCCCGGGGTTTTAGGCTTTGTGATGATGGTTCGCATCTTTTGGCCGTGACTAACAATGTGGCTGTAGATCACTTCATAGTTTTTGGTACCGGGGTCGCGTGGCTTTTCGAGGAGAGGGCCGCTAATGGTGGTGAGGGTTCCGGCGCGTGATACTTTGAAAGTTAGTTTTGAGCCAGTGGGGGTTTCGCGGATTTTTTTGCCGATCATCTGGGCGGTGATTGGTTCATCGTTGATTGAGATAACGATGTCGCCGGATTTCAGACCGATTTTGTCGGCGGTTAAGTTGGCAATAGGTTGAAGAGCAATGAGTCCTTGACCGGCGGCGAGACCGTACTTTTCGGCTTGATCGGGAGGGAGAGGGGAGAAAGAAAGTCCGAGAGCCCCGCGCCGGGGGAGATCACTCTTTTGATTTGAAATGATGGGAAGGTCGGGGAGAAGTTTGGCCTCGGATAACTGACTTGCTGCCTGGTCTGTGAGAAGCGTGGTTGCGATTACGGTGGTCAGAATCATGGATGTCACTTATTACAAATTGTAATACATGTAATCATGTGGGTCTGGGTTCCTCTTTTTGTTGAGATGGGTAGTAGGATGTTGATTCAGGGCAATTTGATGCATTCGAGATCACTCTCAAACTTAGAGTTCACATTTCTTGGCCTTACCTGGCTACGCGGGCCTTGTACGATTTATTCGGTGATGAAAGAGCTTTCTCTTTCGGCCTCTTCTTTCCATAAAGGGCGAGCGGGAGCGGCTTACTCGGTCTCGAAGCGGTTACTTGAATTTGGTTATTTGGCGAAGAGTGAGGATGACTTGGTGAGTGTTACAGAGGCGGGGGAAGCGCAGTTGAAAGGCTGGATTTCAAGCCCTGTGCCACTCGCAGATATTGCTCACTCGGCGGACTTGATTCGGTTACGGTTCTTCTTTTTGGAAGTAGTTGATTTGGATCAGCGGGTGCAGTTTATTGATGGAGCGATTGATGGGTTGAAGGTTTTCTTGAAGACCTGTGAGGATCTGATTCCGAAGAACGAAGAGATTGGGGATTATTATGGGGTGCTGGCTACGCTTTCGACGATTTATGAAACTCGAGCGCGGATTGCTTGGCTTGAGACAGTTAGGCAATGGGTTTTGAATCCGCCCAATGATGGGCAGGGATGGTCAGAAACTGTATTGCGGTCAGCGAAGTTTGATCTGAGCTGACCGCAATTATAGAATTACTCCGTTGGAGCGGTTTCTTTCTTTTTGGGAAGTACGTCTTCGCCGAGGATGAAGCGGGCGACAGAGTTTTGGTTGATTTTGTACTTGCGTGGGCGTGGGGAAAGGGCGCGGACATCGATCTTTTCGCTGAAATCGAAAGTCGGGCCGGATTGGTTCCACGTTGCTTTGGTAGTACAAAGCCACTTATCGTCGTCTCGCTCGGGAGTGTCGAGTTTGAAGTGAGCACCGCGCGATTCATCGCGGATAAGAGCACCGCCGA
>JAPUDU010000262.1 GCA_027492935.1 Fimbriimonadaceae bacterium
ATCTTCAAATCCCAACTGTCCGGCCTCGCGCAACCGAACACATGCGTGAGCAAATAGTCGCCGTTGAAGACCTGATCGCCAAGGGCCATGCGTATGAAACCCCTTCCGGAGTCTATTTCAGCGTCGAATCATTCGCTGATTACGGCAAACTGAGTGGCAACCGCGACCGGGACGAGCTCCAAGTCGCCGTCCGCGAAGTCGTTCAAGACGACAACAAAAAGAATCCCGCCGATTTTGCCCTCTGGAAAAAAGACGACAAACATCTGATGCAATGGTTCAGCCCTTGGGGTTGGGGATTCCCTGGCTGGCACATCGAATGCTCCGTTATGGCCCAAAAATATCTCGGTGACACTATTGATCTCCACGGCGGCGGTGAAGACCTCAGATTCCCCCACCACGAATGTGAAATCGCCCAGTCAGAAGCCGGCAATGGGAAAACATTCTGCAACCATTGGTTCCACGTCACCTTCCTGCAAGTTGAGGGCGAAAAAATGTCCAAATCCAAGGGCAACTTTTTCACCGCCCGCGATATTCTCGAACAAGGATTCAGCCCACTTGCGCTTCGATTAGCCCTGATCTCGGTGCCGTACAACAAGCCGCACAACTTCACACGCCAAACACTAAAGGACTCACAAGCCCATCTTGAGCGATTCCAAGAATCTCTAACCCGAATCGCAGCATTTGGAATCAATCCCGAAGACTTTGATCACCCAACGCCAGAAGCCCGGTACGCCGGTCTATACGAAGATGCGCAAGCCGCAATGCTCAACGACCTCAACACATCCGTTGCCGTCGCAAAAGCACTTGAAGGAAATAAATTGATTCTGCGTGACCCCCTCACTGCCGAATCCGCTCTCCAAGCCGCTTGGTTCCTTAAAAAAATAAATGATCTTCTCGGCATTGCCTACAACACCCAAGCCAGGGCAACAACCCAAACCGAAGAAGAATCAGAGCCCATCATCGATGGTCATCCCATCTCCCATCTCATCGTCCAACGTGCCGAAGCAAAAGCCACGAAGGACTTTGCTACCGCCGATAAAATCCGCAAAGACGTGGAAGCCGCCGGATTCGAACTCCGCGATTCCCCCGAAGGCACCACCTGGCGCAAACTCACCTAAATGAAGGGTCGGTTAAAAACCGACCCTTCATTTACATCAACGGGCCAACTCGACGTCGATTCCAATCGACCGCGCGATTCCCGCACCGTATTCCGGATGCACAAGTGAAAAGTGGGCTATCATCCGCCGCTGCACTTCCTCACGCGCTTGGCCAAGACCAGCTCCAATCCGTTTCACCAAGCGTTCACGCTCCTCTGCCGAAAGCAGTTCATAGAGTGCCCGCACCTGCGAATAGTCGTCGTGATCCACCGTCGAATCAAAGCGGTCAACCACTGCCTGACCCAAATCCCAAGCCGGGTCAGCATACTGAGGATCGGGCATTGGCGTCCCCTCCAAGCTGTTCGGCCAATAGTTCGGCGCTGCACCCGCCGCCCCATTGGTCATTTGACCATCACGAATGTAGTTATGGAACGGGCATCGCGGCGTATTCACCGGGATCTGCTGGTGATTGACACCCAATCGATAAAGGTGCGTATCCGCATAACTCATTAGTCGCGCTTGCAACATCTTGTCTGGGCTCGCCCCAATCCCTGGAACCAACGCACTCGGTTTAAATGCCGCTTGCTCAACCTCGGCAAAGTAGTTGTCCGGATTGCGGTTCAACTCCATCACCCCAACTTCGATCAACGGAAATTCGCCATGTGGCCAAACCTTAGTCAAGTCAAAAGGATTCCATCGGAACGTATCCGCTTCTTCCTGGGTCATCACTTGAATATAAACCTTCCATTTCGGAAAATCAGAATTCGCAATTGAATCAAACAAGTCACGCTGGTGCGTCTCCCGATCCTCCCCGATCGCCGCAACCGCTGCCTCATCGGTCATATTCTCAATTCCCTGTTCAGTTCTAAAGTGGAACTTGCACCACACCCGTTCGCCCTCTGCGTTAAGCAGCGAATACGTATGGCTCCCAAACCCATGTAGGTGACGATAACTCGCCGGAATGCCACGATCCGAGAACAAAATAGTGATCTGGTGAAGTGCCTCGGGGCAAAGCGACCAAAAATCCCACTGCATATCCATATTCCGCAGGTTGGTTTCCGGATGCCGTTTCTGCGTATGGATAAAGTTCGCAAACTTGTAAGGGTCGCGTACAAAGAAAACTGGTGTGTTATTCCCCACCAAATCCCAATTCCCTTCTTCGGTATAAAACTTCACGGCAAAACCGCGCACATCTCGCTCAGCATCTGCCGCTCCGCGCTCACCTGCGACTGTTGAGAATCTTAAAAATAAATCAGTCTTCGAACCAGGTTTAAAAACTGCCGCCTTCGTAAACTTCGTCACGTCGCCCGTCACCGTGAAAGTGCCGTACGCCCCAGATCCCTTCGCGTGAACGACCCTTTCTGGAATCCGTTCGCGGTTGAAATGCTGCATCTGCTCCAAAAGCTGAACATCTTGCATCAAAACCGGCCCCCGTGGCCCCGCTGTCATCGCTTGTTGAACACCGATAGGCGCCCCATTCTGTGTAGTGAGCTTCTTATTCATTTTATTTCTCCTGTTTCCGCGAAAAGCACTCAATGCACAGAACCTGCGCATCCCCATCACTAAGCCGATCATGCGCATGCCGAGTACAAATTCCCCGTCCGCAACCCGAGCACACACTGCACGCCTTTATCGGTGCAATGTTCATTCCTCCTGGCCCAGATTCTTTTTCGCAGAAAAAGCAGTTCATGGGTTCAGTATGGGAAATGGTTTACTAATAGATCAATCGCATTGTTTCTATAGCTATAATCAATAATTCCTATGAATAAACTTGACGGCCTCACCCTCCATGATCTCCGCGCCGTCGCACTCCTAGCCGACACAAAGCACTTTCGGAAGACCGCCGATATCCTCGGCGTGAGCCAACCCAGTATCACTGCTACTATCCAGAAAGTGGAAGCGACTCTTGCCGAGCCCATCTTCCATCGCACCAGCCGCACATGCCTACTCACTCCAAACGGCAGCGCTATCCTCTCAACTATCCACGACATCCTGCATCAAGCCGATAAACTTGAAGCCGGAATAATCAGCCCTATCCCAACCGGCCAACTCAATATTGGTGTCATCCCCACAATCGCACCATTCCTTCTCCCAAAAATCGTTTCCAATTCACTTAAAGCTTATCCCGACCTCAAACTCTTCGCAACCGAAGGCAAAACCGAACATCTCATCGAGCTAGTCACAACCCACCAACTAGACGCCGCAATCGTATCAACAATCCCAGAAAGCAAAGATATCGTCAAGCTCCACCTTGCTCAAGATGAACTGCTTCTTGTGGCCCCAAAGCAACATTCAATCAACTACCTCACCCCAATCAAGTCCACAGATCTTGATCCCGCCGAAATGCTTCTACTTGATCACGGAAACTGCTTACGCGATCAAGCCGCTGGAACTTGCCAAGGTGAGCCCGCCCAAACAATCACAAAGCAATCGACAAGCATCTTCACTTTGGTTCACTTTATCAATCTCGGATACGGCTATTCACTCATCCCAGCAATGTCGCTGGCTATGCTAGACGGCCTCACAAATGTCGCCGTCAAGTCGCTCAACCCCAAAATCTACCGACCAATAAATCTCATCGTTCGCAAACGAGAACTCCGCATCGAAGCCCTCATGGAATTTGCCAAAATTTGCTCAGAGTCCGTATCAAACTAAATCAGTACTTTCTCCGGTACAAAATTTCCTGGCTCGCAATCGGATGATTAGGATCAAGCTCTAACGCTTTTCTAAAGGCAGCCAATGCATTTTCCTCATCGTCTTGCCGTCGGGCTGTAATCCCAAGCAAAGCATACGCCTCTGCAAACTCAGGATTGCAAGCAATAGCCCGTTGAAAAGCCTTCTGAGCTGAATCCAATTCGCTCATTTCTAAATAGCATTGCCCTAACCGAATCCAAACGTCCGCATAATTGGGAGCGATCTCAGTGACGGCTTTAAACAAATTTGAAGCGGCTAACCACTCGCCTTTCTTCGCAAGCTCGTCGCCCTTCGCCAAAATATCGTGAATATCCGATCCCCGCGGCTCAATCTCTTCAAAATGCGACATTGCATCTAAAAACTCACCCTTCCTAAAAGCCCGTTCCCCTTCAATCCAGCTTTTCCCCATTAACCGATCGTCAAGCTTAACTCCTTCTTCCACCGAGCGAAATCCTGTCTGAGTTTCGCCTTCATGAAATAGCAATACACCTCTCAGAATCAAAGCTGCGCCATAGTTTGGATTGATCTTCAAGGCTTGCTCAATTGATTCGCGCGCTTCCGCCCATTTCCCTAAAGCTTTTTCAAACCGAGCCCTAAGCAACCACAAATCCGCAAAATTCGGGCGAACTTCTGTAGCTTCACAAGCTAAATTCCAGCCATCTTTGAACTCACGGCGATCAAAGTGCAACCGCGCCATCCTTCCCAAACAACCCGCTAAATAACTCTTTGCGCGATCTTTCAGCGCACGGTCAGCCGACCCGGATGCGCTGGCCCGAAAATAGCCCATCGCCACATCAAAGTCTTTCTTCTCAAATGCACGAACCCCGTCATCAAAAGAAGGATCGTGCCCAAAACCAAACCATTTGCTAACGAATGCCATAGTGCCAAATCCATTATCGGCAGATTTAAGCCAAAAAGTCGCCCTCCGTGGCCGCTCGCCCGCCATTCCTTTGGCCACAATTCAAGACGCGACTTTTCCACAAAAAGACGCCAAAATGTTGAAAACTTTCCTGGACCGACAAATACACCATCCATACGCCCCGAGCACGGCCCACCAAACCGATAAAATAGAGTCTCCATAGGCCATGAATCCCATCCAAAAACTCCCCGAATTCGGACAATCCCCCTGGCTCGATTTTATCCGCCGTAACTATATCCAAAATGGCGATCTCCAAAAAATGATTGACCTTGGCATTCGAGGCGTCACCAGCAACCCAGCAATCTTCGAAAAAGCGATCGCCGGTAGCAACGATTACGATAGCGACATCATCACACTCACCGGTGCCGCTAAAACCCCTGAGGAAATCCTCGATATTCTCAGCATTGAAGACGTCGCCATGGCCGCCGACCTCTTCCGCCCAATCTTCGAAGAAACGAACGGATTAGATGGCTATGTCAGCTTAGAAGTCAGCCCCAACCTTGCTGATGATGAAGCTGGCACTGTTGCCGATGGACTTCGCCTCTGGAAGGAACTTGATCGCCCCAACGTCATGATTAAAGTTCCAGCAACTGAAGCTGGAGTTAGCGCGTTCCGGCAACTCACCGCCGCAGGAGTAAATGTCAACGTAACCCTCCTATTCAGCACCGTCCGCTACCAAGCTATAGCCGAGGCATACATTGAAGCCCTGGAAGAACGACATGCCAAAGGTTTGCCTCTCCACATGGCATCAGTTGCAAGTTTCTTCGTCAGCCGCGTCGATACACTTCTGGATTCAGAATTAGCCACCAAAGCTCCCAACCTTGTCGGAAAAATCGCCATCGCTAACTCACACATGGCATACAAAATTTACGAAGATCTATTCAAGACCGAACGGTTCCAAAAGCTCGCCGATGCCGGAGCTCGTCCCCAACGTCTTCTGTGGGCATCCACTTCAGCCAAGAACCCGGCTTACTCGCCAGTTCTATATGTCGAAACGCTTATTGGCCCCGATACCGTTAACACGATGCCGATTGAAACCATTGATGCCTACCTTGAAATGGGGCAACCATCCGACCAATTGACTGGTCAGTACACAATTCAAAAGGAACTCATCGACGCTTTCGCAAATGCCGGATTTGATATCGAAGCCACTGCCGACACCCTACAAAAGCAAGCTATCGATAAATTCGTTGAACCGTACGAGAAACTCCTCGCATCCCTCAAAGCCAAGCAGGAATCAATCTACGTAGGTTAAAAATGAACCAAGCTCAAATTGAAGCCGACATCAAAAATATTCCTCGGCTCCCCGCCGACTTTGCCGAAAGATTCTGGCGTAAGGACGTCACTCTCTGGGGTGGCGACCAAGCCCGACAGGATTTCATCGCCCAATTCCTCGGATGGGTCGAAGCTCCACGCCAAACCCTTTCTCAGTTAGATGAAATCAAATCATTTGCTCAGGAAATCCTGGCCGAAGGTTTCAAAAAAGTCATCGTTCTCGGGATGGGTGGCTCAAGTCTTTCTAGCCTCATGATTTCGGAAACAATGGTTAGCGAATCCCTGATTCAACTCCATGTCCTCGATTCCACCGTTCCGGCTGAAATTCTGCAATACGTCAACCATACGGGATTCGAGCCCGAAACAACTCTCTACATTGTCGCCAGCAAATCAGGTTCAACTGTCGAGCCGCTTGCCTTTGAAGAATATATTTATGATCAATTAGTCAAAAATTACGGTGCAGACCGCGCAAACCAAAGCATCATTGCTATTACCGACCCCGGCTCTCAAATGGAAGCGCGAGCGCGTGACCGCGGTTACCGCAAAATTTTCCTAGGAGAGCCCAACGTAGGCGGTCGATTCTCTCTCTTTACGGTCTTTGGAATGGTGCCTGCCGCTCTTGCAGGAGTCAATATCGAATCGCTTCTGAAATCCGTGGAATCAACAATCGGTGATCTCACCCACCCTGGTTTCGCTCTTGGCCAATGGCTTGCCCACTGCACTCTCGCGGGTCACGACAAAATCACATTCCTCTCCACCGAACGCAACCAATCCATCGGTCTCTGGGCCGAGCAACTCATCGCCGAGTCCACTGGAAAAGGTGGTGTCGGTATTCTCCCTCTTGCCACTGAACCTCAAGGTGACCCCGAAACTTACAACGTCGATCGGGCATTCATTGCCCTCA
>JAPUDU010000263.1 GCA_027492935.1 Fimbriimonadaceae bacterium
TTGTGGGGGCGGGGGTGAGGAAGGCTTTTTTGAGCGAGTTACTCATTAGGTCGGAGTATTTGTTGCCTGCGATTGCGACGACGAAGCAAAGGATTCCGGCGACGAGGCTGAGAGGCATTGTTTTTTCGATCGCAAAGTGGGTTAATCCTGCGTTGAAATAGTCAAGAACAACACCGTGGGTTACGTAAAGTACGTAAGTTGATCCCCCGAGGATCACGAGTGGCTTCCACTGCATGGCTTTGGCAAAGGAACTTGGAATAACTAATGTGACGATCACAAGGGCGAAGAGGAGGGCAAGACCCCCACGGGAGTAAACCATGAAGGGAAGCTTGTATGGGCTGCAGGATAGGAAAACAACAACAGCGAGAACCGAGAGAGCAAATGCTGTCGGAAAACGGAGGATGACTTGCGGGATTTTTTGCTCGGTGATGATGCGGTGGGCAAGCATCCCGATAAGGAAGCCAGGGATTCGGAAGAGAGGGAAATAAGTGAAGAAGTACATTTGAGCCCGACTGGCATTCTCAAATTCTGGCCCGAATACTGATGCAAGGGTGAACCCGAGAACAACCGGAATTGAAGCAATTGATAAAGTAATAATCCAGAGTGATCGGGCGGGGATTTGGCTTACAAATTTTGCGAGGAATGGGAAAAGGGCGGTTAAGAAGAAGACGGTGGTGATTGTCCACCAAAAGAAACCTGGACCATCAATTAGATAAGGCGATAAAGCTTGAACAGCAAAGACTCTTGCGATCCACAGGTTGGCCTGTTGTATTACCTGTGTTTGATGGATTGAGAAATGCAAGATGAGGAGAGCAAGAACAGAGATGATGTAAATCGGGTAGAGACGAAACACGCGTTTGATAAGGAAATCGCGCAAGTCACCGGCTTTGACTTTTGCCTCGAATCTTTTGCCGTAAGCGTGCATTAGGACGAATCCGGACATCGTAAAGAAGAATGAGACGGCAACAAGTCCAATAGATAGGTAAGGACGAAGTGCATCGGGAACGAAACTGGAATCTTTAAAATTTGAATGAAGAAAAAGGATCGTAATAGCCAGAATCGCTCTGATTCCAGTTAGTGCTGGGAATGTTCTTTGATTTGCGAAATCACTGAGCGGCACTCTTCAAATTCTCCTAATCTTCAAAATCATCTCATTAGAACCCAACGGCTCTAAATGGAAAACCAATGAAATTGTGCTATTAAGCTTACGCCAATTGCCATAAAAATGACTAAAGCAAGTATTTTGCATAGTGATATTTGAGCCATTCGGTATGAAAATGGACGGACGAAGGGGGTCTTTGGGGCAGTTTCGGTATGATGACCTTTTAGTGAAGAAGATTCTTGTCATCGGAAGTGGGCCGATCATTATTGGGCAGGCTGCGGAGTTTGATTACGCGGGAACGCAGGCGTGCAAGAGTCTTAGAGAAGAGGGTTATGAGGTTGTTTTAATCAACTCAAATCCGGCGACAATCATGACGGATGAGGAAACGGCAGAGGCCGTTTACATTGAGCCGTTAACCCCTGAGTTTTGTGAACGCGTGATTGCGAAGGAGCGTCCGGATGGCTTGTTGCCGACGTTAGGTGGTCAAACAGGTTTGAACTTGGCGAGTGAATTGGCGCGGTTAGGGATTCTTGAGAAATATGGGGTTGAGCTTTTGGGTACTCAGCTTGAGGCGATTAAGAAGGCTGAGGATCGTGAGCTGTTTAGAGAATTGATGCGGGAGATCAACGAGCCAGTTCCTGAGAGCTGGATTGTTGAAAGTGAGGACGATTTGAAGGGGATTATGGATGAAGTTCCTTATCCTTGTATTGTTCGCCCGGCCTATACATTAGGGGGGACAGGCGGCGGGGTTGCGAAAACCCGTGAAGAGCTTTGGGAGATTGGGCGAAAGGGTTTGAAGCTTTCTATGCGAAGCCAGTTGATGGTTGAGCGGAGCCTTTTGGGTTGGAAGGAAGTGGAGTATGAGGTGATGCGGGACAAGATGGGGAACTGCATTACGGTATGTAACATGGAGAATTTGGATCCGATGGGGGTTCACACGGGCGACTCCATTGTTGTAGCTCCGAGCCAAACTTTAAGTGATATTGAATATCACATGTTGCGGACGGCAAGCCTCAAGATTATTGCAAGTTTGGGGATCGAGGGTGGATGTAATGTTCAGCTTGCGGTGAACCCGGATAGCTTTGACTACTATGTGATTGAGGTGAATCCTCGCGTGAGTCGTAGTTCGGCGTTGGCGAGCAAAGCAACGGGGTATCCGATTGCGCGCATTGCGGCGAAGATCGCGGTTGGTAAAACCTTGGACGAAATAGAGAACGCGGTTACCAAGACAACTAAGGCTTGTTTTGAACCGGCGTTGGATTATTGTGTCGTGAAGATTCCGCGTTGGCCGTTTGATAAGTTTGCCGGTGGGGATCGTAATTTGAGTACACAGATGAAGGCTACGGGTGAGGTTATGGCTATCGACCGTACTTTTGAAGCAGCTTTGATGAAAGCGGTGCGTGGATTGGAAGTGAAATCAAAGGATTTACGCCACGTGGGAATGGCGCGACTGACAGATCAGGAGTTGGAATTTGCTTGTCGCGTTCCGACTGATGAGCGACTCTGGGCGTTGGCAGAAGGGTTACGACGTGATTGGACAGTTGCTCACATTCATGATGTGAGCAAAGTTGACACCTGGTTCTTAAACAAAATTCTTAATATTGTTGAAGCAGAAAAGGCACTTATTGAATGCCGGATGAATTGGAAACAATCGGATGCTAATCATGCGATTAGTCGAGCCATGGGCTTGGGTTATTCCGGTATTGCAGTTAAGGAGATGTTGGGAATTGGTCGGGTTGTTCTTCGTGCGATGGAGGGAAAAGGCTCAGAAAGTTTTGCAGAGGCTTTGCGAGCAAGTGGTTGGCCATTGGTAGCGGTTGACCAATTAGATGAGGCTAAGCAAACCGTTTCAGATTGGATAGGATTTATCAAAGCGAGTGAAGCGAATTCAGTTGTCAAGATGGTAGATACTTGCGCGGGTGAGTTTGAGTCTAAAACACCTTATTACTATCGGACGGTAGAAAGTGAAGATGATTATTTGGCGAAAGTCTGATTTAGACAAGCAATGGCGAGTCTAAGCAACATTTCTTGCTAATTTTTTGATAATATTCTTGCTGTATGGCAAATGTCACATCACGCTCGCTTTTGGGGGCAGCATTACTCATTATTCCGCTTGCGGCTTCGGCGCAGGTCGGGGTACTTTCGGACACTTTGAATCCTAAGTTGGGCAAGGGTGAAAGGGAAGCTAAACTGAGCTTTAGAAGTTTCAATGAAAACGAGGCAAAGATCTACGGAAACCTTGCTTTGTATTACGGCTTTTCGGACAATTTGGATTTTGTTTTGCGGGCGAGTGCGGCGGAGTTTAAGAATGTCGGCTTGACTCGATCAGGTGGTACGGACATTGAGTTTCAAGCTATTTGGCGCAAGAACAATATTTATGTTGCGTTAGGTGGGGCAAAGCCTTCGACTCCTTCTCAAGATCAGCCAGTCGTTACTTGGACGGCAGGATGGCAAGGACAGGATGAGGGTCGGTCAGTCTTTTTTGGGACGACTGGTGTGACATCGGATAATGTGACTTTGATTGCAGCCGCAATTGCATTACGCACCCCGCTTTGCGAAAATTTGAGCCTTGATGCCAGTTCGATGTTTATTGCGAGAGGAGATAACACGGCGGATCTATCGGGGAATCTGAGCGATGAGCCGGTTTTCAATCTTGCCCTTCGGTATTCGTTTGATGCAAACCGCTCGGTATGGTTGTCGGCAGGCAACAGCTTGGGCGATACGACAGGTTTTAGCTTGAGCCACCGCATTCAGCGCGGATTTGGTTTGGGCGCAGGCTTTCAGGTGAAATTCTAATGAAAATTTGGCAAATTGGTGCAGTTGGCAGTATCGCAGTGATTCTTGGTTGTGGCGGAATGGGTGCATATGTTCCCGATGAGCCGGGCAATACAGGCAACCCTTCTCAATGCGCTTTGATCAGCACAGCGACTAACAATGATGTGTTTGTTTCGACGAACGACACTCAAGAAGAGGGATTCACGGTTTTCAATGGTGTTATTCAAGGAAGCGTTCAAACACGAGCACCGGGTGATGCGATTGTCAACCTGACAGTCTCTGGTTTGCCGGCGGGTATGTCAGTTAACTTGAGTGATAGCCAGCTGACGGTTCCTTTGAACGGTTCACAATCGATCACGCTTGATTACGTTACATCCGGAACTCAACCGGGCACGTACAATGTTCTTGTCACAACGCAAGAAGCAGGCTGTACTCCGGTTGCAGAAACCATTACAGTAACTGTCCAGAACGATCAAGAGCTTTGATCGTTTGATGCCGCCATTGATTTTTTCAATGGCGGCATTTTTGTATCTTGTAGAATAGTTTTGTGTTGTTTGATCGGCGCGGATTTTTGGTATGGGGTTTGGGAAGTAGTGCGGGTTTTCTTTTAGATAGTTTTTGGGAGTCTGCCGATAGTCGTTTTAACGAATTGAAAAAAATTTCTGCTCGGAATGGTTGGCAAGATTTGGGTTTAGGGGATCGTATTGTGGCGGCAGGAAGGGAGTTTCTTGGCGTTCCTTATGTTGGAGGAACGCTGGAGGGAAACCCTGAACAGTGCAAGGTTTTTACAGATAAGTTGGATTGTGTGACGTTCTTAGAAATCAGTTGGGCGGCGGCGCGGTGCTCACCGGATATTACTGAGGATAGGATTAAGTCGGCAGTGATCCAGACTCGGTATCGGGGTGCGCGGGTGAATGGCTATTGGAGTCGGTTGCATTACACGACAGACTTTTTGGAGACTCACCGGCGGGCAGGAAAACTGTTGCTTGTTTCGGAAAAGTTTGCGGGAAGAGTTCAGTGGAATCCAGATACAAGCTATATGAGTCGTCATCCTAAAAGTTATGCGGCAAGCAAATATGTTAAAGATTTTGCTTCGGGAGCTTTACAGATGGAAGAGGCTTTGCGTGATGTGCGTTTTGCTCGAGTTCCTGTTGATCGGTGGGGCGAGAATCTGAAATTGATGAAGCCAGGTGATTTGTTGAGCTTTTGTACGACTAAGGAAGGGCTTGATTTTTCGCATGTTGGGATTTATTCTGGGGACGGTAAGTTTTTGCATGCTTCGAGTTCGGCAAGAAAGGTTGTAGAGCAAGATTTGTTGAGTTGGGGTGCAGGGATTCGGACTTGTAATGGCATGGTTGTGGGTCGGGCTCAGCCTTTTCCCCTCGCATAATTTTGCCAATCCGTCATAATTACGGGCAGACCCTATGAAACGTCTTTTGTTCCCAGTTTTGATGCTGATTTTTGCATTGCTTGTCGTCGGTTGTGATAACAAGGGGAAAGATACTGAGCTTGTCCAGCCGAAGGATTCTGAGACTGGTAGCACGACAGGTTCGACGGGGAGCGGAACTGGAACTACAGGCGACGCTTCTGGAACAACGACCGGGACAAGTGGTTCGGCTTCAACAACAGGTAGCACGGGTAGTGCTGGAACATCCACTGGAACGAGTGGAACGGGCATGGCTCCAACCGAGAACAGTTCGATTGATTCTTCGGGCGCGATGATTAAACACGAAGAAGGAAAACCGGCACCAGCGGGCCAGGTGTGGTGCGAAAACTGTAAAGGGCACATGCCGAAAGAGGACGCCGTGACATCATCGGATGGCAAAAGTTATTGTATGGCTTGTGCAGCAGAATTGAAGATTAAAAGTAATTAGGATTTCATGGGAGTGCGGTTATTTACGGTGTTGATAGTAGTGCTTGGGGCAGCTATGTCTCTGGCGCGAGTGGCACCGGATGCCGACATTTTGCCGAACGGGAAGACACTCGTTATTAACGGGATTGATGCTTTGTCGATTAAAACATCGGCGGGCGGAATGACACCGGAAGAGCGAGTTGCGGTTGTTGCGAAAGCCCTTGCTGGTTTTAAACGGGGGCAGACAGTGCGAGTTGTGGCTGACCCTGGTTTGAGGGTGGCATTGCAGGATGCAACGATTGTTACGATTACAGTTGCGGAAGCTAAGGCTCAGGGGAAGACACCAGAAATTCTTGCAGATGAATGGTCGAAGTCGATCAATAAAGCGCTTTATGTTCCGCCTATCGTGGTCTTAAACGAACAACTTGATTTGATTTTTGGCAAATCGCAGTCAGTGAGGTTGATTGGTTCGTTAGCGCGAACAGCGGAAGTGCGAATTGAGCCCGCAGGATCTGTCGAAGTGAGCCGGAAGGGATTTGACTTGGTGGTTAAGCCGGTTGAAATGGGGGAAGGGCAGATTCAATTGATTGTTGGGGAAACAAGCTGGAGTATTCCGTTTACGGTAATGGCTTATGCAGCGAATTTGCCGCAGACTTTGCAGGTTGAAGTTACAGGCAACCCTGCGCCTAAAGAGTTGGTTATTGAAGCGATCCGGGGGGCAATGTCTACGAAGCTTGAAGCATTTGGGTTGGCTTCAGTACGGTTTAATTTGCCAACAATTGATTCGATAATGCCGGGACAGAACAAGGTGATCCAGGTGCCAACGTCGGTTGAATCTTTGGGATATGCACCAAGCAGTGGTCTTGTAAATGTGGTCATTAGAAATTTAGGTGGAGGGCGAGTTTTTGAAGATTCACTTTGGTATAGCAACGAGCCCGAAAATGTAAAGGAAACGGGTCAGCTTTATTACGCGCGTTTGACGACTGATTCACCCAATCGTTTGCTTTGGCACCATTGCAACAAGACTCGTAACCCGATGGTTGTGCAGTATGTGTTGGTCAACCGGAGTGATGTTGATGCGCGGGTGTGGCTTGTTGATGGCGACCCGGCACCGAATCTTGATCC
>JAPUDU010000264.1 GCA_027492935.1 Fimbriimonadaceae bacterium
AATGACTTTCCCCTCTCGATTCGCCCTCTACCTAATCCCCGCGCTTTCCCTCGCCGGATGTGGGCTCGTAGGCGGCAAGCCAACACCAAAACCTACCCCACAGATCGTTCTCACTAATATCGAAACCAGTTTTCGCACCAACGACGAACTCAAGCCCGACGTTGCTCCTCCCGCCGAAGCAAACATCATTCTCAACGGTACCGAAATTCCCGTTACCCTCAAAGAAAAACGCGAAAACAACGCCATTGTCTATTCCTGGATTGTTGATGCCTCCAGTGAATCAGGTGCCCCAGTTGAAGTAGAAAGCGAAAAATACTACTCTTCAAAAGACATTTTCTCATTCGCCGCAACCGCTCACGAACGATACGATCCCCCCATCAACTTGATCCTCTACCCTCTCACTGTCGGTGAAACAAGAGAATGGTCAGGCGATGTCATCATCGGTAAAAATCGTACCAAAGCAAAGGCAAAAATCATCTCATCCG
This sequence comes from Fimbriimonadaceae bacterium, assembly GCA_027492935.1. Classification (GTDB taxonomy): domain Bacteria; phylum Armatimonadota; class Fimbriimonadia; order Fimbriimonadales; family Fimbriimonadaceae; genus UphvI-Ar2. The sequence continues at coordinate 486 of JAPUDU010000264.1, forward strand.
CAGATGCCCTCAATCTCCCCGCCGGCAAAACATCTACCCTCTTGATAACGGTTGATCTGAGTTACGACGGAAAAGTTGCCCCTTCTGTCCGCCAACTTAAGTTCTGGTTCAAACCTGGAATGGGACTCATCCGGCGCGAACTCTGGGGAAGCTCAACGCGCGAGCCAAGCGGACCACTCCCTAGCCCCGAATCTGGCGCAACAACTGCGGAGTAATCCGCAATGAGCATGGCCTCCTCCCAAAACAGCCTAACAATTGAAAAGAATCAAGGAAAGGGCCACGATTGGGGACTGATCCTTTCCGCCGCCGCCATTCTTATTGTTGGCCTCTTTAGTCTCACCAGCATCGACGTCGATCGTCATACCAACTACGCCAGCCGTCAAATGATCTTTGCTGCCATCGGCGTCGGCGTATTCTATTTCTTCAACAAAGTCAAGCTCGAAGTCTTCCGCACCGCAACTCCTGCGCTCTATATCATAAATATCCTCCTTCTCATCTCCACAATCCTTTTCGGGAAAAGTCGGGGCGAGACTTCACGATGGATCGATCTCGGACCATTCCAATTCCAACCTTCCGAAATCAGCAAGCTCCTCCTCGCAATAACCCTCGCTGCCTACTTCGCCAACCGAGAAGAAAAGCTCAGCGAGCTCTCCACATTCATGGGCGCGCTTCTCCACGCCGCTCCCATCATCGCTTTAATCCTTCTCCAGCCCCACCTCGGCGCAACGATGGCCCTCGTCTTCGTTGTCCTTACTGTCGCGATCACCGCTGGCACACCATGGAAGTTCTTTCCCATCACCATAGTGGCAATCGCCGCCCTCGCGATTGGTTCCTACACAACCGGAATCATGCCCCCGTATATGCGCGCCCGCGTCGATGCCAAAATCCAGCAGTACGTTCACAAAAAGAAAGATAACAAAAACGAAGACTTCCAGCAGTATCAATCCACTCTCGCTTTCGGCTCCGGTGGCGCGACCGGATCAGGCTTCTTCCGGGGCGAACAAAAAGCCTCCGGAATCATTCCCGAGCAACCCACCGACATGATCTTCTCTGTAATTGGGGAAGAAGGTGGCTTCTTCGGTTCAACCCTTGTCGTTGGGTTATTCAGCGTCTTCTTCTTTTTTGTCTGGCGAAGGGTCTACATGGCTCAAACAACAATGGGGCGACTCACAGCCGCCGGAATCTTTGCCGTCCTCGCTTTCCATACCATCGTCAATCTCGCAATGGTTCTCGGCTTTGGCCCTGTCGTCGGTCTCTGGCTCCCATTCATGTCCCACGGAGGAACTGCCCTCTGGATGTGCTTCGGTGCCGTCGGCCTCCTCGACCAGTGCGAATAGTTATCGCAATTGAAACGACTTTTCCAGAGCCGAAGCAATCGCCGTCGCGTAAAACTCACGATTCACCGACTTCCCAATCCACTCTTCATCTTTCCGATTCGTCAGCACGACCATCTCAATTAAAAACACCGGCACCTCCGAATAAATCGAACCTGTCAACGCCCCTTGCTTCGCTCCGATTGCTGTCGATCGCTCCGTCATCAAGCCCCGATTATTCAAGCTTCCTCGTAACTCGCCGACCAAATTCTCATGAAAACGTGTCGCAAAGCTTTTTGATTGCCCAAGAACCCGCTCCGATGGCCCGCTCTTACCGTGAACTGTGCCCACCCGATTTGGATAATAAACTGAAAACCCCGAACCAGATGCTGCATCGCAATGGAGCCGAATCGAAAGATCAGATCCAGCCTCACTTGCAATTTCTGCTCGCCGTCGGTTCGTTACAACCTCATTCATCGAACGCCGCGTAATCGTAACCCTCGCTCCTTTCCGAGAAAGAACCGCTGCCACCCGCTTCGCCATATCCCAACAAACTTCAACCTCCGTTTGTGTCTTCCCCCTCGTCCCCACCCCATTCTCACTCGGATGCCCCGGGTCAATCGTAATCACTTTGCCCGCAATCGCCGACCGCCCACCCCGATTCAAATCCAAAACCATCGGTGCATCCCGCTTCGTGCTAATCAAAAACAACAGTGAATACAACATATCTAAAACGGGCCACTCCTTCCAATCATCAACCTGAAAACCTTACCTGGATGCTGGTCAAAGAACAAGCACCTCGAATCTGCTATAATATCTGCAGAGCTCAAGGATGGGCAAAACACAATCTAAGTCAATGGCAAGAAGCCGCAAGACCAAGGAAGCGCCACCGCAGCGCGTTCCTGATATCGCCGGAATACTTCTTCTGGCCCTCTCCGTCGTTCTTCTTATCGGCCTCGCCATGCGTCAAGGCGGCCTAATCGGAGACAGCCTCGCTGGATTTTTTAGCCTCCTCTTCGGCCGTGGAGCATGGGTCGTTCCCATTATCCTCGGGGGACTCGGAATCGGGCTCATCACCGGCAAATCCCAATCGCGCGCCCAACACCTAGTCTGGGGTGCCGCCCTAATCTTTCTCGGAATCCTCGGTGGGCTCGCTAAACCCGTCAACGGAGATTTCTTTACCGACACCGCCATGCAAACCTCTGGTGGATACTTCGGTGCCATCGTCGGGTGGGGACTCACCTCCCTGCTCGGAGCCGGAAAAATCGTCGCTATCATCGCTATGGTGCTGATCGGATTCGTCCTCAGCATCGACCAACCCCTTAAAGAGCTGCTCGCCCGCATCACTCCAACCCTCAACGACCCCGAAGAGGAAAGGCCAAAACGTCAAAAAACCGTCCCCACAACCGCTCGCGAAGAAGTGGATGACAAAGAATCACTCCGTGAGAAAACTCTCCGCATGCTCGGCAACAAAGCCGAGCCCGAAGAAACCCAACCCGCTCCCAAAGTCAAGCAACCCGCCCTCATCCGCGAACCATCCGACCGGACAAGCGCCCAACAGGAGTTCATTCTCGAAACCAAGCCCCCAAAAGACGGCTACAGTCTTCCCCCGCTTGATCTCCTCGTAACCCCCGATACCAAAAAGAAACGCGATCCCAAAGAAGTCCAGCGCAATATCGAAATTCTCGAAGACACCCTCGAACAGTTCGGCATCCAAGCCAGCGTTACCGAGGTCGCCAACGGACCAACCATTACCCGCTACGAAGTTGCTCTCGGTGCCGGGATTCGTGTAAATAAAATAAAAAATCTTGCCGATAACGTAGCCTTGTCACTTGCTGCTCAATCTGTCCGCGTTGAAGCCCCCATCCCAGGCAAATCAGCTATTGGATTCGAGATCCCCACCACGCAACGCCAAATGGTGTACCTGCGCGAAATGTGCGACAGCCTAGAGTTTCACGACACGGGCAGCAAACTCACAATCGCTCTGGGTCAAGATGTCGCCGGTGTCGCTAAATACACCGACCTCACCCGGATGCCTCACCTTCTTGTCGCCGGTGCCACCAACTCCGGAAAATCTATCTGCCTCGCCACCATCATCATGTCCCTGATCATTCGGCTCACCCCCAAAGATCTCCGCATGGTCATGATTGACCCCAAACGCGTCGAACTCACTTTATTCGAAACTCTCCCGCACCTTATGTGCCCTGTCGTACGCGATGTAAAAGAAGCCGCTGGTGTTCTCCGCGCTGTCGTCCGCGAAATGGATCGCCGATACGACCAGTTCAGCGAAGCCGGTGTCCGCAACATAGATGGCTGGAATGCCAAAGCCTCATTCGCAGACCGACTCCCCTATATCGTAGTCGTCGTTGATGAACTCGCCGACCTCATGATCCAGTGCCGCAACGAAGTCGAAACAAGCATTACACGCCTCGCCCAACTTGCCCGCGCAACCGGAATCCACCTCATCATTGCTACCCAACGCCCAAGCGTCGATGTCATCACAGGCACCATCAAAAACAACATCAGCAGCCGAATCTCATTCGCTGTCAGTTCCGGAATCGACTCCCGGACAATCCTCGATACCGTAGGAGCAGAAGACCTTATCGGCAAGGGCGACATGCTCTTCCTCCCCATCGACGCCACCAAACCTCTCCGCGTCCAAGGGTGTTACGTCAGCGAAAAAGAAATCGAAGATGTCTGCAAGTTCTGGTCAGATCAAGAAAAACCCAGCTACGTCATTAACCCTGTCGAAGTCGCTATCCGTGATAAAGAAGATCAAATGCGCGAGACTGGCGGCGCAGATGATCACTGGGGAGAAGCCGTCCGCTGGGTCGTCGAACGTGGTTCCGCCAGCACTTCAATGCTACAGCGCAAATTCAGCATCGGTTTCCAACGTGCTTCCCGCCTGCTCGATATGATGGAAGAACAAGGAATCGTTGGCCCACGCGATGGCCCACGCCCTCGCGAAGTTCTTATCGACGTAATGCAAGTCGAAGCCGTCCTCGGCAACGCCGAATACGAAACCCCAATGCCCGACGGTGCTTACCTCGAAGACGAGAACTGACAAGCAGAGTCAGCCCACCCCAACTCCCATAGACAAATCAGTCCCGGCTCGTAACCGTTACCTCAACGGAACCACAGTAAACTCACACCGCCAACCCCATTAACATCATCCGTAATGAATCCAGACGAAACCCCGCCTTCCCAACCTCAAACTGCCTCCTGCGCCGTCCCTCTCACCGCAGTAGGAATTGCCGTCGTCCTCTTCATCATTGCTGGCCCTGTCACCAGAAACCTCTTCGGTAACCCCCTCAAAGCCCTCGAACAAGAAGCCGGACCCATAGCGATCGAATACCTCAAGGCATCCGCGAATCAACACCCGAGTGACCTCACCAAGCCAAAGAAATTCGACGAGGCCGCATTCAAAACAAAGCTCGCCAAAGTAGTCGGCCCCTACAAATCATCTCGAATCACAAAATACGGCGCCGAAAAAACAACTCCGCCCACCATCTACATAACCCTCAACATCGATGGCGAAAAAGGGAACGGAATTGTAACCATCGCACTCATCAAAAAAGAGAGGACATTTGAAGTCGTTGATGCCGGAATTTATCCCCGATGACCACTGCTCTCCTCCTCACTCAAGCTCTCCTTATCGGCAACGGCACTTACAATATCCCCACCGGATACAAAGGCAAGATAACCACCCACCGTATCCACCAAACGGAAAGAAAACTCGCTCTTACGTTTGACGATGGCCCTGACCCAATCAACACCCCGATCATCCTGGATGCTCTCAAAAAGTACAACGCCAAAGCCACATTCTTCGTCCTCGGCAAAAACGCCATCAACAATCCCCACCTCCTCCAACGAATCGTCTTAGAAGGTCACGCGATCGGAACCCACTCCTACAGCCACAGTGCATCTCTCAGCCAAGAGCAAGCTGACCGAGAAAACACCCTCACCCAAGCAATCGTATTCCAAGCAACTGGAGTAAAGACAAATCTCTTTCGTCCACCATACGGTTTAACCCGAAGCTACCTAAACAAAAACGCCATCCACAGAGGATGGGCCGCCTTCAACTGGACAGTCTCCGGTGCAGATACCGCCACAAAAAATCCCGATGTCGTTTACAAAAATGTTTGCTTCACCCCCAACCCCGGCGAGATAATCCTCATGCACGATGTCAAACCACATACCGCCGCCGCAATAGAAAAAATCCTCAACCATTTGGAAGAAATTAAGTTCAAATGCGTGACAATCCCCGAACTCTTAACTCCGTCTTCTTAATCAATACCTCTTCCACTCCCACAGTGGACAAACCTCAAAGAGCCATCCCCTGCGCTACTGGCGAAATGGAAACTCACTTCCGAGCCACGAACCCCGCCCGAAACTCCGCCAACTCCTGCTTCGCCGAAATTCCAATCTTCTCCAAGTGAATTCGCCACTCCTTCTCATACGGCTCGAGAATCTCAACAATCTGCGAAGTCACAACAAAGTTCCGCCACCACTTCTTATCCGCCGGAACAACCAGCCAGGGCGCATCCTTAGTCGAACATTCTCCAATTGCTTCCCCATAAGCATCTTGATAGGCATCCCAAAACTCGCGCTCCTTCCAATCCCCTGCACTCAGCTTCCATGCAGCATCCGGGTCAGATTCCCGCTCGAGCAACCGTTCCTCCTGCTCATCTTTACTGATATGCAAAAACACCTTCAACACAATCGTCCCCGATTTCGACAACGACTTCTCAAAATCATTAATCAGCTCATAGCGATCCCGCCAAATCTTTTCCGGAACATAGCCGTGTACCCGCACAACCCCCACATCTTCATAATGCGACCGATTAAAAATCGTAATCTCACCTTTCCCCGGAGTACAAGCGTGACAACGCCATAAAAAATCATGCGCTAATTCAACCGGAGTCGGCACTTTAAAGCTCGAAACCCGACAACTCTGAGCATGACTAAACCGCAACAAATGCCGTATCGTCCCATCTTTCCCCGCCGCATCCATCCCCTGCAAAACAATGAGTAGCGAATTCT
>JAPUDU010000265.1 GCA_027492935.1 Fimbriimonadaceae bacterium
TGGTTGGCCGGAAAAGGATATGCGCTCTTGGGTATATCAGGCGCCGGTTGGTTATTCGCTTGGCAATGCTCCTCAGTTGTATCGACCATATCAAGCGGGGAGTAAAGTTGAATGGGGTGATTGGATTGATAGTCAGGGCAAAAAAATTAACATGGATCAGCTTAACTCGGTTGGAGTTGCGGTTGTGTTTACTTCAACTGGGGTACCGGATAAAGCAATTGCGCCGGCATTGGCTGACCTCAAAAAGAGCTTGGCGAAGCTGAAAGTTAATTTGGTGGAGGTGCATTTAGATGAAAAGACTGCACCTAAACGTGATTGGCCAGTCACGCTTGATGCGGATGGCAAGATTACAAAGCAGTTTGATCCGCCACATACTCCTTATATCTTTTTTGTGCGTAAGGATCGGTTTGTGATTGGGGGCTGGGCGGGGTACGCGGCAGACCAGAAATCGAATTTGCTCAAGACAGCGAATGACCTTTACAATCCACCGGAAGAAGAGTAGTTAGAGCGCACGGAAACGGGGCCAATCGGTAAGGATTCCGCGTTGCCAGAGCCAGTTTTGGAAGTCTTGGAATAGCTCGTCGTTACTATGAACTTGATGGGGAGTTGAGCTTGTTGTTAGGCAGAAAGCTGCAAGAAGCGCAGCGGATTCCCCAATATTCCATTCGATTGGGTGAAGGCGGTAACAGCCATTTGTTATGTGGGTGACACCGATGTTTTTGCATGCGGCAAGGAGATTTTTAGTCCGCTGAGGGATTAGTGAGCCGAGAGGGATTTGGAATGGAAGCGTGCTGGTGTCGATGGTTGATCGACCATTGGCGCTGGGATGGAGATCGATTCGGTATGCGCCGATGCCAACAGATTTGGGCATTTCTGGGGCGATGACTGAGCTGGGATTTGTGTAGGCGGCGACATCTTGTTCGAGAACGGTGTGGAGGGCTTGGATCCGTCTGGATTCGCGTATGTAGGCAGATTTTGCGAGTCCATCAGGGGTGCCGGTGTGCTCGGGGGCAAATCGGAGGCCGGTGTATCCCTGTTCCGTTTGGAGCCAGTAGAGCATGGATAAAGTGAGTTGTTTAGAGGAGTTGTACCGTTGCTCGGCGAGTTCAGGAGCAACATCAATTACGGTGCCTCCATCGAAATCGTTCATTGGCCAGTTCATGATGGTAGCGGGAAGGCGGGTATCGGTATGAAACTCTGGTTTGACGATTTGACGGTAGCTGAAGAGGTTGAATCCGTTGTTTTCAAATAAGGGAAAGTGGAGTTTTTCTCCGCGCTGGACGTGGAGCATGGTGAAGCTGAGGAGCTTATCGGGCCAGTTGGGGGGCTGATAGTTCGCCCAGAAATCGTATTGATCGGGCTTGTTGATGGTGTTATCGATATCGTGATCGTAGGTGAGCGCAGCGCACCAAGTGAAGGATTGAACGTTTTCGGATTCGGGGGGGAAATCGGTGGCGTTTGGTTCGTTGGTTTGAGCTTTGGATTCAGAACCAAGGTTGTATTCTGTGCGGGTGAGAGGAAGAAGGTCGCCGAGTTCAGTCGCGTCGAGGAAATACTTGGCGGTTATATGGGACTGTTCGTTAGTGAGTGTGTTTTGAACGGAGACGGAGATGATTTGATCGTCTTGGGTTTCGGCTTGCGTTGGAATTGTGTGGGTGAGGAGGATGATATGGGGGTTTTGTTCGAGCGCGAGCATTTCTCGCAAGACTTTGTGGCCGATTGCGGGTGTATGGCTTAGGTGACTGACCCATCCACTGCCGGGGTTTAGACGTGAATTGAGAGCGGCTTGTGGGGTGAGGTTTTCATGTTGGCGATAATGAGCTCGAACTCGGTTGCGGTAGTCGCGGTATGAGGCGGTGCAGCCTGTTGTTTCGATCCAAGGGTTTTCATCGGGAGGAACAGCTTGGGATGTGAGTTGGCCACCGATCCAATCGGTTGGCTCAGTGATGATGACGCGGAAATTATGTTCTGCCAAGGCCAGGGCAGCGGCCGTGCCCCCGGTTCCGCCGCCAACGATGCATATATCGCACTCCAAGTGAGTCACGTTTTGAGCGTACCTACTGGAATCTGGCCTTGGTAGCGTTTGATTTAGCTCAATGGAGCAAAAAGATCGACAATGTTGCCATCAGGATCTGATACTTGGGCGTATCGCTGTCCCCAGAATGCATCCCAAGGTTCGCTTTTGCCTTGGAATCCGGCGGCGATGACTTTGGCAAATACTTCATCAACTCCAGTAGGAGTTTCGCAGTGGAATGCCATACCGGTTCGTTGTCCGGTTGGTGATTGCCAGTTGGGATCAATTTTTTTGACGAGTTCAAGGTCGTCCCACATTAATCGAAGACCATTTGGTAGAGTGGCTTCGACATGATCATTGCTTGGTTCCGGAACGGAAATGCCAAGTAATGAGTAAAACTTCAGGGACTGCGCCATATTGGCGGTTACAATTCCAATTGCGTCAAGACGGATAGCCATGCGATTATCATACACGAAACAGGTGGACTTATGTCTGTATTTTGATAAAAAAATGGATGTGAGTTTGTGAAGAAGGCATTAATTATTGGAGCAGTGATTTTAGTGCTGTTTATTGTGGGTTGCGGGCTGGGCGGATATTCTTTGTTGCGCAGTTTTCAAGATGGGGCGAAGAGTCTTGAGCCGGAGTTTGCGAGGTCGAAGAAGAATGGGATTCCCCTCAGTCTAAATGAATTGACTCCGGAGAGGGCGATAGCTCCGAATGAGAATGCGGCATTGCTCTATAAGAAGGCATTTGATGAATGGGTGATTGTTCGCCCGGAGGTTAGTGATGAGCGTTGGCAGAGTTATTTGGGGGGGAATGTTGGGGCAGATGAGCAGGCGGAAATTAATAATGCGTTTGATCCGGCGGTGATGCTTATGGCCGAGGCGAGTCGGATGAAATCGGTGCAGTGGTCGATTTCTTATGAAGATCACGCATTTTCAAGTAATTCGCTTTTTGGACCGTTGACCGAAGTTCATCAAGTTTGGGTGAGAAGTGGCTCTCTTCAAGGACCGCCGGAAGAGATGTGGGTTGAAAGCTTGAAGGAACGGCTTGCACCGGCAGATCATGTTTTGGAGAGCCGTGACCCAAGTTCTTTGCGGGCAGCGGCGGTGATGAGATTGGAAACGCTGAACAAGCTTGCGGCAATGCTGCCGAACTTCTTTGTGAATGCCAAGGGTAATCCAGGATCTTGGGGCAGTTTGTTTGCAAAGAACTTAGAGGTTCTGGAACAAGTGAAACCGATTGATCCACTGCCGGTTTGGAGAACAACGGCATTTTTGCAGTTCAATACTTGGGATAGTTATGAAAAATTAACGAAAGATCAAAAAGCTCTTTTTGGAGGGGCACGCCGGGATGATGGCGTGATGCTTGATGCGGCTTCGACAGAGATTTTGAAGTTTTGGAACACGGCGATTGAATCGGCAAAAGATAAACCGGAGTTAGTTCAATACACGACTTTAGGTGAGATGGTGTTGCGGATGCGGGAACGTACTGACCTTGCGGCGGTACCTCTTAAGCAACTTTGGAGCCTTGATTCGGCTACGCAGGGGGCTGGTTCGCTGGAATGGATTCTGGCGAATGAGCAGCTCATGATGATGAAGCAAGTGCTTGATGTTTTGTCAACGGTGAAAGGGGCGTTCCCAGAAACGTTTGATTGCAAACGTATAAGCGTGATTGGGATGAAAACTTATACTTATGAACGCACGGCCAATGGATTTAAGATTTCAGTTAAGCCAAGCGATGTTTTGGCGCCGGAATCAATGCTTGCCAAACAGAGCCTTGCTTATGAATTTGTTGAAATCAAGTAATCAGCAAGTCCCATTAGAGTTGGGCTACCCGGGATGTTGGGTTGTAGAGTGGCTGTAACTCCGGTGAGTACAAGCCAGGGGAGACAACCTGAATTTTGAGCGCAAAGGATATCGGTGTCGAGCCGGTCGCCGGCGAAGACCGCCTGGTTGGGGGTGATGTTAAGTTCTTGGCAAACAACCTCGGGCATGTGATGTTCGGGTTTGCCGATTAAGATTGGGATCGTGCCGCTGGCAGTTTGAACGGCAGATACAATTGATCCGGCTCCGGGAGCGAGTCGATTGTTTTCAAAAGGATAGGTGGGATCGGGATTTGTGGCATAGAATTTGGCACCGGCGCGGATTGCATCGGAGGCTTTACGGAGCATTTGGTAGTCGAAGGCGTGGCAGATGCCGACGACAATGGCTTCGGCACTCTCAAAGTCAGTGACTTCAAGGCCTTGTTCGGTGAGAGATTCGATGAGCCCAGGGTTTCCGACAACGCCAACAGTTTTGTAAGTTTGGGCGATGATTTTAGCGGCAACTATGCCGGAGCTGAGAACCCAATGAGGTTCACAGGGGATGCCCATTTGAATGAGTTTTTCTGTGATTTCGTTTGGGCGGGCAGCAGAGTTATTGGTGAGATAACGAACTTCAAATCCGTTGTTGGTGATACGGGTGATTGCTTCGGCGGCGTCGGGACATTGTTCTTTTCCTCGATACACGGTGCCATCTAAGTCAAGAAGGACGGCCTTGATCATAGGGATTAACTTTGGCGGCGAGTGACGCCGAGGGTGACACCGCTCAGGAGTCTACGTTCGCTTGAATCGGGGAGTAGTTCGAGGCTTTCGCGGGCGGATGACGCGTGTTCACGGGCGTCTTGATCGGCGCGGGCGAGAGCTTTTTTGTCGTTCATCCAACTAAGGATGAGTTGGAGATCAGCGTCGGTGGAGCCGTTGCCGAACTTCTTTTCGACAAAGGTTTTTTCATCGGGGCTGAGCTCGGTGAGGAGATAAATGAGAGGGAGAGTGGCTTGACCATCACGGAAATCGGTGGCAACGGGCTTGCCTGTTTTTGCAGAATCACCCCGAAAATCGAGGATGTCATCAACGATTTGGAAAGCCATTCCGAGGTGGTGCCCATAGTTTCCTAAGGCATCCAGTTTTGTTTCGTTTGCTTCGGTGAGCATGCCACCGATCCGGCAGCAACACTCAATAAAGCTGGCGGTTTTCATTCGAAGGACATGAAGGTGATCATCGAGCGAAAGGTTAATGTTGCCACGAACGGCGATTTCTTGGACTTCGCCTTCGGCGAGTTCAACTACCGCTTGGCTGACCATGCGGATAATGCGTAGATCGCCATCTTCGGCGAGAAGGCGCATTGCCTTGGCGAGAAGAACGTCTCCGCCAAGAATGCTGGGGGTGATGCCGTGAATGGAGAATGCAGTGGGTTCGCCTCGCCTGGTCGCGGCATCATCGATGACATCGTCGTGGATGAGGGTAGCCATGTGGATGAGTTCCATTGCGACACCCAGTTGAACGGCTCGTTGGTTATCGAATTCGAGGCCAGTTGTTCGAGCGCTGAGGAAGACGAGGGCGGGGCGTAATCTTTTACCGCCGCCTCGTAGGGTGATTTGGCCAACTTCTTCGACGAGAGGGACGGATGAACCGATTTGAATTTTGAGTTCGGTTTCGACTTCGGCGATGTAATCTTGGGTCTGGGCGATGATGGCTGGATTGATTTTCAGGGTGTCGAACGCTTCACCGAGTGAGGAAAGGAACCCGCCGATTTTCATTGTTTGATCCCCCAGTGGAGGGCGATATTGCCAAAGAATCGGGATTTGAATTGCACATTTTTGAATCCAGCGGCCTCAAAAGCGGCTTTAAGTTCTTCACGGGAAACGAACTTTTCGGTGGATTTTGGGAGGTAAGCGTAAGCCTCAGGCTGGCGAAGAATTCTTCCGAGGAGAGGAACAGAGATGTGATACGCCCAGCGGCTGATCGGTGCGATAGGGCCGGTGGGTTGGGACATATCGACGCTGATGAATCGTCCCCCAGTTTTGAGAACACGGAAAACTTCTGTGAGGGTGGCTTTGAGGTCGGGGACGTTGCGGAGACCCCAACCGACGGTCACGGCATTAAATTGTTCGTTAGCGAAAGGTAGGAATGTTGCATCACCGAGAGTGAGTTGGGTCTCGGGGTCGAGCTTTTTCGCGGCAACATCAAGCATTGGACCGCAGTAGTCGAGGCCGACGAGATGTCCTTGGATGCCAACTCGTTTTCGTGCGGCTTGGAGGAAATCACCGGTTCCACAGCAGAGGTCGAGAACGGAGTCGCCGGGTTGGAGGTTGATGAGGGTGCAAGCTTCTTCTCGCCAGCGGTAATGTCCACGAGCGGACATGATTGAGTTTGCCAGGTCGTACGTGGGGGCGATGTCAGCGAACATATCGCGGACAGCTTCTCGCTTTTGATCACCTTGGGTTTGCCAAGGGGGAATCTGAGTTGACGGGGTCATGACCTCTGAGGTTAATAGTACCAAGAATTTGATGAATTTTCAATATTTATTGAAAATTCGGGAAAAACGACTGATTGAGGGTGTTTGAAATACGGGGATTTAATAATATTTGAACCCGAAAGGTTAATAGTTCCTAGGAATTAACGGCTTATTTATCAAATTGACCGTCAAAGATATTGACGCATGGCAAAGATCCCCGATGGTCTCACGCAATTCTTGGAAATTCTTCCACCTGTCATTCGCGAAAAACTTGATTTCCACCCGGATTTGAACAGCCTGGTTGAGGTTGTTATGGACTACGGTCGTCCGGCGGAAGCTCGTTTCCTCCGTAGCGTTGAGCGCTGGCCCGGTACGGTTATATCAGAACACGATATTGACTTTACGGTTAAAGCAATTGGCGAATTTGGGGGCGATAATCGGGCAGGTATTGAACGCACGTTGCACCGAATCTCCGCGATTCGGAATCGGCACAAACGTGTGATTGGACTGACGTGCCGAGTTGGTCGTGCCCTTGAAGGAACAA
>JAPUDU010000266.1 GCA_027492935.1 Fimbriimonadaceae bacterium
CTCATGATCGACCGGGGTGCAGTCAAAAACGATGTCCCCAAAATGTTAGAAGATATGCGGAAAAAGGCGCGTGTTGAGTACCAAGGCACAGCATTTGACAAGGATCTCAAAGACCTCCTCGGTCAAGGTTAATTTTCCCCATTTCCGTTGACTCGGGCCGAAGCAGATTGCTTCGGCCCGAGTAACATTCAACCCATGCCGGAATCAATCGAGTCTGTTCTCGAACAACAAAATCTTACCGGCCCCTACCAAGTCCATATCGCCCCCCATATTCTCGTTATCGACCAACGCGCTCACCAAGTTTTCAGTGGATTCGATGCTGATTTCCCTACACTCATCGCCCATCTCAATCGCCTTTACGATCCTCAAATTTCCGCCGAACCCACTAATCTCTTAATTATCCCCGCTCTCCACCAGGAGCACTCTGGTGGGCTCGCTGGTCTCGTCCACATAGTTGATCGACTCCTCGGCCCTGGCGGATGCCCCTGGGATCAAGCACAAACCCACGACTCTCTCAAAAAGTACCTTCTTGAAGAATCTTACGAGCTCATCTAAGCATTTGAAACAAACAATCAACCCGCCATGCACAAACAACTCGGAGAGTTTCCCCCCAACCCCCTCCTCCAACCACAAAACCCGCGACTCGAAGGCAAATGGGGCATTGAAGAAGTCGCCAATCAGATCATTGCTAAGCTAATCCGTCGACACCCTCACGTCTTCGGCGAAACCATTGCCGAAACTTCCGAGGAAGTCCTCAAAAACTGGGACAAAATCAAACGCCAAGAAAAGAGTGACCAGTCTAAACCTGAATCAACACTAAGCGGTGTCCCCAAAGCCATGCCCGCCCTTATGCTCGCCATGGAAATCAGCAAGCGCGCCGCACGAACTGGATTCGAATGGCCCGACATAAATGGCGTGTGGGATAAATTCCGCGAAGAAGAAGCTGAACTCCGCGAAGCTCTTCAAACCGGCGATAAAACCAGAATCAGCGACGAACTCGGTGACCTCCTCTTCACCGTGGTCAACCTTGCTCGATGGGCAAAAATCGACCCCGAAGATGCCCTCCGCACCATGGTCGAACGATTCCGTCACCGTTTTATCACCATGGAATCTCTCAGCCCAAAACCACTGGCAGACCTTACACCTCAAGAGTGGGATGATCTCTGGAATCAAGCTAAAGCCCAGACCCACTAACCCTTCGACCCAAAGACCGCCGCATACGCAACAATCCCCGCCGCGTTCGTCACATTAAAACTTCTACCCTTACCAAACATCGGAATAAACACCGAAGCATCACACTTCTTTATCACATTCCCGTAAACCCCACCCCCCTCATTCCCCAAAACAAGGCAACATTTATCTGGAAATTTATACTCAGAAACATCAACCGCACCGTCTGCTACTTCAACCGCAACTAAAACCCACCCTTCACTAATCAACGCCTCACAGGCGTCATCATGCCTGTCAAAATGCCGCCACTTAATCCGGCGATGTTGCCCCATACTTGTAACACCAATCATCGGATTCTCTTCTGGCTTTGGTGATTTCCCCGTCAAAATAACTTCCGTCGCCCCACAACCATCTGCTAACCGAAACAATCCACCCACGTTGTAACCATCCTCCCAATCCTGCGCAAAAAAAATGATCTCGGGCCGGTTCGCATACTTCTTACGCATCTCCTTGGTCACTTCCCGAACCCCCGTCTTGCTAACGATTGTCTTACCGCCCAATTCAGCACGCTTCTTCGCCACAATCAAAACTCTACCAGGCCCTAAATATTGAAAATTGGGGAATCAAAAACGGCATCTTTGTGTTAAAGGAAATCAACATGGTCAGAAAATCCGCCAAATCTATCAAAAATGCCGGACTTTTATCGAAAATACCGGTGCAACTCACCCCCCAAAATGGCGTATCTTGTGGTGTGAAACGCGTTGGATTGATTCTTTTGGTCGCGAGTGCCCTCGCACTCACCGGTTGCAGTGCTGTTGATAATGTAAAACAACAGGTAGATCGCGAAACATTTTCACCTGATCGACCAACGACAGAAAATGTCAGCTTACAGGTCTATCTCGACCGATCCGGCTCTGCCCAAAAGCTCCGAAAGGATATCAGCACTCAAGTCCTTCAGTTGATTGACCTTTACCCAGCAGCGGTTGAAACGACTCTCCACTGGTATTCCCAAGACTGCATCAAAATCACCTCAACGGTTTCAAGTCTTCCTAATCTCACTCCAATCATGGAGGATTATGTCAAGGATACAAATAACGACGACAAAGGCATTAAAGGTACCAACCTTTCAATGGCTTTCCGCGATCTTCAAACCCAAGCCGCACGTGAATCAGGCAAGAGCATCATCGCTGTATTTGTTACAGATGGTGGCTTCGAAGATGATCAAAGCGTGCTTGGTAAAGAAACCGAAGTCCTTCGTGACATACCCAATATCAAAATGCTTGTTTTCGTCGGTCTTGATGCCGATGGCACCCAAAAACTAACCGTTCTCGACAATGTCGTCCGTGACCGATTCATCATGGGATCGGGCGGTGAGGCCCAAAAACAGTTCTTTGATATCACTTTGAAAGATGGTGGCCCGATGCTTGCACAAGCTAAGGATGCGATCATGTCAGAAATCGCTGCGAGCAAGTAAACAATCCAATGAGCACAACATTCGACCGTCCGCCCGCGATACCCGTTCCTCCAATCCGAGAACGAATCGTTTCGCGCCCCAATCCTGAACAGCAACTTGCTCACGAGCAACCCCGGCTAGTCACAGATTCTGAACGCGATGAACTCGCTACCACAGTTGAAGCCGATATGCTTCAACTCGGATTCATGTCCCGACATATCTGGGAAGCAAAGCAATTCCTGCAAGCCTATGTGCGCCTCACCCAGCAATGGCATGCTAGCCACGAAGCACTCCAACGCGACGAAACAATGAACGGAGGCTTCAGTGCTCGAGCCGCCGAATTCGTCGAAGATTGCCGAGAAATTGGTGGCAAAGTCAAAGCTCCCAAGTACATGGATTCCAACGGACTCGAAAAGGTTTATCTCAAAGCTCTCAGTCACAGTCACACCACAACCAAAAAACTCACCGGCGGATTCTTCGCTCTGTTTGTTGCGGTTGTTCTCAAAGCGTATTTGCTCTTCCCCCTTGCCGGAACGCTGATCGCTCCAATTTCAAACACTCCGATGATCAAGACCACCCTCTCGATCATTCTTGCAATCTCCCTCAGCTACGGGATCACGTTTATGACGCGGTTTATCATGATGATGATCGTCTCACTCTCTCCCGGAGATGGATTCAAAGAAGTAAGAACCGCTGGCCAAATGCTTGGTCGAAAAATGTCTATCGCGATGCTGGTTATCATGTCCGTCGCGCTCATCGGATCGCTTCTCGCGTTCATGGGAATCGACATGCAGTCACTATCCAAGGCTGATGACCTTGCCAGCCCGCTGATGGCGGCTGGTGGTCTTGCCCTCCTCTTCGTCGGCACGGTTATCGCTTACGAGTTTTTTGTCACATACAAAATTATGCGACACCAACAAGAACCGCAGGCTCACGATAAGCAACGACTCCGCAACTCTTACCTGATGGCCCTCAAGCGATACAACGACGAAGTCGCCCTAGCTCAAGGCCGAACTCTTGCCCTCCACGGTCAAGATGCGTGGCAAACATTTATGGCTCAATTGGATGCCGTCCAGCCCGAAGGTAAAAAAGCCCAAGAGCAACGAGCCCGCGCCCTCCGCACGATCCGCGGTGTCGCCACAGAATTCAAAAGCATGGGCAACAAACCGGGCTCAAACCGAGCTTATATCAAGTAAAGGAGAAATGAAGTTATGATCCCCAACCCCTGGTTAGTACGCGGCGGCGTCCTTCTGGGCGTTGCCGGAGTCATCCTTCTCACAACTGTCACTGTCAATGCCGGAGCCGCTCCTACGGCTTACGCTCAAGCATCTCCCGAAGGCGTTCTCATGCCCGAGGTCAAACCAACTCCAAAAGTTGAAAAGCCCTCGGAAAAAATTGAAGATGTTAAAAAACCAGACATCTACAACCGGCGCATTATGTTCCGTGTGCCTGATGCGGAAATCGATCCCCTTAGCTTCATGAGTCTCACGAAAGATGTGAACGTGAGAATCATTAATGTCAAGCCAATCACAGAAACAACGCGTGATTCCCGCGGAAAGTCAATCATGCTCCTGCTTGATAACAGCTACAGCATGGTTCAGCCTTCTCCCCCGAGTCCCTGGAACGCTGACTGGCTCCCTGCCGCCGATAAAGATTACAAACGCATTGATGCCGTCAAAGCTCTTCTCGAGATTCTTAACCCTGAAGACCGTGTCGCTCTCGCTACATTCCCGCGTATCAACCCGATGCCTGGTCACCGCATCCCTCGTTTAGAGCCACCCGCCGTCCTCAAAGATTTCTCCAAACCTCTCAACATCCTTCCGGTTCTAAATGAGCTTAAAGGCAACGAAAACTCTGGGACTCCCCTATATCGCGTAATCGGTGACTCTGTCGATTGGTTAGCCAACGAAGACGAAAACCGACCCCGAATCGCTGTCCTTCTTACCGATGGCCGCGACACCGGAAGCGGACGCGGAATCCCCGATGGTCTAATCGAAAAGGTCAAAGCCAGTGGTATCACCCTGATCGCAATCGCGCTCGGTCCCGCTCCAGATCTTGAATCCCTTAAACTTTTCACTTCAGAAGTCATTCCCGTCAGCGAAAGTGACCAGCTCGTTCCAACTTTCCGACGTCTTGCCGAAAAACTCAAAACTATCAACATCGGTTACGAAGTTGAGCTTGAACTAAAGCGACCAGGCAAAGCATTCGACGACGACGAAAATGTCCAAGTTGGATTCCGTGCCGGGAAATCTCCCAAGCGTATGACTCTAAGAGTTGGCGGCGATGCCCCAGCTCCTCCCTTGGCAAACGACAAAACCGAACCCACTAAAACAAGTGCAGCCGGAGTCACCACAAAGAAATGATCTTTCTCAAGCACTCCATTCTTCTCACACTCCTCTATATTTGCCTCCCTTTGCTAGCGCGATTGCTCATCAATCGTATCAACCGCCGCGCGGGTTATGCGAACGTACCAATTGATGCTCCGTTCTTGATTCAATGCATCTGCCTCGGAATCATCTTCCCCCTCGCTACAAATGGCGGTTGGGAATTCCTCACCAGCATGGGCATGCAAGCCCAACCCGCCCGATACATTAGCCTCGGTCTTGTCGGCGCGTTCTACGGCTGGTTCTATGCCCTCCAAGATTACGTTTACACCTGGCCAGCCATCCTTCTTGCCATTGCTGGCGGCTTGGTCACTGCCTTTCTCTACACTCTCCTTCCTTTCAACATGATTACGCTTGCCGTATTCGCCATGACCTTAACCGTCCTCCCGCTCTTAGCCTTAGAATTCCCCCAAGGCCCGATCGGACGAATCATCCGCGCGGGACAATCACTGCTCCCCATTCGCGGCGTTGTTCGTTAATTTTTCAATAAAGTCCCGACCCCCCTTGACTGTGAGCGCACTCTAACCTTGTAACCTGTTTTCACTGGAAATGAGTGAACTCTTCAGCATTAGCGAAGTCGCCCAGCAACTCGACCTCAACCCGCACACCTTGCGGTACTACGAACGAGCCGGGCTTTTATTTGCCGTCGAACGCACACAAGGCAATGCGCGTCGCTATTCGCCCGAAGCCGTCGAGCTAATAAAGCTCTTGCTCAAACTCAGAGCAACCGGAATGTCTATCGCCCAAATGAGAATCTACACCGATCTCATCGCCCAAGGCGAATCAACTGTCAATGAACGCGTAGAAATCTTTGAGACGCACCGCCAGAGCCTCGATTCCCAGATCGAATCGCTCACGCATTGCCGGGATATCGTCAATGCCAAGTTAGAAGTCTACAAAACCGGCGTATCAATGAGCGAAGCAAACCACCCGGCAATCCAAAAGCTCACTCAACTCCTGAACCGGAAAATCTAAGAACATGAAACAAAGAACAATTGCAAATCAAAAAGTTGGCGAAATCGGACTCGGATGCATGGGCATGAGCTACGCATACGGGCAAGCCGACGATCAAGAAAGTCTAACGGTTCTCAGCCGGGCTCTCGAACTCGGCGTTACCCACTGGGATACCGCTGATCTATATGGTGCCGGCGATAACGAGCGCCTCATCGCCAAAGCTCTCAAAGGCAAACGCGACCAAGTGTTTCTTGCTACCAAGTTTGGCAACGTCACCGATAGAACCCTCACCTCCCACCAAGACCTTGTTTCCGCCGAAGCCCCTTGGATCGTTGATAACAGCCCGGAATACGCTAGAAAGTCCGTCGAACTCAGTCTTCAAAAGCTGGGAACCGATGTCATTGATCTCTATTACATCCACCGAATTGATGACCGAGTCCCCGTCGAAGAGTCCATCGGAGAAATGGCTAAATTCGTCGAAGAAGGAAAGGTCAGGTTCTTGGGTGTATCCGAAGTCAACCCCGAAACTCTTCGCCGCGCTCACAAAGTTCATCCGATTGCGGCTGTACAAAATGAACTCTCACTTTGGACCCGAGATTCACTCGATGACATCTTGCCTGTCTGCGAAGAACTCGATATTGCCTTCGTTCCCTATTCGCCTCTCGGCCGAGGATTCCTCACAGGGCAAATCAAAACCATTGATGACCTACCCGAAGATGATTGGCGTCGCACAAACCCACGCTTCCAACCCGAAAATTTCCAGGTTAACCTCGAAATAGTAAAAGACGTCGACTCAATCGCAGACCAAAAAAACGAT
>JAPUDU010000267.1 GCA_027492935.1 Fimbriimonadaceae bacterium
CCCCCCGGTTCTTCACCAAGCTTGGCATTAGTAACCATCTCGCCCCACCTTCTGGCATCACGTCGATACTGTTGACTAAATTTCAGATTCCAGTTGGCTTCTTTCGACCGGCCTGCTACATACCAAGTGCATTCTCCCGGCGGCAATTCGCGAGGTAATTGGTAACGAACAACCTTCGTCCACAGAACAATTCCAAAAACAAGAACCAAACCGCCTATCAATAATGGCCATCCGTAACGCACATCATATTATGGTTCACACCTATCTTTGTTCAAACCCAACTGCCCACTCGTTCCCTTACCCCTAGTCAATGCTGTAAGCTACAAAACCAATTACTGAAAAGCCACGGCTACGGATCAAAGCATGACAAAACACGAAGTAAAAGACTGGATTGAACGAACCAAAATCATGCCTGCGATTAAGGCCGAATCAACCGATCAAGCGATGCAAGGCTGTGAGCTTCTTCTCAATTCTGGGATTGATGTCCTAGAAGTCACCCTAACCGTTCCTGGTGCACTGGATGTAATTCGAAAACTATCCCAAGAGTTTAGAAATCGTGTGCTCATCGGTGCCGGCAATATCACAACCCCCAACGAAGCCAACGCCTGCATTGATGCCGGAGCCCGCTTCATTGTCTCCCCAAACACTAATCCTAACATTGTTTCGCTCGCATCTCAAAGCGGAATTTTTTGCGCCCCGGGTGCCCTCACCCCCAGCGAAGTCCTACACGCCCACAACCTCGGCTCAGACATTGTAAAAGTCTTCCCATGTGAATACATTGGCGGATCAAGTTATATCTCTACTCTCAAGACAACTTACTCTCAAATCCCTCTCATGCCGACTGGCAACATCACCCTGGAAGAAATCACTTCATACATACAGGCCGGAGCCGTAGCTATTGGGTTAGGCAGCAACGTCTTTGATCTCCAACTCCTCAGTTCCAACCCCGACGATCTCATAAACCGGGCAAAAGCATTTCTTGCCGCCGCAAAAGGAAGCCAATAAGCATGATCGCAATCCTGGCCCCATTTCTCCTCCAATATACGCAAACTCCTCTTGTAGTTGAACCTAGCCGCTTATCCACAATCTATCAAGTCGGCGAAACAATCAAATGGACGATTCCTGAAAACGATTCTCTTACCGGAAGCTTTTCATACGAGTTGCGAAGAAACAACTTTGAAAAGCTTGCCGAAGGCAAATTCGATCCCAGTGCCGGTTCTAGTGCGATTGAATTCCGGGCCGATAAGCCCTCAATGCTATTCCTTCAAGTCACGACTCCAACCGGCCAAACAAAAGACTTCGCCGCCTCAATTGATCCTCTCCAAATTAAACCGACCACTCCAAAACCTGATGACTTTGACTCTTTCTGGGCGCGCAAAATCACTCTAACCAAGAATTTCGATCACAGCCCCATTTTCACACCCATTAAAGTTGAAAGTCAAAACACCCACTATGCGACATTCAAAATGAATCACCCAATGGGTGGTGGCATCACTGGTCAAATCGCTAAACCAGAACAACAAACCAAGCGCCCGGCAATGTTGATCCTGCAGTGGGCAGGCGGCCCTTACTCTCTGGACAAATCATGGATTCTCGGCCACGCTCAAAACGGCTGGATCACAATGAATATCCAAGCTCACGATGTTGAACCCGTAGCCTCTCAAGATTATTACAACAACTTACCGGCCGAACTCAAAAACTACACTTCAATCAATCAAAGCGATCCAGAAACCAACTACTTTGTCCGCATGTACCTCAGCGGGTACGTAGCCCTCAACCAACTCATGAAGGATCCCCAATGGGATGGCAAAACGTTACTCGTAATGGGCACGAGTATGGGCGGTCAACAAGCAATAGCGCTTGCCGGATTGCACCCAAACGTTACTCACCTCATTGCCAATGTTCCCGCTGGCTCAGATATGAACGCCAGCTCGCAAAAACGCCAACTCGGGTACCCAAACTTCGACCTCAATAATCCTAAAGCTGCAAAAACCGCCCAATACATCGACTGTATAAACTTAGCCCCAAACATAAAAGCACAGTCACTCATCGGCCTAGGATTTATCGACACCGTCTGCCCCCCGTACGGAATCTGGGCAACCTTTAACGCAATCAAGGGTTCAAAAGAAATCGCGCCAATGCCCGATTCTCCCCATAACCATCTTGCAACTCCTGCACAACAACAACCGATCAATCACCGCACTTATGAATGGCTCACCGCACTTTCCAAAGGGGAAAAAGTGAAACCTCGTTCCCTCACCGAAGTACTCGCGCACAACTTCCCTCAATAAAAAAAGATCGGTCGGATGAACTCATCATCCGACCGATACACCCCGCAAAAACCTTTTAGTTTTTAACGAGTTCTTGTGGCTCATCCGTTGCCGGCGGAGCATCACTCTTTCGGAAGATAACGTTGCCGTCACCATCCACATCTGCAATCACATGATCTCCTGCTACGAAAGTTGTCATCAACAACTGCTCGCTAAGCGGATCTTCAATGTATCGCTGAACTGCTCGTCGTAAAGGACGTGCGCCAAGATTCGGGTCATACCCTTTCTCAACCAACATATCCTTCACGCCTTCACCTAACGAAATTGTGATTCCAAGTTCTTTTGCTTGCTCATTGACGCGCTTGAGATACAGTTCTGCAATCTCCAAGATTTCGTCTTTTTGCAAGTGTTGGAACACGATAACTTCATCAACCCGGTTGAGAAATTCCGGCCGGAACGATTTTTTCATTTCGTCCAGCATCTTGGTCTTCATCATTTCATAGGTTCGAGGATCAGCAATATCCATCTTGGTATCGCGGAATCCAAGTCCCTTCTCCAATTCGATAGGGCGAACCCCAACGTTGGAAGTCATGATGATAATCGTGTTTCGGAAGTCAACATGGCGACCTTGTGAGTCAGTCAGGTGACCATCTTCCATCACTTGAAGCAGGATGTTAAACACTTCCGGGTGTGCCTTCTCAATCTCATCAAGAAGAACAACGCAGTACGGATTTCGGCGAACTTGCTCAGTGAGCTGACCACCTTCATCATAACCAACGTATCCCGGAGGCGCCCCAACAAGGCGACTCACAGCAAATCGTTCCATGTACTCAGACATGTCGATTCGAACCATGGAGCTTTCCTTCTCGTAAAGGTATTCCGCCAAAGTCTTGGCAAGTTCTGTCTTACCAACCCCTGTCGGGCCAAGGAAGATAAAGCTCGCGGTCGGTCGCTTCGGATCTTTCAAACCGCTTCGGCTTCGTCGAATAGCTCGTGCAACCGCACTCACTGCTTCCTTTTGACCGATGATTCGACCATGCAAGTCTTCTTCCATACGAAGAAGTTTCTGCGATTCTGCTTCGACAAGTCGAGTGACAGGAATACCTGTCCAGCTCTGTACGATTCCCGCAATCTCAGTTTCGCCAACAACCGCATCCGGCTTTTCTTCAGCGCGCCATGCTTCTTCACGTTGGGTAATGGAATCACGAAGTTCATCGTATTCTTTGTCGAGCTTTTCAACGTCTTCCGGCTCACCATGACGTCGAAGATGCTCAAGGTCAGCTCGCATTTTCGCAAGCTTTTGCTTATCATTTCGAACGTCGCTCGGTGGCAGACTTTGTTGCAACCGAACTCGGCTAGCGGCCTCATCAATCAAGTCAATCGCTTTGTCCGGCAAAGTTCGATCAGTGATATAACGCATTGAAAGCTGAACTGACGAAGTCAAAGCCTCATCTGTAATCTCTACGTTGTGATGAGCTTCATATCGCTCACGCAAACCACGCAGAATTTCAACAGCTTCTTCTTCGTTCGGTTCCCGAACTTTAACTGATTGGAATCGTCGCTCAAGCGCCGCATCCTTTTCAATGTATTTTCGGAATTCATCTTGAGTTGTAGCCCCGATGCATTGCAACTCACCACGCGCAAGCGCGGGTTTCATGATGTTAGAAGCATCAATTGCGCCTTCTGCGGCACCTGCTCCTACCAAAGTGTGCAATTCATCAATGAAGAGGATTACTTGGCCTTCCGCCTTGCGGACTTCCTCCATAACCTTCTTCATGCGCTCTTCAAATTCACCGCGGTATTTCGTACCGGCGACCAATCCCGCCATATCAAGCGCAATCAATCGCTTGTCCATCAGAATTTCAGGAATGTCTCCGCTCACTATGCGAAGCGCCAATCCTTCTGCAATGGCAGTTTTACCAACCCCAGGATCACCAATGAGACACGGATTATTCTTCGTCCGTCGAGCCAAAATCTGCATGACTCGTTCAATCTCAGGTTGACGACCCACGACCGGGTCAAGCTTGCCTTCTCGGGCGAGTTCTGTCAAATCACGACCAAATTCATCCAATGTCGGACTCTTTGCCGTGTTCCCACTTGTTGAATTGCTGCTGGAACTGGATTTGCCTTTATCGCTCGAACTGGACTGAACCTCGTTGTCTTGCAGAGCCATAACTTCGCGCCGTGCGCGATCAAGTTCAACTCCAAGACGGGCCAAAACGCGACCCGCGAGTCCATCACCCTCTCGAATCAAACCGAGAAGAAGGTGTTCAGTACCAATGTAATTGTTATTGAGGTTTCGAGCTTCGTCGTATGCCAAGTCAATCACCCGCTTTGCGCGCGGAGTGAGAGTCATGTCTTGACTCGGACGAGATTCGCCCCGTGGAAGTTGTTTCTCAACCTCAGCACGAATCTTACTAAGCCCAACGCCCAGCTTTTCCAGAACGCGAGCCGCGACGCTGTCGCTCTCTCGCACCAGGCCAAGCAACAAGTGTTCAGTTGAGACGTATCCTTCTCCGAACTTTTGTGCTTCTTCCTGGGCGAAGAAGACAACCTTCCGCGCTCGTTCCGTAAACCTTTGCCACATGTTCTGTTTCGTGCTCCTTAGAAGTAATCCCCTGTGGGAATCACTGTATTCACTTAGACGACCGAACCCCAAATCTTGTGCCCCAAGACCCACATAATGGGTGGGGATTTGATCGTCTCATAGCAATTATCGGTTCATTTCCGACAATCCCCTAGCAAATTTCTTGCCCGTAATCATACCGGGATAACACACATTCAGCCATGTTGGCCCTTGCCTAAACTGACGGAACATCTCAATTTGTGCAAGTAAAAATACGGGGAATTACTTTCATTGTAAATTTATCACAACAGATTTACTGGAACTCTTTACAATAAGTTGAAGTCCAAATGTGACTCGTGGCGGTTCAACTGAGTTGCCCGAATGGTTCATTCATCATGCGAAAATTCTTGCCCCTCTTAGCCGCGCTAATTGCGCTCCCTAGCTTTGCGGCTGCTCAAGGTGCCCCTATATCCGGAGAAGTCACTGTTGCCTTCGGATGGGTTAAAAAAGCCGACGGCACAAAAGTCAACATTGCTGGGAAGAAGTTGCCTTTTAGAGCAACTCCGATTCGAACAAAAAATCTCACGGCAACCAACCGTGAACTCGTACAAAACGGGCGAGAACTCCCTGCCCTAGAAAATCCACTTAAAAAGTTGTTGAGTAACGTCAACACCGGTTCGAACCCCAAAGAAGCCGCCGACCTCATTGTCTATCAAGCCGATGCTGGATCCAACTACGGTTACGTAGAATTCAACCCCAGTTCGTTAGATGATATCAACATGATATCTTCGGGTCTGAATAAGCCTTGGTCAACGATGTCCTTCGGTATGAACTATGGGAGTTCTTCATTCAGCTCCTTCATCATTCGTTGGCGTTGCTTCAAAACAAATATTGACAATCCCGCACCAGCAAACGACTTCTCGGGAGAATTTGCAGATTTTGGCGTCAAATGGACTTCAGCACTTGCTCAAGGATCATACGTTGTAGAGATTAATGTCGCCCAAGCATCTGTTTCAACTGATGATTCAAGCATCTACGTTGCTCAGCAGTTCCGCGAACCAAGACCAAATGGTCAGGCAGAAGATGGAGAAGGGCCATTTGAATACGGTGTCATCGATACAGTATTCAACGCAGGATTCCCCCCAACAACCGGTTCAAGCCTGGATCAATTCTGGTACGACTGGGATCCAGCGCCAGATGGAAAGTACGAAAACACTGAAATCGATGTTTTCGATGGCAACGTAGCCAACCATGTACTTACAATCAAAGTTGCTTCTTCCGGAAGCGTTGTATCCCTAACCGCAGCTGATGCTCGCAAGGGCATTGGACGATTCGTATCTGGAAGCCTTCTTTCTGTTCTCACGGCTGGCGATAACAACGAATTCAAGATCAATGAAGACTATTTCGTTGCAAGAACATCCCCCGTAGGTTCAATTGAAGTTGACTTCATCCAAACTGCTCAAACAATTACTGGCATCCGAGTAAATGGAACTGCCGGTGTAACGATCAGCGGCTGTGATCAATGGGTTGACATCTACGACTTTACAGAGAGTAAGTGGGTACAACTCGCCTCCCAGCCAAACATTCCAAATGGCAGTAACACGTTTAACGAATCTTACGGTGGAACCGTGCCGCTATCGCACTTCACCGGAGTCGTTAATCATCCGTTCTTCGGACCAATTCCCGTGATACGAGCCCGAGTAAGGTTTAAGAACACAAACTTTAACGTCGCACGTAACTGGCAAATGAAACTGGATCAACTCCAGTGCACGGTAAATACTCCGTAACCTGTCCGAAAACAAACAAAATCCCCTCTCGCCATGAGAGGGGATTTTGTTTTGTCAAGACTAAATCCGAATCGTCTTGCCGAATCACACGTAATATATGTATATGCAGTCGGCGTGGAAAGTAGGAGCCTTGGTCTTAGTATTC
>JAPUDU010000268.1 GCA_027492935.1 Fimbriimonadaceae bacterium
GGCGATCGTTTCCGGCTGGTCCTCGTCCTCTTCGACGGTGGCGGTGACGTGCATGTGGGTGTCGCCCATCTTGATGAGGCAGGAGCCTTCGGCGTGTTTACTGAATCCCGCTTCGAGAGTTACAGGTCGGAGTTGGTCGTTGGCTCTTCCGTCGTTGCGCATATCGCGGGCATTTTACCGGTTGAGAATCGGGAAACAAAAAAAGGCCGGGTCAAAGCCCGGCCGATTGTTTATGAAGAGGAAGTTACTTCTTTCGTTTGCGTGATGCGGCAAGGAGCCCGAGGCCAAGGACAGCCATGGTGGCTGGTTCGGGAACACTTTCGATGGTCATGGAAACAGGATTGTATTCAGCACCGGCGTTGCCGAATCTTCCGATTGACCAGTTGAATGAACTGATGTTTGTCTCGAGGTTGTAGGTGCCAACAGCATCAAGGATGTTGAGTGAATTGAACGTGGTGTTGTCACTGAAAGTGTGAAGGTAGTTCAACTCGTGAGTTGGCGAGAGTCCGGGGATGTGGACATTGACGGGCACATCGATGTCGGTGCCGTAAGAAAGGAATACACCGTCGACGGCGGGGTCATTGTTTCGGAGTACGAAATAGACGGGGCTCGGTTGAGGGATATCGTAGGAAACTGGTCGGCCATCAATTGTCATGGAGAATGAGCTATCAATGACGTTGTAACCTCGTGTTGGGAATGATGCGCTGTTAAGAAAGTTGTTGGAATCTACATTGAACGACATAACGACAGGGCTACCAACAGGGACTCCAGCCATTGATCCTTGGATAACATTGAATCCAACGGTGCCGTTGACGGTGATTTTGACAAGGTCAGCTTGTGCGGATGTTACGGCGGCAAAAGCAGCAATAACGATTAAGTTTTTGGTGTTAATCATAGTTTTAGTTCTCTCCGGGCGATTGAAATGACCCAAACAACATAACTATATCATAACGTTATCGTGATTTGAAAAAGACCCAGTTTTTTTAACGAGGGGTTAATGCCATTGCGCATGCATTGGCGACAGCGGTGCTGACACGGAGGACTCGAGGGCCGAGGGTGATTGGGTTTTTTATGAGGGCGACTTCGCGGGGATCCCATCCGCCTTCGGGGCCGACGACGAGAGTGGTCGGAGTGGTGATTTGAGGGAAGGGAGTTTGGACGTTATCCATCTCGCTGAGCACGAGAGCTTCAGGATGTTGGGCGAGAACTGAGGAGAGATCGGCGAGGACTTCAAATGTGGGGAGGTTTGTGCGGAAGGCGACTTCGCAGGCTTCTCGGGAGATGGTTTTGAGGCGTTCTAATTTCTTTTCGAACTTGGAAGGCTCCCACTTTACGACGGATCGGCGGGCGGTGAATAGGATGAAATGGGCAATTCCGAGCTCGGAGGCCATGCGGATAGCATCTTCGGTGGCGTCGGGTTTTGAGATTCCGAGTGCGAGGGTGATTCGGATGAGTGACTCGGTGTTGGGTTGGTGGATTTCGGAGGGGATTGCGGTTTTTCCATCGAGTCGGGCTCGGACGACGGTGCCGTTGTTGGGGAGGATAACAACTTCATCTCCAGTGCCGAGACGGAGGACATTTTTGAACTTGCGATATTCTTCTTCTGGCAAGGTGATGGGTTGGTTGGGAGTGTAGTTGGGGATATTTACAAATGCTCGGGGAAGGGCGCGGAGGGGGATCATAGCGTTAAATTTCCGAGTGCCGTGCAGAAGCGGATAGTTTCTTCCCGATCCTTTTTCAGGTTTGGGTTTGGAAGATTCACAAATCTGTTTGCTCGAAGATTCGAAGTCATTTTCTAAGTCGGGCGGCTATCCAGTCGCCTTCGTGGATGAAATCTTGAAGAGTGAATCCGCACCGGGTAGCTTTATCGAGGACATCGGGCCAGTTGGCTTCTATGATGCCGCTGATGATCCAGGCGCCGCCGGGTCGGACGCGGCGGGCGGCTTCGTGAGCAATTCCGATAAGAGCGGCGGAGATGATGTTGCTGAGAACGAGGTCGTAGGTGTCGTCTTGGGGGAGGGGTTCGAATCCAGCTCCGTTGAAGACTTGGCCAGTGACGTTATTGCGGACAAAGTTTTCGCGGGTACTGGCGCAGGAGACAATTTCGGTATCAACGCAGACAATAGATTTTGCGCCGAGGAGTCCGGCTCCGACGCTGAGGATTCCGCTGCCACAACCGATGTCGGCAACTTCTTTGTCTTGAGAGTTTTCGCGTTCGAGGAGTTCTAGGCACCCACGAGTTGTGGGGTGATCGCCTGTACCGAATGCTTGGCCGGGATCGAGGGTGATTACGAGATCGTTAGGGAGGGGTTCGTATTCTGTCCAACTTGGGACGACCATGAATCGTTCGCCGACTCGGCGGGGAACGAAGAACTGCTTCCATGCTTCGGCCCAGTCGATTTCGGCGACGGGATCGGCAGTGACAGAGGCAGCACCATAAGCAAGAAGAGCGGCTTTAAGGTCTTCAATAGAATCTTCGGAACCAGGGCCGACGTATCCGGAAAGGGTCGGAGGGTTATCGGTTTGTACGGTGCCCGCGACGCCATGGTTATCAAAGATGGCATCCCAGGCTGACCAGTCAAGCGGGGCAGATGTGAGGTGCGCTTTTACTTCGATCCAGTGACTCATGGTTTACCGTCGTTTGAAGATTTTCTCGAAGATGTTGGCGGGTTTGCCTGGACCTTGGGGGATCGGCTCGCCTCGTAGCTCGGCGTATTCCTTAAGAAGCTTCTTTTCGCCTTCAGATGTTTTCTTGGGGACGATGATTTTGGCTTCGACGTAAAGATCGCCTCGATTTCCGCCGCCCAGACGGGGAAGGCCTTCGTTTTTAATGCGGAAAGTATCTCCGGGTTGGGTGCCGGGTTCGATGCTGAGTTCGAGAGGGTCGGTAAGACCACCGACTTCAATCGTGTCTCCGATTGTGGCTTGGGCGTAAGTGATTTCTACTTCGGTTGCGATGTTGCGGCCTTCGCGGATGAATCGTTTGTCTTCGATGACATGGACAACTACGTAGAGGTCACCCCTCATTCCACCACGGGCTCCATCGCCGCCTTTACCACCGACGCGAAGGGTTTGTCCGCCCTCAATTCCGGCGGGGATGGTGACAAAAAGTTCTTCTTGTTTCGGGGTAACGCCATCGCCTCGGCAAGAGGTGCAAGGATTATCGATCTGGATGCCTTCACCACGGCAAGTAGGGCACGGTGTTTGGGTGCGAATACTGCCGATCATGGTTTGCCGCACTTGGGCGACGGCTCCCATGCCGTTACAGGTTGCGCAGGTTTTGGGCTTTGATTTGTCGGCGGTTCCCATACCGTCGCAGGTTTCGCATGTTGCTGAGCGTCGGAAGGTGACTTTCTTTTCTATGCCGTCAAGGACTTCGCGGAGACTGAGTGATACTTCGGCGCGGATATCATCGCCATCACGGACTCCACCTCGGGCGCGTTGTTGACCACCCGCACCGCCAAAGAATGCTTCGAAGAGGTCTCCGAATCCGGCTCCACCCTGGAAAAAATCTCCCGGGTTGCCGTTGAATCCACCTTGATCTTCTACTGAGCCAAAGCGGTCGTATTGAGCACGCTTTTCGGGATCAGAAAGAACTGCGTAGGCAGAACTGACTTCTTTGAATTTTTCTTCCGCTTCCGGGTTATTGGGGTTGACGTCAGGGTGGTATTGGCGTGCCATTTTACGGTACGCCGATTTGATTTCGTCGGGGGTTGCTTCGCGAGAAACCCCTAATGCTGCGTAGGGGTCGGGTGTAGCCATTCTCGTTTAAATTGGTTCGTCTTCGTCGTTACCAGCTTCTTCTTCGCTAGCAAGATCGTCGAGTGACATTTCCGGCGAATCATCATCCTTAACAACTACGGAATCGTCGTCATCATCGGTTGCGACTGTAGGAGCATCGTCATCATCGGCAACGACATCGTCGAGCAGACTTGCCAGGGCATTGCCTGATTCGTCTTCATCAACTTCATCGTCTTCATCGTCGTCGTCATCGAGACCAAGGTCGTCGAGGCCGAGGAGATCCAGTTCATCGTCGTCATCGCTGTCGTCATCGACTCCAGGGAGGAGAAGACCGACGTCGTCGAGACCCAATTCGTCGAGCGCACTGTAGTCTTCGTCAAGCTCGGCAGCTTGGGCGTCGGAGCCAAGAATTGGCTTGATTTTGCCTTTAGCAATTTCTTCGAGGGCGATGCTCAGCGGGTGGTTCGTATCGATTCGAACGAGTGGGGGAGCGCCTTCTTTAATCTGTTTTGCCCGCTTGGCGGCGAGGTTAGTGAGGACAAATCTTCCGTATTCAACTTCGTTAAGGATATCTGGGGCAGGAAAAATTTTCTCGTTGGCCATAGGGGACTCTCAATGATACCAGTCGGGGGGAGGAATTGTTGGAGTGAGTCCTAGTCGTTTAATGAGATGCGTGCAATGTTGTGAAAATAGCCGTGTTTTGAATCCAATTTGATGTTGAGGAATGGGTAGGATTTTGATAACGTGGCGATGTATTTAGTTTCAGTTCCTGGTGTAGACAAGTTTGAGGTGGCCGAAGGCACCAAGTTAGTGAAAGCGCTGGAAGCGAACGGGGTTGATGTTAGTCACCGTTGCGGCGGATTGGCGCGTTGCACGACTTGCCGGGTTGAGTTTCATAGCGAAGAACCGGAAATGGGGAAAAGAGAACGTGATTGTCTTGAAGAAGATGAAGTTTTGGGTCAGTTTCGATTAAGTTGCCAGGTGCGGGTTGATCGTGATATGGATGTGACACCTTTAATGCGTGCTAGTGAACAGGGTTGGGAACCTGGCCCCGAAGTCGAAGACTGAAGGGGTATAAACCCGCTTGTCATGGCACAGTTACTCGCCGAAAGTTTGATTCGTGATGTCCCGGATTTTCCTAAGCCGGGGATTATGTTTAAGGATATTCATCCGGTTTTGCAAAGTCCACAAGCTTTTAGGGAAGTATGCGATTTATTGCGTGAAGATGCCAAGGCAAAAGGGGCCGATGTTATTACCGGGATTGAAAGCCGTGGCTTTATTTTTGGAGTTCCGATTGCCTTAGATTTGGACTTGCCGTTTGCGCTGACGCGGAAGATTGGTAAGTTGCCGTTCGAGAAAATTACCGAAGAATATGATCTTGAATACGGCACGGCGACGATTGAAATGCATGTTGATGCGATTTCTCCTGGTCAGCGAGTTTATATTGTTGATGACTTGCTGGCGACGGGAGGAACAGCGACGGCGGCGGCACGGTTGATTGAGCGTTTGAATGGCGTTGTTTGTGGGTTCGGGTTCATGGTGGAACTAGGCTTTTTGGATGGTCGATCCCGACTTTCTGATTATGAGATTTGTAGTCTGATAAAATACTGAGTATGAAACGCTCGGTTCTAGTTTTGGGAATGTTGATAGCGGCGGTTGCCTTTGCGGCAGAAACGCTGACGGTTGATAAATTGCTAAAGGATCGAGAGACTTTGGACGGCAAGGATGTTGTTGTTTCAGGCACGGTTTCTGAATATAAACAACGTGAATCGCGGTTGGGCAACCCTTACATTACGTTTAAGCTGAAAGGCGAGAGCAAGGTTGCGAACATTTACATGCGCGGCAAATTGGAAGGCAATGCAGCACCGAAAGATGGTGATACCGTCGAAGTGAACGGTGTTTATCGTAAAGAGAAGAAGGTCAACGAAAACTTCACAACGAAGGATGAAATCGATGCTTCTAAATCGGATACGGATGCAAAGAAGAAGTATGGCGTGAAGGTTACGAAGCGAAAAGCTGAGTAGATCATTTGCGAGGGCGCGGTTAAAGATGTCCTGAGATTCATTGAACATGAGAATCTTAGGACATTTTTTAGTTTAATTTGTGGCGTTGATCATCCCAACCAACGCCGCCTGACTTGCGGAGAGATTGGCCAAGAACCTATGTGAGTATGGGTCAGCTAAAACAGTTAAGCCCTGGCAAACGCCAGGGCTTAACTGTTTTCTTGCTTTGGGCTGAGCTTATTGAGTGATTGGTTTGTTAACCATGACTTCGCGCTTGAGCTCGTGGCGTGAAAGGTTGCCACCGCGTGAGGTGGAGATACTTACTGTGCTTCCTGGCTCGCCTTCGAGTTTGCTGAGAAGAGCGCGGAAGCTCATTGGTTCGACGAGGTCGGTGCCGATGGAAACTAGGAAATCGCCGGATTTGATGCCGGCTTTTTCGGCTGGGCCACCGGGAAGGACGCGGGTGATGACTGTTCGTTTGGACTTTTCATCGTAGAAGCCGTAGAATCCAAGATCACCAACTTTGGGGGAACTTGTTTCGTTGCTGAAGTTTTCGAGCATGACAAGTCGTCGGGCCATGTCGATTGTGATGTTGAAGTTTTTGAGGAATCCGAATCCAACAGTGCCATCGCCATCGGCATCTGATGCGGGACGGTCGATGATGTTCCATACGCTGTAGGGAACTTTGTGGCCGAAAATGTTCATGTTTTCGAGTTCAATATCCCAGCTATCAACCGCACCAGACGCAACATAGGATTGCTTGACAAAGTTAGGTTTGACACCGTTTTTCCAGAGGCCGATTCGTTCGAGGCTATCTTTGTGGGTTGTGCTGTAGAAGCCGTTGCCGGTATCGAGAGCGAGGTGAAGTTTGCCGCCGTTGAATGCGACAACCGAAAGCTCGATGGAGTTATTGCCGATGGGCAACATCTTGAGAACGGTTTTGCCAGGTTGTCCTTTGAATTTGCTGATGTCGTAGCTATCGG
>JAPUDU010000269.1 GCA_027492935.1 Fimbriimonadaceae bacterium
TGATAGAGCCGAGAATGCCTTGTTTGACGGCATCCACGTTTTGACCGGTGCTGATGAAGCCTGGGGCTGGGCCGTCGAGCTCTCCCCGGAGAGCATTGCGGAAGTCGTCATTGAAGACGGCAACCTTCATTTCTTTTTGAGCACCTTTGCCGAATCGAGTTGGGCCGCCGCCGGTCCATGGTTCGCCATAGATGAGGATGTCGGGACGAACTTGGTGACAGGCGTTTGACCAATCTTGGACACTCTCGGGGGTGAACATGCCGATCAGGTCGAAACGGTAACCATCGAGGTGATATTCGCGAAGCCAGAACGTGAGGGAATCTCGGACGAATTTTCTGGCCATGAGCCGATCATCGGCAAATGCATTGCCGACACCGGATTCGTTGAGGAGTTCGCCGGCGTCGTTGGTGCGGAAATAATAGTAAGGCACAGTTTCATCGAAGGCAGAATTTTCGCCATTGGTGGGAACGGTGTGATTGTAAACAACATCTTGAATAACGCGTAATCCGGCTTTGTGAAGGGCATGGATCATGGCTTTGGTTTCGCGGATTGTTGTTAGGGGATCGGCGGGTTTGGTGCTGTATTGTTCTTCGGGGACATTGAAAAGCGTTGTTTCATAACCCCAGTTGTAGTTGGAGCTGTGGGCAGGGTTGAAATTTTGGAAGGGGAGGATATGGATATCGGTTACACCTAACCACTTTAGATAGTTGATCCCAGTTGGGATTGATTTGTATTTGGAATTGGTTTGAGTGAAGCCGAGATACTTGCCCCGCCATTCTGGTTTTATGCCGCTATTGGGGCTGATTGTGAAATCACGGACGTGAAGTTCGTAGATGATTGATTCAGTTGGTTTATGGTTTGTTTTGGGGAGAGACTTTGGCCAGCCGGGTGGGTTCGTTTGTTTGAGGTCGTGAATTACGCTGCGGGTTGAATCTTGGGTGGCGGCGGGGGCGTAGATATCGGCTGCGAACCGCTTTTTATCGTAGGAATAGAATTCGTATTGGTATGACCATCCGGCTAAATTTTGATTTTTTGAGCCGTACCAAACTCCACTGCCTCCTTTGGTTAAGTTTAAGGTGATAGGAATGGCTTGGCTGGGGTGTGTGAGTATGACTTTGGCGGTGGTGGATACGGGTGACCATACTTTGAACGTGGTTTTGGTTTTTGAATAGGTGTATCCGAGATCGTTTTTTGTGTATTGGAAGATGGGGTCGTTGAGGGCATCGCGGAGAACAACTTTCTGATACTCGAAGGTGCCGTTGGAAAGCATCATTGGTTGCAGAAGTTCTTGGTTTGTGAGGGCGCGGGGAAGAGTGAGGGCAACAGATTTAATTTTTTGTGGGTTGCCGTCGGGGTTTTGGTTGGCGCGTCGTGGATTTGTTGGGGCTGTGACTTCGTTGGGATGCTCTAAGGAGTTTCGAAGGGTGTTGGTGTTGAAATTGGCAACGAAGCGGATGGCTTGTTCCGGTTGTGGGACAGTGATAGAGATATTTTGTCCATCGGGTTTGAAATCTGTTCCCCAGTTTTGAGCCCATGATCCGCCACGAGCGAGTTTGAATTCGTAAGTGCCGCCAGGGAGCACGATTTCGAGTTCGTAAATTCCTGGAGCGGTGAGCACCATCTGAGTGGTGTCGTCGTTAGGATCCCAGGCGTTTCCGCCGAGAGCCGGGGCGATTGTTCCGGGCAGTGCGACTTTGTCTGGGTGTGCAGGTGAATTTGGCTTCTTTGCGTATTCGGTGACGGTGAGCTTGATCGGTGTTAGTTTGTTTTTGCCGATCCAGAGGATGAATTCACTTGAGGTTATCGATTGGCGTGGTGTGGGGAGGGCAGTACGGATTTCGGTTCGTGAATCGAGGAATGCGGGGCTCGATTTTATCTGCGCATGAGCAAACGTTGCGATAATTAATAGGAGGATTAGCAGAATGCGGCGCATGGGTAGAGTTTACAGAATTCAAGTTATGAATACGTAATCTTCAGATAACTTCTGAAATGAAATGTTGATTCTTAATGTAGACATAGATAGACTGTCACTGTGCGAGTACAAGATTTTATTGCTGAAGAAACGGAACGAGCATCGGAAGGATTGATTGATATAACAACCCAGATGGATGCCGATAAAACGAGTTGGTCTCCGTTGGATGAGGGGAGAACTGCACTTGACCAAGTTGCAGAGTGTGCCTTGATTTGTGGGGCAATGGTCAAAGTATTGGCTGAGTACAAGATGCCGGAATTTACGCCCGAAATGATGGCAGAGTTTGAAACGAGTAAGGCATCGCTTACTTTGGATGAGGCAGTGGCTTTGTTGCGAGAGAATACGAAGGCATTGAGCGCGGTGATTCGTGCAGTGCCGGATGAAAAGCTTGAGGAAGAGATGGCGTTTTGGGGGCCGGAGAAATGGAAGGTGGCATCGGTGATGAATTATCACAATTGGAATTCGGTTTATCACTATGGTCAGATTAGCTACGTTCAGACCCTTTATGGCGATAAATAGATAGGCTAAGATTTTGGTATGAGCGAATTGACGCGGGCTGAAGCAGTTCGGCTCGCCCGCCATTCGGTTATGGTTGGCGTGTTTACTAATGGTGCACTTGCGATTGTGAAAGGCGTCGCGGGTGTGTTGGGGCATTCGCAAGCCTTGATTGCGGACGCGATCGAGTCGACCTCTGACATTTTGAGTTCTTTAGTTGTTTTAGCGGGTTTGAAGGTCGCGGCAGAGGCACCGACCAAAAAACATCCTTATGGTAAGGGTCGGGCGGAGCCGGTGGCTGCGGCTGTGATTGCGCTGATGCTGTTTGGCGCGGCAGTTGTGGTGGCGATTACAAGTGTTCGGGAAATCATGCATCCGCACCAAACCCCGGCAGCATTTACGTTGATTGTTTTAGTCGGAGTTATTTTAGTCAAGGAGGTTCTTTTCCGGTTTGTGCGCGATCGAGGAGCTGAGACCAAGAGCATGGCTTTGGAAGCGGATGCCTGGCATCATCGTAGCGACGCGATTACATCTTTGGCGGCATTTATTGGTATTACGATTGCGTTGATTGGAGGTCGAGGTTATGAGGCAGCGGATGACTGGGCGGCTTTGGTTGCGGCCGGGATTTTGGCGTTTAACGCGTGGCACTTGTTGCGCCCGGCTTTGAGCGAGTTAACGGACGCGGTGCCGGATCAGAAAATTGTGGCGGAGATTAGAGAGATTGCTTATACGGTTAAGGGGGTTAAAGGGACACATCGTTGTTGGGTGCGTAAACTTGGGCTAGATTATTTTGTTGATTTGGATATTTTGGTGGAAGGTAGTTTGAGCGTTCGTGAGGGTCACGATTTAGCGCATGAAGTGAATGATGCGGTGACAAATCGGTTGCCGTTTGTGCGTAAGGTGATGGTTCATGTTGAGCCTGAGGACGAGTTTGGTCGATTCAAGTTGGACTGGGAAGAAGCAGAAGAAGAAAGTCAATCGCAATAGTTTGCAACTGAATTTATTTGTGAACCGCATATTAAATGTGGGAATAATGGTGAGGGATAAAGGGAGAGTGACTTGGATTACTACGTAATTGATCGGTCTGGAAATCGCTATGGGCCGGCAAAGTTAGATGAAATCAACGCGTGGGCTCAGGAGGGCCGCATTGATGTCTCAATGCAAGTTTTGCAAGTTGGAACGACGTATCAATTTCCGATTACGCAACTGACGGGTTTTGTTTTTCCAACGCATATTGGTTCGACTCCTCAAACTGGAGGCGCGTCGCCTTCTGCAACGCAACACCCGCACCAGCAAGGGCCACAACAAGGATCGCAATATGGCGGTCAGTATGGGTCACAGCAAGGATCGCAATATGGTGGTCAGTACAGTTCTCAGTATGGATCTCAGTATGGTGGGCAGATAGGTGGCCATTCGAATTACCCCCGTCAAGGAAGTTATACGCCCGTTCAAAACAATCTCTTGAAAGCGATTTTTTCGACGCTGTGTTGTTGTTTGCCGATTGGCGTTGTCGCCATTGTTTATGCCGCTCAAGTTGATGGTCATGCAAGGCGCGGAGATTATGCGATGGCAGTATCAGCGGCCGCTTCGGCAGACACTTCGGCGAATTGGTCGATCGGGTTGGGTTTGGTTGGGGTTTGCCTTAACTTGGGAATGAGTGGAATTGGATCCTTTGGGGGATGATCAAGTCTCTTCTGGCCAATAAGCTTTTTTTGAGTCTTGCAGCTGTAGGGTATTTCGTTGTTGTGGCGACGGTTGGGTTGCCGTGTATTTTTCACAAGTTGACCGGGTTATTTTGTCCGGGGTGTGGGGCCACGAGAGCAGTTTGGAGTTTGACTCGTGGAGATTTGGGAGGAGCAGTTCACCAGAATGGGTGGCTAATTTGTTTAGTGATTCCGTTAGTGATCACTTTGGGAATATCTGAACTGGCGAAGGGCAAATTGCTGGGAGAGAAAGTAGCACCTTTCAGAGGAAAATTGACTTATTTGACAGCGTATGCAGCGATTGCGTTTTTTATTCTTCGTAATCTTCCGTTTGCGGCTTTTGATATTTTGCGACCATTTTGATGGTTACTCTTTTTCTTTGGGTTCGATGATCCCGAGTTTTTTGAACCAAGCAACGATGCCAAAACTACAGGCGACCATGAGACCGATTGAGAAGGGGTAACCGTATTGCCAATCAAGTTCGGGCATATGTTTGAAGTTCATTCCGTAGATTCCGGCGATGAGGGCACCGGTCATGAGGACAGTGCTGATGACAGTGAGGGTGCGCATGACTTCGTTAAGGCGGTTGCTCGTGATGCTTAGTTGGATATCGATCAATCCAGCAAGTAGATCACGACCGAGATCGAGATTTTCAGCAATCCGGAGACTGTGATTGTAGAGATCTTGATATTCGGGCAGTTGCTCCGGTTGTACGATTGGTTGACCATGGCGAATGATTGAGTTGATGTTTTCACGGACGGGGCTAACTTGCTTGCGGATGTTGAGAAGCTTGCGTTTGATTTTGAGGGCATCGGTGGGGGTTGTCCGGGGTTGTTCAAAGATTTGGGCTTCGAGATCATCGATTTGATCGTTGAGGAGGTCAATGAGGGGGAAGTAGGAATCGAGGCAGATATCTAAGAGTGAATAGAGGAGATGACCTATGTTCTGGCCGACTTCATTGGGGTTGTGTTGCCAAGCATTAAATTCCTCGGTGAGCTCGGGAACTGATTCTTGGGTGATTGTGAGGAGGCAATGCTTGGTTGCGAAGAATACTACGGGTCGGTAGACTGGTTCCTCGGTGCAGGTTGGAATTGTGCAGAGAAGTGCAAATCCTTCAGGGCGGTATTCAACGCCGAGGCGGAGGTAGTCGTTGAAGAAATCGCTGGCAGTGAGGGGAAATGCTTCGATAAGTTCTTTGACGGCGAAGATATTTTGGGGAGCGGAGCTGGCTTCGAGGTGAATCCAGGTGAGACCGTCTGTCGGGATTTGATTATTGGGGTCGAAGGGAGTTGTTGAACTGCCGTTGAATTGCGCAGCAAGGCATTGGGGATTGACTTCATCCATTGGATTTCCGTTTGACAGAAATTAGGACGAGTAACGCTTGGGATTATTGGCGGGAACGTGTAGGAATCGAACCCACCCAGCGCCCGAAAGCGCCACACACGGTTTTGAAGACCGGGGGCCACACCAGCAACCATCCGCTCCCTCGCAGAGATTTATTATGCTCTTAATTTGAAGCTTGGTTGTTGAGCCCAGGAATTGATATGATAGGGGG
This sequence comes from Fimbriimonadaceae bacterium, assembly GCA_027492935.1. GTDB lineage: Bacteria > Armatimonadota > Fimbriimonadia > Fimbriimonadales > Fimbriimonadaceae > UphvI-Ar2. Next base: position 5,726 of record JAPUDU010000269.1, read on the forward strand.
ATGGATTATCAATATGTGAAGTTTCCTGATGCTCATATTTTAAAACAAGATGGAGCAAAGTTGAAAAAGGTCAAGCATTTGCTGTTTGGGGATTGGGTGGACGTTTTGTCGGATGCGGGGAACGATATGGTTAATGTGACTTGCCGGGGGGTGAAGGGGTTGATGCGTAAATCTGATCTTCAAAAAGAGAAGGTTTTGGAAGTTGTTTTTGTTGATATCGGTCAGGGCGACGGGTGTTTTTTGGTGACTCCGGATGAAGAGTTTATGGTGATTGATGCGGGAGAGGGGGATAACATGGCGCGGTTCTTAGCTTGGCGATTTGCGGGCTTTAAGACGACGCGCAAATTTAATGCGGCGGTGATTTCGCATCCCGATCAAGATCATTACGGCGGTTTTAAAGCGCTGTTCGAGATTCAAAATCTATCTTTTGAGCGACTTTATACAAATGGGTTGGTTGAACGGGCAGGAGGGCCAAATTTGGGAAGTACGACGAAAGTTGGCAAACGAACCTATCAGGTTGACTTAGCGGCGGATACAGCTGATCTTGATGCCGTGATTAGTGATCCGGGGAAGCGGGGTTCTAAGGTGTATGCGAATATGTTGTTTGATGGGCGGGCTAAGATTGGCGGTCACCAAATGCTGGCTTTGAAGCCGGCTGGAGATGGAAGTTATCTGCCGGATTCGCTGGCTTTTGATTGGTTGAAGACTCCTGGACTTAGAATTGAAGTTTTGGGGCCAGTGCTGGAGCCAATCGGAGGGGGCTTTGGATTGCGGCGGTTGGAATCTGATGATGGGGTGACGAAGAATGGTCATTCGGTGGTTCTGAAGCTGGTTTACAAGAATGTGCGAATATTGCTCGGCGGAGACTTGAACGTGGCGAGTGAGAACGTATTGCTTGAAAAGCACACGGGTTTGACGAGTCCGGCGGGAACGGCAGCAGGAGAAGAGGATTTGATTCGAGC
>JAPUDU010000270.1 GCA_027492935.1 Fimbriimonadaceae bacterium
CGAGCGTGGGGCAGTGGGCGCGGTTGAACCGTATTGGATGGAAGATGAAAACGGCCGGGTTCGTCATGCGGCGATTAAGATTTATGGCAACGTTGTTCATAGCCTCATTAACCGTGACGAGTACAAAGGTGATTTTCTTCCTGGGTTTGTTGAGCGCAATGAACCGGGTGATCCGATTGGTTTACTTGAAATTGACCACTGTGTTGGAAATGTCGAACTCGGAAAGATGAACGAGTGGGTGAAGTGGTATGAGGATGTTCTTGGGTTTAAGAACCTGATTAGCTTTGATGACGAGGACATTTCGACGGAATACACCAGCTTGATGAGCAAGGTGATGGCGAGTGGGAATGGTCGCGTGAAGTTCCCGATTAACGAGCCAGCTCCAGGCAAGAAGAAAAGTCAGATCGATGAGTATTTGGAGTTCTTTGGTGGTCCGGGCGTTCAGCACGTTGCGATGCTGACGGACGACATTGTTCATACCGTGAGCCGCTTAAAGGCGCGCGGGGTTCCGTTCTTGAGCGTTCCGCGGGCTTACTACGATGATCTTGAGCAACGTGTCGGGAAGATTGATGAGGACATTGATGTTCTGGCGGATCTTGGGATTTTGGTTGATCGTGATGATGAGGGGTATTTGCTCCAAATCTTTACGAAGCCGATCACGGATCGCCCGACGTTGTTTTACGAGATTATTCACCGTAAGGGAGCTCAGAGCTTTGGTAAGGGTAACTTTAAGGCGTTGTTTGAATCAATTGAGCGGGAACAGGCTTTGCGCGGAACTTTGTAAAAAGTAAAGCAGAAGATACATATGGCCCTTGTTTACAAAGCAAAGGGCCATAATTTTTTGTGGCGTTATCGGAATTGGCGGAAGAGAGTTTTGGTGCGGTTGAGGGGTTGTTGGCGGCGACAGGGGCCGAAGAGGTGGTTTGTGACCGGCGGAGCAGTTCGATGGAAGTTCGGTTTGCGGGGGGATTAGATGTTCGGGTTTTTGATGAGGGGGAGGATGTGATGGTGAGCTGCGAGCGGTGGCATACGCATTGTGAGGATGCGGAGGAGGCGGCTTGGTGTGTGCGGTGGTTGATGTCGCCTTTTTCGCGGATTGTGCATGAGTTTAAGGGGGCAATTTTGGCTGCGGTTTGGGTGGAACGATATTCGGCGGCGGGGTGGGAGGGGTTTGAGCCGGTTTATTTTTTGAATCCGGAATATGCGCCGGAGTGGGAGCTTGAGCCAGGGCAGCGTTGGTTTCGGCGGATTTACCATCAGGCTGCGGTGCCTTTTGATGTGGATCAGGCTGCAGTCTTGCCGGGGGCTGAATTGGTGGATGGGTTGCCGGTGGATTGGCGGGCGGACGCGTTTACGATTGAAGTGGGTGAAAGTTTGGGTTTGGCGTTGTTTGAAGAAGAATAGTTAGTGTTAGTGTCGCCTGATGCTGACTAGGCATTGATGCGCTTTGGAACCATTATTCGCTGATTAAGCGTTACTGAATTCATGAGGGCGGTTTATTTGGTTGGTGCGTGTTTGATGGTCACGGGTTGTTCGGGGCCGGTGGATTTGGCACCAACAGCTCACGTGAAGATCGCTGAGCCGCAAGTGCCAATGACGACAAATTTTGCGGTGCCGGTCTTGATGTATCACCGGGTTTGTGATTTGACACCGCAGGAAGAGAAGAGTCGGTTTATGCGGGATTTGACGGTGTCGCCGGCAGATTTTGAAGAACAAGTGAAATTTTTAAAAGAGGAAGGGTTTACGTTTTTGCTTGCGACTGATGTCGCGGATGCATTGCGGATGGGGAAGTCTTTGCCCGTGAAAGCGGTGGCGATTACACTGGATGATGGTTACCGGGATAACTTTACGGAGGCTTTACCGATTCTGAAGAAATACGGCGCAAAGGCGACGGTTTTTATGGTCACAAATAATTTTGGGAAGGCGGAGCGGCTGAGTTGGGCTAATGTTTGGGAGATGAGCCATTCCAAGGTTGCGTTTGAATCGCATACGGTGAGTCATCCGGATTTGAGGCGAGTGGGCGACGATCAGCTATGGGATGAGTTGGTGAAGTCCAGACAGATACTCGAGGTGGGCTTGGGGAAATCGGTTACTTCGCTGGCTTATCCGGCTGGAGAGTTTGACAATCGGGTTGTAGCGATGGCGGAACGCACGGGCTATTTATCGGCTTGGAAAAAGGGCGGCGGCCCTGTCCGTCCGGGTGATGCGGCGGAGCCATATTTGTTGCCGCGGATTCGGGTTCATGGACGGACGGATTTGGAGAAGTTCCGGACTCGAGTGATGAGTGGGGTTTACATTCTTGACGAGGAACGGCGGGATAGCTAAATGCATCGGTGATCCTAGATTGAGTTAAGGATCACCGATGCATTGTGAAAGTCTCCTATCCTTTTGGCACAAGGGTTGGAGCCGCCCAATCGGTTCTGATCCGGCTTGTTTTGCTGAGTTCGGGATCAAGGGAGAATACTTTGGGGTCAATGTTTGCTTTGATGGTCGAAGAATATTGAACTTGATGCTGCGGGCCATCAATTGATGAGGCGTTGTAACCGAGTCGGATTTCTGTTGCGTAAGTTCCGCTTGGGATGATTGGTTTATAAGTAAAGTGGAATCCGGGTTGAAGAACTACGCGGTGGTACGAGTTGCCGCAGGTGTACCATTGGTGGTATTGGATGGGTAGCCATTTATCGTTCTGTTTGGCTTCTAGCCAGAGGCGGAGGTTGCCATCGGCGGCGGTAATCCAAATCTCGTCTTGAGTGACGTTAGAGAGGGTGATTTCTACTTTGTCACCGTTGCGGAATAAGTGAGTAAAGACTTGAGGGGTTTTTCCGGTGTTTGCTAGGGGCAGATTGTTGGAAGTAGCATGACCTCCTGGCGCGGTTGTGTCTTCTTTAATTGATGCGCCGGGGTATGACGCATGTTGCATGTAGGGGGATGCAAGGCTGGTTAAGATAAGCGTGGCGATCATAATAGCTTTAGACGTTCGTGACATCTTTATGATATGGACGGAATCAATTCACACAGAACCCCTGGATTGAATTGAGTCCAAAGACCCATGTGATTTTTATGTTGACTAATTAACTGTATATGATTGTAAGTATGAATAGTTTACCAATTAGTGCAATCACAGTCTACTTGTTGTTTACAGGTGTATCAAACGGTAGCCTTGCAATTGATAAGACCATTGATTTCGGAACAGAACCTGAAGCAAAAGGATCTCTTGCTTCGATTCCGGCTTGTATAGCGGACTTTGATGGCTGTGATGCTTCAAGTGTTATTTATAAGACTGGCACAGGTTCATATCCGATATGTGATTTTCCGCTAGGCCTCATGGATTATCGAGATTTTTACTATTATTGTCGCCGTTTTCAATGCCTTAATGGTCATTATTATGTATTAGACGGATATTACTATACCGATTGCTCGTGGGGGCCGACAAACGGTCTTCCGACTGGTTGTCCCAATAATTCTTGCAATCCTACTGGTATTGATTAAGAATGAGTGCTTTTTCACTATCAAAAGCTAAGAATGTGGGTCTGAGTATCATAGAATTACTCGTAATAATGGTAGTGATTATCGTGCTATTTGCGATTATCTTCCCGATTTTCAGTGGTTCAAAGCGAAAGGCTCATGTTGCGGATGATATCAATAATTTAAGGCAACTTGGACTGGCGTCTTCACTTTACTATAGTTCAAATGATAGCAACTACCCTCTGGCGCCTAAATTTTTAGTGACTTCAGGATTAATTTCGCCAAGGAGGCTGGAATCAATACTGGATCCAACAGAATCTGGCTGGTTCAATAGCTATCTGGAGTATGAGGCGAAGTTCAATCCTAAGATTATGAATAGAAAATACGATTACAGGATATCCTACTTTGGAATTGGTGATATGTTTAAAGCAAGTTTGGACAAGGAGCAGTTTTTACAGCGTGATGGGAATCCTGGGTGGTTAGTAAGTGTCTCACCTGCAGAAAAGCAGTACATTGGTCAGCCGTTCAAAATGTTGCTCGGGGTTCATTTTAGGCTGACTTTTGACGGTGGAGTTCTTCGCCGAAACACTATTACCCATTCAAATGGTAAGAGTGACTACATTAAATTGTTCCGTGATTACACCTCGGAGGAGTTGAAGGAACTGGATTGAAACAATTAGGCGATCAGAATTCAAGTAAAACGGTAAAGATATTCGTTGTTGTTACAGCAGCCGTTGTATCCTATTTGATCATTTATACGATCATGTGGGCTAGGGTTGGAATAGGTCGTGACATTATGGGTAGTTTTTTCAATAGTGCTAGCATGCTGCTCTTTTCTGTTTCGCTATGTTTAGCCTATTTTTCTTATAGGTTCTTTTTAAAACAACTAGGGTGGCTTATACCTATACTCTGGGCTATTTTAATTGCAGGAACCAAGATTACAGTCTATTTAGTGTCGCGGAAGCCATTAACGCCTTACGAGATGAATAATGTTTTAGAAATAACTGGAACCTATTTTTTCGCTGGGGCAGCATGTTGGCTAGTTATTGGGCTGATGTCGAAGAATATGAAGCGTTCTGAGTTGTGAGCAAACAGTTATTAGTTATAAATGTTTCGTCTTGAATATCTAAAGTGCATGTGATTAACTATTTCGAAGCTAGGATGACGCAGGTGTAGGGGCCGAGGGCGAAGGTGCCTCGATAGGGAAGACCGTGAAGGGGAGATGCTTCGGCTGATGCAGGGGCGGTAAAGGTGTTGGCATAATCCGTACCGTAGCCGTTCCAATCGGAATTGAAGATAGGTGCCCAGGTTCCGGCGCGGGGGAGGCCAATTGTGTAGCTGGCGAAGGTCGTGTTGCTGAAGTTCATCAGGACAACAACATCGTCGCCCGGGCCACCTTGATCCCAGCGGTGGAACGCGACAACCTTTGATCCGTGGTTGACATGGAATAGATTGAGATTGGGGCCAGAAAGTCCCCGGGTTTGACCCGTTTTGTTGACTCGCAACTTGATGAGGTCTTTGTAGAGGAGGTTGATGCCCGAGTAAGTGACGAGCTTTGACCAGTCGATCGGGTCGGAATCTTGGAAGTACCCATCTTCGAGAATTTCTTGGCCTTGGAAGAGCATCGGAATACCTGGTGCGGTCATGACAAGCGCGGCACCGAGAGTGGAGCGTTTACGCGCCCAATAGGAACCAGGGTTGCCGTTATCAATTTCCTGGGGAACACGCGAACGTCCGTTGGCAACCTCGTCGTGAGATTCTGTGTAGATGACCCTTTGTAGCCAATCACCGTTGTAGCCATTGGTGAGAGCGAGAGCGACATTATTCATGTCACGGTCGGCATCGTTGGCGTTGGTCATTACGGGGCGGATGGGGTGTACAAAGTTGGGTGTCCATGGGCTGTCGAAACCGGCTCCACCCGCTCCGGGAGTTTTCGTGAGCCATTCGTTGCCTTGAAGATCTTCGGCGATATTGAGTTTCCAGGGTTGGCGGGCGTTGATTTCGTCGTTGACCCATTGCATGAGACTCCACCCGTCACCGTTGTCGCCCCAGTTGGTTCTTCGGATATTGAGGGTGCTATCCCAACGGAGACCATCGATTCGGAAATCTTCGAGCCACATTAGGGCGTTGTCGCGGATGTATTGGCGGACGAATCCGCGGCCAAAATCGGGGCGCGTATCACCCCATGGGGTGATTGCACGCTCGTCGTTGTAGAAAAAGATGCCGCCGCGTCCGTTTTGGCTCCAGCCGTCGTATTGCCAAAGTTCCATGTCGCCGGGGCCGTAATGGTTGTGGACAACATCGAGAAGGACAGCGATGCCTCTTTTGTGACATTCATTGACGAAGGTTTTGAGACCCTGAGGGCCTCCGTAAGCGGATTCGACACTGAACGGGTTGCTGGGGTTGTATCCCCAACTGAAATCTCCGGGGAATTCGTTGACGGGGAGAAGTTCAATTGCGGTGATGCCGAGATCGCGGAGATAGTCGAGGCGTTCTATGGCGGTGTAAAAAGTTCCGGGATTGCCACCGGGAGAATCGTTGAATGTACCGATGTGCATCTCGTAGATAACAGTGTTATTCCAGGATGGAGTTTGGTAGTTTGTTGCATCCCAATTAAAGGCGTTTTGATCGTAAATGACGCTGTTTCCGATAGAGTTTGTAAGTTGGGGAGAGTAAGGGTCGGTTTTCCAGAGAGTTTGTGTGCCGTTCCGGATGACGTATTTGTATTGCTGGTTGGGAGTTGCGCCTCGAAAGAAGATTGATCGGTAGCCGTTGCCTTCGGATTGCATGGGAGCGGCGAGGTCGCTCCAGTTGTTGAATGCCCCCGAGGCGTGAACGGATGTTGCGTTGGGGGCAAAGGTTCGGAAACTGGTGCCTTCTGGGGTTGGGATGCTGCCCATACCGGGAATGTGGCTCGGGACGACGTTGAGTGAAAGTAGGAATGCAAATCGGCAACCGACATCGGTTCTGATGCCAATGTAGGTGCGTCCGTTCTTGAGTTTGATCGGAGTTGTGTTGCTCAAGATGACAGGACTGCTGCTGCCGCTCCCTTCATAAGATTGCTTGGCATCGTAATCGTTTTCGGTTGGGAGTGATCCTTGTTTGATGTAAAGATCGAAAGTACTTTTTCGGGCTTGAAATAGCCAGTTAAATTCGCCATGTTGACCGAGTACGTCAAGGTCCA
>JAPUDU010000271.1 GCA_027492935.1 Fimbriimonadaceae bacterium
TTTCTGCATACCAAGAGTAAACAAACCAAACCCATTCCCAATAACTCGACTATGAACCGCAACCAAATCCTGCACCGCAAACCCATCCGGCCCAACCGCGCTCACGGCCTCCTGAGGCATTTTGTAAAGCTCGCTCACCGGATCAGCCACTAATCCACCCGATAAGTCAGCCAAACGGGCGGCAATCTCATACATAAATCGAGTTGCCGGATGAACTGCAGGATCGTAGCTCTCAAAAGTCAACTGCACCAACATCCAAGTTGCGGCCATTCTCGAACGCGCCTCATCACTCATCAAAAGTGCCCGTTCACTGAGCAAAAATCCTTCCGGATTAAAACCCGCTTCCTCCTTACTAATCACCAAACCCCGAATAACCGTCTTCCGATCCAAACTGGCAATAACATAGGCCCCCCGCTCCATTGGATGATCCAGATCTTCCTTGTCCCCAACCATCGGCACCCCAAAGCCCACAACTGCCCCGCCAGCTCCCTTCGGTTCAACAATCTGCCGAATTGATGGCAAGGGCATTTGGGCTGCCATAACACTCAAATAAAACTTGGGGCTAATCTCATAGCCCGGCCCCTTTGCCGGCTTAAACTTCAATAACTCCGATAACTTCGTCTTACGCAACTTCTGCCTCCAATACTAACGACTTCTTACCAAACCGAACTCGCATACGCTCCCACCAAGCCAAAATCTCATCGCCCCCAAAGTGACAAATGAAACCCGCCACAATAATCCACTGAAACAAAGGAATGTTCATTGAATAGTTAATGTATGCGTGCATCAAGAGTGCCGGAATCATCACCCATTTCCGCAATGGCCGACTAAATACCAACGTCGCCATCGCAAGTTCAATCAGCAAAGTCCCATACGTACCAATCTTCACTGCCGGGATTGAATACATAAATCCTGGTACTGGAAAACGCTCAAACTCCCGCAGATATCCCGTAAAGTAGGTCGCCAATCCTTCCCGCCACAGATCCCCGCTCCACTTCAACCAGACCGTCATAAAATAAACGACCGCTAACTGGAACTGCACCAATCTCTGCGGCCATAACGAAACTTCTTCCACCGCCTTCCCCTTCCCAAAAAACTTCCGATCTAAACTCAAGGTGGCTCCGCTTGGGCCAACCGCAACCGCAAAAACCCACATCCGCAAAAGCCAATCTGCCGCCATCAGCGTATCTCCACTCCGGTGATGAATCGTAACCATCAACAAGAAGAGCGCAATGCTTGCCACCCGAGTAAACAGCCCAACCAGCATCAAGGCCGCCGCCAAAACCGATAAAACCAAGAACACCATCGTCACCCGGCTATCCGTGACCCCGGCCAACAAATCTATCCGAGGAATCCCTTCCGTATACCGCTCACTCATCCAAACCGGATACAGCCCTTTCTCTGTAAACAAATCAGTGAAAATTCGAAAATTCAATGACAAGCTAATCAAACTTAGAACCCCTACGATAATCCGAAAAATTCCCATCGGCAACGGCGAACCATAACCAAAAATTGCCTCATCCGCTTCCTTCAACCACTTTCTCACGGCATCAACTCCTTCATCCGCACCTGATCAATCGTCGCCGAGTAGAACGGATAGGTTGTGTACTCAAAGTTTGTTTTTGCCGGAGGCTTAGGAACCAGATAAAAATGCCGACGCATCGTAACCCGTACCGGCGGATTAGCCGGATCTTTCCATGCCTTCGCCGCAAACCAATGAGCCGTATGAGGCCACTTCCATGCATAAGCTTCGCTTGCCAAACGCTCCCGGTACTTGCGATACCGCTCACTTACAAACTTCTCCGTCAAGCTCATGTCATACATGCGCGGATACATCACCGTCGAACGACTCCCATCCGCAAACACAACTTCCGCATCAATCCAAATATCTTCCTGCGCTGGATTCGGAGCAAACATATCCCAATACTGCCAAAAACCCAAACTCTCGGTGTAATAAGGCAATAACCAACTCGTCTGCCGAAAAGTATTCAAATTCCCCACCTTCAGCGCCGAATTCATCTTTTGCGGTGAAAACCCAGGATCTGCCACCCGTTGAACATCCTCCGGTTGAGGCAAAGGAATCGTCCGCGTGATAACCGCAAAACAATGAAAGATCAACCAAACCTTGATCGCCCAATGAACCCCACGCTTTTTTTCGACCTGCACGTCCGCCGCTTCCGACACACTCCTAGTATAAAGCATCCTTAACCTCGCCCCATTGGAATCGACTAAACTATCTCCGGCGTGAAACAACAAAACACCGACTTCCTCGTCATCGGCAGTGGACTCGCCGGACTAACCTTTGCCCTCAAGGCCGCAGAAATTGGTCAAGTCACTATTCTCACTAAAGCCCAAATCCAAGAATCAAACACCTCCTGGGCGCAAGGCGGCATCGCCGCTGCTGTTGGAGAATCTGACTCGTGGAAACTCCACGAAGAAGATACTCTCATCGCCGGGGCTGGTCTCTGCGATCCCGAAGCCGTCCGAATGCTTGTCCAAAGAGCACCGGCCGCAATCGAATGGCTTGAACAACAAGGCACTCGTTTCGATCTTTCCGCCAGCAACGCACTAGACCTTGGTCGTGAAGGTGGACACTCCCGCCATCGCATCGTCCACCATGCCGATAAAACCGGCTGGGAAGTCGAGCGCGCCGTAAGCGAATCCGTTCGCAAAAACCCCGCCATTCAAGTTTACGAAAACTGTTTCGTCACCGATCTCCTGATCTCTGATGGACAATGCGTTGGAGCCAGCGCAAAAATCAGCGACCTCGGCTCCGCTCAGTTCACCGCTAAAGCAACCATGCTCGCAACCGGCGGATGCGGAAAAGTCTACAGCAACACCACAAACCCCCGAGTCGCAACCGGAGACGGCATCGCCCTCGCTCACAATGCCGGCGCAACCATCTCCAATATGGAATTCCAGCAATTCCATCCCACCACGCTCAAACACTCTCAGCTCGCCGGATTCCTCATAACTGAGGCAATGCGTGGCGCCGGAGCAACCCTCCGCAATCATGAAGGCCGCCGGTTCATGTACGATTACGACCCCCGCCTCGAACTCGCCCCCCGCGATGTTGTTGCTCGATCAATCGAACGCGAAATCCAAAAGCTCAAAACCTGGTGCGTCTACCTCGACGCTACCCACCTCGAATCAGAGCAACTCAAACACGAATTTCCCACCATTTACCAACGACTCAAAGAAATTGGCCTCGAAATCGACCGCCAATGGATTCCCGTCGTCCCCGCCCAACACTATTCGTGCGGCGGAGTGAATACCGACCTGGTTGGTCAAACCTCAATCCCCCGCCTCTATGCCAGCGGTGAAGTCACCTGTACCGGTGTCCATGGAGCCAACCGACTCGCATCAAACTCCCTGCTAGAAGCAATCGTTTTCTCCTTTGCAGCAGCCGAAGCAATTTCCGCCGAATCAAGCAATCTCCCCAATACACCTGAGTTCAAAGCTCCCCACTGCATCCCCGAATCCGAAGCAATTCATATCCGTCACGCCCTCCAAGCCCAAATGTCCACCCATGCCGGAATCTTCCGCACTAACGCCGGTCTTGCCACCCTCAAAGAGTTTATTGACAGCACCCTTATCAATTACGATGAACCACCTTCCGCTCCATTCAGCGCTTATTCCGCAGAGTCAAGAAACCTCCTTATAGTGGCTCAATACATCGCCGATGGTGCAATAGCCCGCAACGTGAATGTCGGACTGCATTTCAATGCTGATCTTGCTTAAAACTTAAAAAAACCTACTCACTATAGCGTGGGCTTTCAATAATTTCGGGTAAATCCACAACCCAACTCGGCAATCTAAACGCTACTCGGCACACCCCTGGCCCTTTTGCAACCATATTCAACCGTGTCTCTGCCAAAAATGTGCTGGGCGTAATCGAAGCAATATTCTCCCGTGCCTCAACCTCAATTGGGAACTCAGTAACAAAAGCGATCTGATTCCGATCACCCTCGTTATGATTCCAGCTTAAAATGTACTGTCCTCCTTCTCGTGTCACTTCAACCCGCCCGCCATCAACGATCCTTACCGGGCTTGATAAAGAAGAAACAAAGTCCACAGTGTTCGGTGCTAGAGTCAAATCCCCAAACAAACTCTCCCGTAATTTTTTCATCGGCTGAACAGATTCACTCACCAAGACCGGCAAGTTTCGACGTTTAGCATAATCAGAAACCACGAACTCCGCCGCACAAGCCGCTTCAGCCATCGCCGCCTTCGCTCGAATCACCGGATCATCAGAAAAAGCCCCGGCCAATGCAAAGAGTGCCGTCGCCCGGCTCCGAACTTTCGGATCGTTTGCAACAATCTGCCAACTCCAAGGATCCCACCGCTCGATCACTCCATCCATCAAGTCTTGCTTCACATCCGCACTGCTACCTTGGAGCAGTGCATGAGCCGCCAATAAATCAACCCCGCCCCCATCTGCGCCAACCATCTGATTGCGGCCCGTAATGGGATCAACCGAAGCATGCAAACCCCGCCGAAATTCTGCCGCACAAGTTGCCACCACTTCTTCCGTCAAAGGATCGCGACCACCTCCAAAATGGCTCAAAGCTAGCTCCACAACACTCGGAATGTCAAAACCGCTCGCCGAGCTCAAACTGTTCGCATAACTCCCTACCACCATGCTCTGTCCGCCAGCAATGCGCCGCATCGGGAATCGAACCGCGATGCGCGGCTCCTTACTAAAAGCTAACGGCCCCTCAGCCAAATCTACTAAAGAACCCGTAACCCCTGTCAGAATTCGAGTCTCGTAACCACCGGCTTTACTCATTAACAGCGGTGAGGGAATCGCTGCTCCGACCCCATCAAAGCTCCAAATCGCGGTCAAATAACCCGAATCCGACCGCACCTCAAAATTCACCAAATTAGGCATCGGTTTAAGCAATTGATTGGCCAGCGGTTCAACTTTCTGCGCCAACTCACCCAGTGCTGCGACATTCGATGCAACTCGCTTCGGACCAACCGGTGCCAAAACACGCATCCAGCCCTTAAACTTATGTGTAGGTTCAAGAATCCAGTTACCCGAATCACCTTTAACCATCAATTGAACAGGCTCCTCAAACACAAACATCAACGGCGCTTGGCCATCTCTAAAATTCAGGAGATGCCATCGACTCATTGCCGTCGGAACTTCAGCTCCAACACTCCCTTCCCCCCAAGTCAAATACGGACTCAGGTCTGTTCTTACTGCAAGCCGCATCCCCATCGGAAAATAAAACTCAACTCCCGGTCGCCAAGGCGAATAACGAACCGCACCCGGACCAAACACGTAATCGCGACCCTGAAAAACCGCTTCGCCTTCATCAATACGTTTAGCTTTCAATTCAAGCAGCGGCGACGAAAAATAGACGGAATCCGCAACCCCATGAACCACCCGAAAACCGGCCTTTGTAATTTCAAGGCCAGGAACCTGTGGCACTTCAGCAAATACAAAACGGCCCAACGAGCCGTAGCTCGCCGCCGCAAGTGCCCAACCCAATGCACTAATCGATACTCGTGCCCAAAATCTCAATGCCCAATCTCTTTGTGCGGTGCGAGTAACTTAACCCAATCTCGCGGTATCCCAAACGATAACTCAGAATATAAGACTGATCCAAGAAAGAATCCGCCCCAAACTTGTCAAAGTAATAGGCAAAGCTCGCGCGCCACAACGGCCCCAGTTTGTATCTCAAACGTGCGTTAGCACTCATACGATCTGCATCCAAACTTTGCAATAAGAATCCATTGATTCCTAGGTTGCCCGAGTTATAAAAACCGTCGATTGAGAGCTTATGCCGACCAATCAAATCCGATGTGAATCCATCATCTAAATATTCGTAGCCAAGGTTCAAATAGGCCCCAGAAAACGGATTCATCGCGTAATTAAGTGTCCCCACTTGAACCAGCCCTTGAGTCACATTGTGTCCACTCACTTGTTCAAGTGAGTATCCGTAATTAAACATATTCCCACCAATCCGAATAGGCGTACCAACAAATCGCAAACGCGCACCTAGGCTTTGTTGATAAATCGAAGGTGCTGCACCAGCCCGAATCCGAGAATCCCGAGCTGTCATCCCCAAATAAATCCGCCCCGGCAAAATAGTTGATTTGATCGGATCTTTCTCTATGATAAATTGAGTTGAATCCGACTGGAAATTCGTCCCCTCAAAGCTCTTGCCGTAAGTGCTCGTCATGTTTGCGCTAAATCCGTCGAAGTTACGACTCAAACTCCCACTCGCAAACATACTCTTATGTGCCGGAAAGTCAACTTGCATAGAAAGTGCAGTTGAATCAGGATTAGACCAAGTTTGGCGCAAACCCGCACCCCAGTCATCCCGACCAATGCCACCGATACGAAGGCCACCATCAAAGTTAGCCCCTTTGTTCCAGTTCAATTCGTAATCAATAAATGCGCCGCCGCCAGCACCTGTTCCAGTACCATAATTTGCCCCGTATCGGAATCTAAGAGCACTGGTCTCACCCGGCTTCAATGAAAGATAGTAAGGGTAATTTAATGCAAAGTTATTGTTGGAAACATTCACCCACTGCTCCGTAATCACAGGCGTAGCAGTATTAACATTCACCGTAAACAACGGAACCTGCATGATCCGCTGACCAGCCATACGTACAGCTGCGCGATGG
>JAPUDU010000272.1 GCA_027492935.1 Fimbriimonadaceae bacterium
ATCCATCGACACTATAGGAAATCATCGTGACTTTTATCGATACGAAAAATAGACATGACTATTGTCAGTATCATTCCTATAATTAGGGCTCCTAACAGATATGCGATCTTTCCTATGGCGCTCATAGACTCTTCACCGTATTGGATTATCGGCAGAATATTGCCGTTTTATTACAGATATCTTTTTGCTGGTGAAATTACTGAGGATTGAGATTTTGCTTTCCAAAGATTTATTTGGTTGTTATGCCGAAGACACACTTAGTTCACACGACAATGGCGCATTTGCGCGATTGGACTTCCATTTGCAAATTGAAGGCTTGTCCTCTTTGCGGGAGCTTGAATGTGCCGGAGAACGAAGAGTGCTTTGCTTGTAGTTGGCAGGGTGGGTTTGAGCAAGATATTCGGTTGATCCAGCTTCGGGTCGCTGAACTGGCATTGGAGCGTCCGGAGCTACGGATGCTGTGGCAGATTGAGGCACCGCGGGGGAAAGGAATTAGAAAGGCGCATCGGTCGTTCTGTGACTGGGTTTACCGTGTGTTTTTACGGCGTCGCGTTGATGTTAGTGCCTAATTAGTCAGGCGTTCTGTGTCAGCGATTCCATCGCTGCGCGTACATTCCAGTCATTCTTTTCAAGGAGTTCGCGGGCTTCTTCTTGGGTGGTGGGGGTGAGGTCGCAAAGTATGCGGATGCATCTGTCTTTGAGCTTGGCATTGGTGGCTTTTACATCGATCATAAGGTTTTCGATGACTTTGCCAGAGAGCACCATCGCACCGGTTGAAATGCGGTTTAGGACAAGCTTTTGAGCGGTTCCTGCCTTTAGCCGGGTGGAGCCGGTGAGGACTTCGGGGCCGGTTTCGATGAGAATGCTGTGATCGACTTGATCGAAAAGGGGTGATTTTGGGTTATTGGCGATGCCGCATGTCCAGATACCTTTCTGACGGGCATGGCGGCAGGCAGCGATTACAAATGGGGTTCGGCCGGATGCGGCGATTCCGATGACGACATCATTCTTGGTGAGATTGATGGCATTGACAGCTTGGATGGCGGTGTGTTCCTCGTCTTCCGCATTTTCAATTGCGGTTCCGCTGGCTTGAGTGCCACCGGCGATGATAGCGATGAATCTATCGGAATCTATGCCGAAGGTGGGCGGCATTTCGGCAGCATCCATGGTGGCGATGCGCCCTGAGGTACCAGCACCTATGTAAATAATTCTTCCTTCGTTTTGGAATGCCTTGGCGGCATGATCTATTGCAATTGCAATATCGGCTTCGGCAGCTTGCAGAACACGCATAACAGTTTGTTCTTCCTCGTTCATGAGTCGGACGATCTGTTGAGCATTCAGCTTATCGAGGCCAATTGATCGAGGGTTTCGCGCTTCGGTATTCATTTTTGTTCGTTAACTTGGGCAAGATCACGGGCCAGGTTGGCAGCTCCGATCACTGGTTCGCTGGACAGTTTTTCAACGGTTAGATGGGGTTGCTGGTTCCGCTGTTCAAGGGAAATGAGCTGTTTTTTAAATTCTTCTATGAGCACGCCGTTGTCAATTTCCCACAATCCACCGGCTAGTTTTGCTCTGATTGACTTTGTTTCAGCGGTGGAATCGAGCTCATCTGAATTGTTGGCGGGAGGATCGTATTCTGTTCGCTCGGGTCGGGTGGATTGTGGTGCGGGGTGGTGCGCTTTAATGTGTTGCTGCGTGGCGTGGGCCAGGCTTGCAAGGGCCTGATCGACGGTTTCACGGGCGTAATCAAGGCCACGTTGAGCATCCATGACAATTACGGGGGCAAGCTTGGCGACACGGGCAGCGGGAGAAACCGAGCGATAAACCGCGGCGAGAATTTGGTTGGGCTCGTTGCTTCCGAAGAGGTCGATGACAGTTTCCCAGAACATCGGGCTTGCGGTCGGGGGGATAGGGTCGAGAAGAAGCTTGTTGAGGGCGCGGCGGCCGAGATCAAAAGCTGAGCCGTGATCGCCGAGCAAGGGGCCACCGCCAGCAGACTTTATGACTCCAGTTGGAGATTTTGAGGCGATCAGTGCGCCAGTACCTGCGATGATGATGAGATCGGTGTTCGGCTCGGCGGCGAGACTGGCGTGGAAATCTGGGTAGGCAGCTATTTGGGTTTCGGGGAGGATATTGGCGATGATGTGAATCGCACGCTGCCGATCAGCATCAGTAAGAAGTCCGGCAAAACAACCGCATGCGTAATCGGGAGAAGGGGAATCGGTGAGAGCTTCTCGGATATGGCGTTCGATTTCGACTTGAGGAGTGGATGCTAAATTGCCAGGGCCGGATTGACCTCGGTGGAGGACATTACCGTCCGAATCTATTAGGCAGGTTCTCGTCGTTGAGCCTCCGCAATCTATTCCCAGAAATGTGGGCATTTGAACTTGGAAAATTTACCTGAGGTTAAGGTTGACGGGGTGTAGACTGGGGCTATATGCGGCGGTACATGGGGGAACAACTTGGAGCTGGCGCTCGGATCGCTTTGATTGCGAACGATGCGCTGGGGAATTTTGCGGTTTCTAGCCCAATTGCACAAGTTTTACGTACGATGCATTCGCCGGCGGTTTTGGATGGTTTTACTGGGAGTCGCGTTATGGAGATTGCGACGGAATGTCCTTGGTTTGATGATGTTGTTACGGTCTATGGGGACGGGCCGAGAGTGGTAGCGGAGCGAATTTTGCAAAGGCAGCCGTACGACTTGGTGGTTAATATTGAGAACGCGGCTTGGGCGAAGAGTTTGGTTCCGTTGCTGGCAGGAGCAGATGGTTATGCGACCGGACCATCAGCTAATAAAGACGGGCGAGGAGACATGCCTTATGAAAATTCGCCGGAAGGGCGTTTGTGGGCAGATCCAAAATGGACACGCGATAGTTTGCGGATTGATTTTCCGTTTTTATCGAGCGGGCATATTAGTGAAATTGTTTGCCGCTGTTGTTATTGGGATGGTCGAATTCCGCCTTACAATTTGCCGAAGCATGATCCGGTTCGGAATATTCCGGATGTGCTGATTTCGGCGACGGCGAGTTTGCCAGAGAAACTTTGGCCGGTTGAGAACTGGTTAGATTTGTGTCATCGGCTGGCTGATTCGGGGCGGACAATTGGGCTTTTGGGGGCAAAGCCGAAGGAATCGAGTCAGTTTTGGAAAGGGGGCGATGATGAAAGCCGGATTGTCGCGGAGTCTCCAGTTGAGGATTTACGCGGAGAGTTTACGTTGCCGCAGGTGGTTGGGGCTTTGGATCGAGCGCAGATGGTTGTAACTTTGGACAACGGGATTTTACATTTTGCTTGCTCGACGGATACTCCGGTTGTCGGTTTGTTTAGGAACGGAATTCATCGGTTATGGGCGCCGCCAGTTAAGAATCTTAAGGTTCTTGAACCAGGGCCAGGGGGGCATGTTTGCGAATTGGATATCGAGCGGGTCTGGGAATCGCTTAATAATTTTCAGATACAATTGGCCTAATATTCAAAATTTCTTAACTTGGCACGCATCCTGGTAAAGAAAGTTCGAGTATAAGGAGCATGGTAGGCAGAAATGAGTAAGGGCGAAATGCACGCAATCCCGCGTTTGTGTCCGATTACAGGAGAGCCACTTTTTGTAAGTGAGTTGACTTCGAGTAAGTCGGGAATTACTATTCGAGGAAAGTTCGCATTGCCGGAAGAGCCAGAGCTGAGCAATGAGCAGAAAGAGTTTTTGACCGTTTTTCTGCGCGCTCGGGGCGTCATTAGTACGATGGAGAAAGAGTTGGGAATTAGTTACCCGACGGTTCGTAACAAGATTGATGCGTTGCTTGAAGCGATGGAACTTGATCCATTTAAGGCGGATCGACGGCAGGAAGGTCGAGCAGAAGAAAAGGCAAGAATTTTGCAGGAATTGGAAGATGGGAAGATTTCTGCTTCGGAAGCTAAAGATCAATTGAAAAAGGTAGGGGCAAAATGAAAGATGAAATTAGAAGAATTATGCAATTGGTGAAGGATGGCAAACTTTCACCGGAAGATGCGGCGGAATTGATTGAAGCTTTTCAGGATGCGCCTGAAGATTCGACTGTAGATGCGCCCAAGGAAGCCGCGTCGGAATCCGTAACAGGCACAGCTGAAGATGAATCTGAATTGCCGCCAAAGCAAGAAGTTCCGGGCGATCCGTTTAGGAATTTAATCAGTTCGATTGAGAAGGCAACGAAAGAAGTTGCAGGATCAGTTGATTGGAAGGAGATTTCAAGTCAAGTTCGTTTGGGCGTTGGAAAGGGCGTTGATGCAATTAAGGAAGCGGCTAACGAAGCGAAGAAAGGTAAAGGGCCATTTGGTCAGATGTTTACTCCGCAGGTGTCGCGAACGATTGAATTGCCGTTGCATGTTCCAGAAGGGAAGCTGTTTAAGATTGAGGCGTTCCATGGCGATATTCGGATTGAAGGCGGACACGATATCGGCTCCGTTTCGATTGAGGCCGGATTCCGAAGTTACAACAATCAGGAAGCGGAAGCAATGGCAGACAAGTTCATGCCAAGCCTTGAAGAAAGCGACGACTCGGTGACTTTGAAGCAGATGGATCAGAACGGAGTTGTGGCCGATATTGTGGCGAAGGTTTCTAAGGGCACAGCGGTTTCTATCCGTACGGCAAGCGGTGACGTTTTTGTCGGAGATACATTTGCGAGTGTGACGGTTGTTTCTAGCTCGGGCGACGTTCGTATTGAACAGGCATCTGGAGCGGCAGAAGTGACCTTGAGCTCAGGCGAAGTGAGAATTCGCCATTCGGAATTGAAGAGCACGGTAGTTGAGACGAAGAGTGGCGACGTTCTTTTGGATCATATCTCGGGTACGGCAAATGTTCGCACTGCGAGTGGTGATGTGACGTTATATGGTTTTCGTGGCCGGTCGCTCTCGGTTGAGGCGGCAAGCGGTGATATTACGGCTGATTTGCTTGAACCGATCAAAGGGACGACCAGTATTCGGACGGTTAGCGGCAACGTGACTTTGCATGTTCCGGATGGATCGGATGCACGGGTTGGCTTGAGCACCCTGCGCGGTCATGTGGAGTGTAGCTTGCCTTTGCTTGATGAAATGAAGGAGCCGATGCGGGTTACCGGACGATTAGGTGAAGGCGCGGGTGTTCTTGACGTTAGTGCGGTGAACGGTGACCTGTTCATTTCGCTTGCAGGGTCGGAGCTGAAACCGGATGATCTGGTTGAGCCGGTTGATACAGAGTAATTTTTTGTTGAGTTGATGGAATGTGAGGTGCCAGAGGTTTTTCTGGCACCTCACATTTATTTGAGTCTGAAGATTTCGAGTGGGGTTTTGGCTTCGGTGGGGTTAGGGATGGCCTTAGTTTGTTTTGCTTTAGTGATATTGATGAGTTTTATCGACTCGGCCGAGAGAGGCGGGATTGTGATTGAGACATTGACGAACCCAGTGATGGAAACGGGGACGGCGTATGATTCGAACTCGACAGATTTGGATTCTCCGGGTTTTAGGATGAAGATGTCCTTTGGGTCAAGGGAGGTGCGTCGCACTGCCTCGGGTTTGGTGTCGATTTGCTTACCAGAGTCAGGATCGTAGACTTTGATACGGCCTTCGCGAATGTTGAGAAAGAGAGGGGTGCTTGAATTATTTTGGAGTTGGGCTTTGGCAATGATGACGTTGTTTTCTAAAATGTCTAGCCCACACTTAAGGTGTTCGGGGCGATAGCCATACATTGTGGGACGGATGGTTAACCCGGAGGGAGCAGAAGGTTGATATTGGCTTTGGCTTGTTGTGCAAGCAGTGAGGCAGATGAGGGGGAGAAGAAGTAGTTTAGCGAGGAAGAGGCTGACGTATTTTTTTGGGTGAACCAGGGAATGTGATGGCATTGCAACTTTTCTCATGATTAGCATCTATTACTGGTTTCTGCTGTTGCTCGCCCGGCTCTTCTTTCGGTTGGAGGTATTGATGATCTATCAACACTCCAACCACACGTGGAACTGAGGTTGCTTATGTAGCTTAAGATTCTCATGAACATAATCAACCTCGGCTACGTTTTTTATTCCACCACCAGATTCCTAAGATGAAGGGGAGCCAGAAAGGAGCGAGGACGATGACGTTGATAGCGGAGCTAACGAGGAATTGGCCGATGCCGCTGAAGCGGTTGATTGCGCTTATCCACGAGTTGCTGAGCCAATCGCGGGGTTGGGTTGGCTTGATTTCTTCGCGTTGTTCGAGATTAAGGGAAATGGTGCTTAGGGAAGCGAGGTTTTTGAGCGATTTGAGCTGGGCTTCAGTGGCTTCAATCTCTTCGCGGATATCACTGATGTACTGTTTGACTTCCAGGATGTCTGTGATTCGGCGGGCGGATTTGAGCACTTCTTGGTACTGAGCTTCTTCGAGTCGTTTTTGTTTAAGTCGGGCGGCGGTATCAGAAATTTGTGCGGTGACATCGTTGCCAGAGACCGATTCGCTGGTTACTTCACCTAGTTTGCGAACCTCGGCCATAGCTTGGTCGAATTTGTTGCTGGCGACGCGGATGACATAGCTTGCATATTTGGCGTTGCTCTGGTTGTAGCGGGAGCTGTTCTCGACGAATCC
>JAPUDU010000273.1 GCA_027492935.1 Fimbriimonadaceae bacterium
GTTTCTTCGTCTGAGTAACCCTGAGCGATTAGGTGACGAGCAGCCTTGGACCATATTTTAGGGTCATTGGAGAGTTTTAGGGGACTGAATTTCTTTGAGAGTAAGGCGCTCGCACGATCGGTTGAATCTGGGATTAAGTCTGTCGGGGTTAGGCCGCGACTTTCAAGTTTTTGTTGAATCTTGAGCTCGCCCTGAAGGTTTTGGCGGAGTGAATTTGTTACACGATTGGCGAGCATTTCATCGTTAAGGTAGCCATATGATGAAACTTGGTTGATGGTTTGCTCGATTTCGGATTCTGAAAATCCCTTTTTAGTGAGGAACTTCTCAAGCTCTAAACGTGAACGATCTGCCCGTTCCAACCACTTGATGGCTGTATCTAAGGCAGATCGTTCCGGCATTGTTGTATTTTTACTCTTCGATTGAAACGAGAGCTTCCGCTTCTGATGCTGTGAGCGGAGTTGTTGGTAGACCAAGGTGAGATCTGACTTTCCGGTCTAACTCGTACATGATTTCAGGATTCTCTTCGAGGAAGTTCTTAGCATTATCTCGTCCTTGACCGAGTCTGGTTTCGCCGTAGTTGTAGTACGTTCCAGCGCGCGTAACGAATTCATGTAGCACGGATAGGTCAAGAATGTCACCAGAAATGCTAATTCCTTTACCAAAGATCATATCGAATTCAGCATTTCGGAATGGCGGAGCGCATTTGTTTTTAACGATTTTGATTTTTGTTCGAGTACCAAATGCTTCGGTTCCGTTTTTGAGAAACTCGCCACGACGGACTTCGAGCCGGCAGCTTGCCCAGAACTTGAGGGCACGTCCACCTGGAGTTGTTTCGGGGTTGCCGAACATGACGCCGATTTTTTCTCGGATCTGGTTGATAAAGATGACAGACGTTTTCGTTTTATTTACTGAGCCGCCAAGCTTTCGAAGGGCTTGAGACATCATACGGGCCTGAATACCAACATGGGCGTCACCCATATCGCCTTCAATTTCAGCTTTTGGCACAAGGGCGGCAACCGAGTCGAGTACGACGACATCCATTGCGCCGCTCTTAATCATGGAATCCATGATTTCAAGAGCTTCTTCACCAGTTGTGGGCTGAGAAACATAGAGTCGATCAGTATCTACGCCGAGGGCTTTGGCATATTCAAGGTCGAGAGCATGCTCTGCATCGACGAAGAGAGCCATTCCACCGAGTTTTTGAGCTTCCGCGACGATTTGGAGAGCGACGGTGGTTTTCCCACTGGATTCAGCGCCGTATATTTCGGTAATTCTTGATCTTGGGATGCCTCCTATACCGAGGGCAACATCAAGTGCTAGTGAGCCGGTGGGAATAGTAGCGACTTTTTCTGCTGTCTTTCCGCCCAATTGCATAACGGATCCTTTTCCGAAGGATTTTTCAATTTGTTGGAGAGCGAGCTCAAGGGCTTTTTCTCGATCTGCTGCTTGTTTATTCTTTTCTGGGGGCATGGTTCGAATCTCCTTTTAATGTGTACAAGAGTATACATAAAAAATACTTAATTGTGTAGACTGAATGTAAATTTTTCAAAAATCGTTTTCTTACTCAAAAATATACCGGTTTTTGTAAATCTCTCTTATAAAGTACTGATTGGGCCGGAAAATTGCGAATTCTATGATAGAATCGCCTCGTTACTTCTCCGGTTGGAGGGGTGGAATTGAAATTCCGCGATGCGGAGGAAGGTTTGAATATGCTCAAAAGAACATTATTGACAGGAATTTTAGTCGGTGCTATTGCATCAGCTCAAGCAGTTACGATTGCTACTCACCAAGATCCGGCTCTTAGCGGTGCTACTCCTTTGTTCAACACAAGCGCAAGCGCAGTTGTTGGCAGTTGGGCAGGCACAGGCTTGACGCTTGATCTCCCGGTTATCACTTCGGTTTTCAACGACGTGAAAATGGACATGGCGAGCGTGACTCGCACTGTTAACACTCTTGGTGCAGGAACCGTAAAGTTCTTCACCACTGATATCAATGCTCCGCTTTTCCAAGTTGACTTCTCTTCAGGAACGATTTTTGAACCGTTTGGTGTTGGCGCAAGCTTCATCTCGGCTCAAGATGTGACCTTCAGTGGTTCCGCAGTTGCTGGAATGAGCTTTGCAAACGAGCAATTCGCATTCAGCTTTGCTAACCCGATTAGCCTTGGTAACGCTGGCAACAGCTACACCGCTTCGTTCACCTCATCTGCTGATGTAGTGCCCGAACCGGCTTCAATGGCTATTCTTGGTCTTGGCGTTGCAGCACTTGCTCGACGCAAGCGCAAGTAATCGTTGGTTTGATCTAACGATAGAATCAGGCAGAAACAGATTTGTTTCTGCCTGATTTGTCTTTTTATGAGTATGTTTTGGGGGTGGGTTGCAGAGTCAGCGGGCGTATAATTTGCTTAATGAAGCGGTGGTTGGTATTTTGCTTGGGGGCACTATCCGCTTTGTGCTTGGCGCAAGGAGGTGCGGCGGGGGACAAAACAACCATTCGCATGATGGCGGCGGGCGCTGGCTTGCCACCACCAAGTGCTACTGATCCACGTTCTTTGGCACGTCGCGCGGTGTTTGAAGAGTTTCATCGCCAGAACCCGAATGTTCAAGTTGTCAATGCTGGTGGGCTTGAACTCATGGGGGAGAAGGCCGAGAGTAACTTTTTGATGTCGATGGCGGGTGATACCGCGCCAGATGTATTTTATGTTAATTTTCGTCAGTACTACAATTACATTGATCAGGGTTTCTGCCTTCCCCTTGATGAACTGATCGCAAAAGATCCCAAAGTTATGGATCTTGTTAATCCAACGATTTTGGAGATTATCAAGAGCTATGACGGGCATGTTTATTCATTGCCATTTTTCCAAGTTGCTCAAGCACTTTATTACAGGAAGGATCACTTTACGGAAGCGGGGCTTGATCCTCGTAAGCCACCCAAAACTTGGGAAGAGTTTTATGAATATTCGCAGAAGCTTACTGAATCAGCTTCGGGACGGAGCGGATTTGGCTTTAGTGGGAATCCACAGGGACAGGCGTACCACTGGATTAACTTTTTGTGGCAGGCGGGGGGGGAGGTTGTTCAGCCAACAGAAACTGGGGTTTGGAGATCAACAATTGCAACTCCAGAAGGGGAGAAGGCACTTGATTTTTACCGAAAACTGACGACAGAGACGTGGCTTAAGAGCGGGAGGAAATATGGTCCAGCGGCAAGTGTTGGGACGACTTGGGCAGCGGATATTACGGCGGGGAAGATTAGCATGTGGTTCACGTATTCGCAAGATACGGTGATGAATATTTCTTCGATTCCGCCTAGCTTGATCGGGATTGCACCGATGCCAGCGGGGCCAGGTGGAAGTTTTAATGAAATCAATGCGGGGATGTGGGCGATCAACGCGAATGTGAAAGATCCTAAAAAGCTTGCGGCCTGCTGGAAGTTTATTGAATTCTTTGTCAGTCAGAAAGCGGCGAAGATTTCGACGGATAAGTTTGTTGACTTTGGGATGGCTAACCTGGTGAACCCAGATTTGCTGGAGAAGTTTGGTTATCACCGTTACATTGCCTCAGTTGATCCGGGATACATTGAAGCGAATAAGAAGCTCTTTATGAGCGGTAAACCGGAGCCGTACGGCCGAAACTGTGCGCAGGTTTATACGGTTCTTGATACAGCAATGGATTTGGCGAGGACAGAGCCTGATCGTCCGACTATGGACATTTTGAAGCAGGTTCAGGGGGAAATGGATCAGGTTCTTTTGGGTTACACGCCGAAAGAGGTGATGCAAGTTCGGCGGACGTGGGCGTTGGGAATATTGATCTGTGTTACGTTGATTGGGGGCTTTTTGGTTTACCGAGCTTTTAAGAAAGCAGCGGCAGAATTAGCTTTGATTGAAGATCGACTGCCTTCGGGGGCTGACCGAGGGAGAGCGTTGCGGTTTATCTATTTGTGTCTTGGACCAGCGGTTTTGAGCTTGCTGACTTGGGCTTATTATCCGTTGCTTAAGGGTTTAGTCATTGCGTTCCAGGATTATCGGGTTTTGCAAGGGGCCAAGTGGGTGGGTTTAGATAACTTTATTGATGTATTCACCCAACCGATTTTTTGGAAATCGTTGATGAACAGTTTTATCTATGTGGGCTTGACGATTGGAATTGGATTCTTGTTGCCGATCTTTTTGGCAATTGCGTTAAATGAGATTCCCCGCTTTAAGCTTTTGTTTAGAACGGTTTTCTATCTGCCGGCGATGACAAGTTCGATTGTGATTGCATTTTTGTGGCGGCAGATTTACGATAAGTCGGAAACAGGTGTGTTGAACTCGCTCCTAGATAAACCTTGGGGTTGGCTTGACCAGATGCGAGGGATAGAGCATGTTCCATTGGCTTTGGATTGGTTAGGCAAACCAGAGTTAGCGATGCTTGCCGTGGTAATTCCGGGAATCTGGGCTGGGGCCGGGCCAGGGTCAATTCTTTATTTGGCGGCACTCAAGAACATTCCAGATGAACGGTATGAGGCCGCCGACTTGGACGGAGCTACTTGGTACCAGAAGATTCGCTACATCACATTCCCGGGGCTGAAGGCTTTGATGCTGATTAACTTTTTGGGTGTGTTCATCGCTGGGTTTAAGGCGATGGAGAACATCTTTATTCTTACCGGCGGTGGCCCAAACCGGGCAACCCGAGTGATCGGGTTGGAGGTTTGGGAGAATGCGTTTATGTTCCTTAAGTTTGGCTATGCTACAGCGGCGGCTTGGGTGCTCGGGGCAATCTTGATCGGGTTTACGATGATCCAGATTGGTTATTTGACGAAGATGAAGTTTTCGGCGGCGTCTTCGCAGTAACTTTCCTTTTGAGCTGCAAGGCACCTGGCTTGAAGAGAAGATAGATTCCTGGCATACTTATCAGAGTTGCAACGGCAATGGTTGCATTTGAAGTACTTGGCGGGGTGAGTTGAGGTGCCAGCCAATAAAACGGGAGAGACATCACAATGAACATCGCTCCGAGAGTTCTTATGAGCGCGCGTTTCATATATGTTTCTACTCTCAAAGCTAGTTGCTTTGGTGTGAATGTGGCTTTTTGACATTATGTTTCCGTAAGTTTTTGGGATTTTTGAGAAGGCTCGGCGGAAATGGATATGAAGGCGTATGATAGAGTGATCAACGGGTAATGGCAGAGCGGATATTAGTTGCGGAGGTGGGTTTGGATTCGCGAATGGCGGGTTCTGAGGCTGTCTATACCTACCGGGCGACTCCAGGAGTGGTAGCTGGTGAAGCTTACATGGTGCCGCTTGGGCCACGCCAAACGGTTGGTTATGTTTTGTCGGTTAAGGAGATGTTTGATCTTGAGTTGGGCTTTCCGGTTGATTCGCTGAAACCACTTGGAACGAAGGTGGGGAATCTATCGCTGCCGTCGGCGACGGTTGATTTAGTTTTTGAAACAGCAAAACAAACATTGAGCCCGGTCGCAGTTTGTTTGAGCTTGGCTACACCTCCAGGGATTAAAGATCGGCTGGTTAAGGAGTGGAGGGCAACGGGTGCGGCATATGACGGCGAGCTAACAACGGCTCAGGATGAGATCCTTAGAAATTTAGTGTCTCAACCGATGGTTGAACGGAAAGGAACCGAAGTTCCTCGAGGGGTCATGAGCTCGCTAAAGGCTTTGCGGACGCGCGGGTTGGTTGAGCCGGTGTGGAGTATTCAGATGGTCGCCGGGCGAACTGAGTCGGCTGGACAACTGCAGTTGACGCTTGACTCAGCGAAAGTTGATGAATACATTCGTAAACACGCAAAAAAACGTCCGGCGCAGGTTGTTACTCTCATGCGCCTGCAGGGTTCGGAGGGGGTTGCATTTAATAAAGATGAAATCAAAGCATTGGGGCAGGTTAGTGATGCCACTTTGAAGACATTGGTTAAAGAGGGGATGTTGGTTGAACCGGAAGAGGGGTCGCAGAAAATCAAGGTACCGCCGACTCCTAATGAGCATCAGAAGGTTGCGATTGAAGCGATCCAGGCGGCGATTCGGGGAGAGAAATCGGAGCACTTTTTACTTTATGGGGTGACAGGATCCGGGAAAACAGAGGTGTTTTTAAGGAGTGCGGAGGAAGCTCTTTCGTTAGGTAAGCAGATTCTTTACCTTGTGCCGGAGATTGCTTTAACGGCTCAGGTCGTTGCTCAATTGCGTGAACGGTTTGGAAATCGGGTGGCGGTTCTTCACAGTAACCTTTCGCCCACGGAGCGGATGGAGAATTGGCTGCGGGTCGCGTCGGGAGAGGCACCGGTTGTTTTAGGACCAAGAAGTGCATTGTTTGCGCCACTGAACAATTTAGGATTGATCGTAGTGGATGAGGAGCATGAAGCTTCTTACAAGCAGGAAAATGCGCCTCGTTACCATACGAAGCAGTTAGCAGGATTCTTGGGGACAAAGTTTAACTGTCCGGTAGTGATGGGATCGGCGACACCGAGCGTTGAAAGTTTTTATGCGGCGAACAGGGAGGAAATCACTTTGCTCAAATTGCCTGTGCGGGCTGCGAGCGCACAGTTGCCCGAGGTGTTTAGTGAGGATGTACGGGA
>JAPUDU010000274.1 GCA_027492935.1 Fimbriimonadaceae bacterium
CTCCCCCCGGCGAGTCAAGCGATATCCAAACCGCCACGACGACCATCAAAGGCAAAAAAATCACGACTAATACCAACGACGCCATAAAGTCAAAAATCCGCTTCAACTGCCACCCCGTAATCGATCCGCAATCATCCGTGTTCGCTCCCCAAGCTCTACCCGATCCGCTTCGCGTTGGTCATCATCCCGTTTTCCCAACTCGTCCATGCACTCCCGAACCTTCGCCACCTCAGCCATAAAATCAAGATCAGCCGGAACATCCGCCAAAGTCTTGGCTCCCCCCGTAAACGCCCGGCTCAATATCACCCCCTCACTTCCCAACCGCTCGTGCTCACCCAAAATAAGTCGTGCTGGCAAATCACCTCCGCCAACCCGAGCCACTCCGCCAAATCCAAATTCAAGCCCCCGCTCCAAACACTTCGAAGCCGCCATATCCATAAATCCACCCGCCAATACTTCAAACAGAAAATCTAGCCCCATATCAAGATGCAAATCATTCAACCCAAAATGAATCTCATCCAAGCCACCCCCCGCCAAAATCGAATCTAACCGCGCCAACCCCGCTGATGTCTCACACAACCCAATTTTCCGCCGCTTTGTCCCAATGCAGCGGCTGAAATTCGCCACCTCATCGACATGCTTAAACATAGGCAGCATCAAAATATCCGCCCCGGTCGCGACAACTTCATCAATCTCCCCCGGTGAACCCTCATGCCAAGGATTAACCCGAACCATCAGTTCGCCTGCGCCAACCACATCGCGCACCGCCCGAACATCATCAATCGAATGCCTGCTAATCACCGTATCTTTGTGACCCTGACGTTCCTCTTTGCCATGAATCTCCAGATCAACAAATATCCGGTCAACCCCTGCACCAACCGCCATCTTCGCCATTTCCGGGTCAGCCGTTATTAAGTACAAATTCATGATTTCCGCCCCAACTTTCGTGAGATTACTCCCTTCAATTGCCCCATCACCTCACCATCCACCGCCAGACCCGCAACAAGCGCAACCCCGCCGCACAAAATCCCCATCGCGACCCCGATAGCCGGTTTGCCCGAATTGCTTCCAAAAACCCTCAACCAAGGATACAACACCGCAAAAACCAGCCCCGCTGCACCTGCTCGTAGCAGAGCCGACTTCGCAAACTTCCCATCAATAATCCAAAGCCGATGCTTCCACCCCAATCCAACAAGCAACGCAACCGTAACAAACCAATGAAAAGCCACATAAAGCCAAGCCAAACCATCAAGGCTCCGCACTCCCAAAAATCCCGCCCCAATGAATAACAGCAAACCGAAACTACTAATCAAAAACGGACGCATCATATCCCGAAGACCATTAAATATCGAAAGCAGCATCGTATTCAAAGCCTGAGGCACCAACCCAAACATCATCACCGAAGCCCCCGAAGCGATCGCCAAAGAAGCATCCTTCGTCATCTTCCCGTGTAAGTACAGCAAATCCGAAAAGTAACCACTAAAGAATCCCATCCCCATCGCAATCGGAACTGCCAAGCACAGAATCACCGATAACCCCTGCCGAGCGTAAATCACCGCTTCGTCCCGGCCATCTTCCCTCGCCAAAGCCGCCGCAATCGCCGGGAACATCGCAATGCTAACAACGCTCAACATCGTCCCCATCGGCAACTCCACCAACTTAGAAGCCAAATAAACAATTGTTTGCCCACCAACCCCATTCGTTGAGGCAAACCCTCGCATCGCCACCGGAACCACCAAAATCATCGACCCCGCTAAAAGAGCTCCAAAGAACCGACCCACCAACTGGGAATCAACAACCCACCCTTCAACCCGCTCCGCCGATCGAAATCGCCTCACATCAAACCAGTGCATTCCCAAGCTCAAACCCGCCCCCAAAACCGCTGCAACCGCTAACCATCGCAAGTTCGCCTGATTCCCCGCATAAACAAGCCCCAATACAACCACTAAATTGTAAAAGAAACCCGCCATCGCCGGAACACCAAATCGCTCATGCCCCTGCAACATCGCGCGCGCAACCGCCGATGCCGCCGTCACCGGCACCGCCCATAAACAAATCTGAATGAGTCTTGCTGTCCCCGGAATGGCATCCTCCGGCAATCCCGAAACAAGCATCCTTGTAATTGGCTCCGCCATGACCGCCAAAACCCCAGTCACCAAAAGCATCGCCCCAAAGACAAGCCCACTCGCTTGACGGAATAACGCCCAATTTTCCGCCTCACTCCGCCGCTTAAATTCCGGGATCAACGCCGCCCCCATCGCTCCCCCGATGAGAATATTAATCATCACATCCGGAATCGTCACCACAAAAACTGCTCGATCCGCATCAACTGTAGGGCCAAACATATTCGAGATCATCAAGTCGCGGATCAAACCCAAAATCCGCCCGAGCATGATCCCGCCAAATAGCCAAGCCCCGGCACCTAAAAACCTTTTCACCCCGTCACCCCAAAAGGCGCAAAACCTGCGCCACAACATTATCACGAGCCGAACCCTCAGGCAGCTCTTTCGCCATCAATTCCCCAGTCCCAATCACATCATCCAGATGATCAAACACTTCTAAGCTTGTATGGGCAATCCTCCCAATCTCAAACTCTGGATAAGGTGTCGGATTCATATTCACTGGCACTGCATAAGCCACTAAAGGGCGGCCAACCAATACTGATTGAATCCCCATCGTTGAGCTAATCACAACGCAAGCATCAGCTCCACAAAGACATTGCCACGGAGTCTCATCCTTCCCACTAATAATTGTCCCCGAAGGCATAAGGGAAAGATCAAAATCTTCATTCGGATGGGGGCGAACCGCCACCCGCCAACCGCGATCCAATCCATCACAAACCAATTCCGCCGCAACCCGACTCCCCAAGTATCGATCCGGGTCAGGCTGAGAAGCATAAAGGACAACTCGATCCGACTCCGAGCAACCGTGTTTCGCCCGCCACTCCTGCCTCAAGGCCGAAATATCCAAATCAAGATACTCATCCATCACCGGATTCCCCGTTGCAATAACGCATTCCGGATCGCGCCCCGCTTTAATCAACTTTCGTCGAACCCCTTCATTGATCACACATAAAATATCGCCGTAATCCGCACACCCCATCCACTCCATTTCCATCTGAGGCATCAAATCTGCCACAACAACTGCAGGAATGTCCCTCTCGCGCGCCACTAAGACTGCCGCACGTTCTGCCCTCGGACTACTTGTTGTAATCACAAGATCAGGCTGAACATCATCAAACATGCGACGCAAAACTCCAATTGGCAAAAATGACTGTCTTCCCCTCTCCGCATAATGTGCCGCCGCCCCTTCAACTCCTAACCGATCCTCCAATTCCGAGTAGCTCATCCCCATATAAGCCACGGTCTCATCCGGATGAACTTGAGGGTGGGCTGGCGTTCCCTGCGCTAACCTCTCGCCGTGAGCAATCGCTCGTTCATCACCATTAATAAAATCCCGAAAACCAATTGATTTCAAACCCGCTCGTTCAACCGCTCCCCAAGCTGAGGTCAATGCCAAAACCGTTACCTCATGACCAAGTTCAACGAGTCGAGTCGCAACTGGCAAAATCGTGTTTACGTGTCCGCCTCCGTATGTCGCAACAAGAATCCGACTCATTTTTTCCCTGAGCCATTCGAGACAATTGCGCCTAACAAACCACCAACAATCAAGCCCAAAGCGATGTTCATCCCAAATTTCTTATTCACCGGCTCATCATCAATATAAGGATCATCAAGCACTTGCCAAATCTTCGCCTCAACTTTGTTTCGCAACGTCTCCGTATCCGTCTGAACCTTCATCTCATCCCGAGACTTTGCCTCAACCCGTAACTTGTCAATTAGCCGTCTGTACTCAGCGGCTTCTAGCGGAGCGATTCTAGCTAATTCTTCGGCCCGACTCAGTTGCCAACCCACCACCAATTTCTGAGCAAAGAGCGAAGACATCTCTGCATCCGCACCATCTTGCACACTGGTCACATATTTGCCGATCTCCCCGATCAAGTTCTTGCGTGTTGACTCAAGCTTCTCTTCTGCCGCCTTCAATTGCGGAGTACCTGTCTGATACTTTGCCCGCGCCTCATCTACCGCCACCGAAGCTTCAAGTAACGCATCTCGCCATTTACTTTCCCGCTCCAAACCCGTTGGCAAACCGCTCGCTGCCCCCTGACCAAGTCGCTTAGCCGCGCTCACCTTCGCATCAATCGACTTATTCACCGTTGCTAACTCCGTCTGAAGATCGCTACGCGCCTTCAAATAAGTCATCCCCGTAAATTCATCTTCCGATGTCGGCACAGTCTTGGCCGTCTTCTGAAAACGCAGTATTTTTTCTTCAAGCTCAAGTACGGTTGCCGCCTTCTCATCGTAAGCGTCGCGATAACCATTCAAACGCTTCTCGCTCGTATTCACCCCAATTGACTGTTCAACCCTGGAAAGATGCGAAAGCACTTCTTCAACCACACTCTTCCCTGTTTCTTTGGAAGGTGACGTATAACTAATAACAACTTGTCGGCGACCCGGAATCTGCAAAATCTGCAAATTTTCTCGAACATCCTCCCGCTTCAAACTCGTAGCGTTAACAATTTCGTCCTCAACTGCCCGACTAGAGATAATCCCTTCGACCAACTCCATATTTTGCTGGCCCACAACATTCTGCAAGCCCAGCCCTTGCAATCCTAATGCTCCTCCCCCCGAAGAGCCAGCCGGGAAAATAAGTGTTGCTTTTGCCGCATAAACCGGCGGCAAAACCATCGTAATCACACCGGCAATAACCGCGCCTCCCAATGCCAAACCCACAACCACCGGCCACCGACGCCGAAGGCGACGCACAACTCGGCCCAAGTCTAATTCACCGGGTTGCTCGTGCTCACTCATTCCTAGCAAGTTTAGCAGTTCTCATCGCCTAATCTCCCCGACTCGGTAATCTTTCGACCTGATGAAATTACGAGGAATCTTAATAACTGCCCTAACCCTCGCAATCACCGCGTCAAGCTACGCTCAATCGAGCTTTTACAGACCCGGCCAATACCCCTCTCTGCGCAACCTCAACGGCTTGCCTGGGCAGGCGTACGGCATCAATCGACAAGGACTTCCCGATTTCCGCGGTGCCTTCAGTTACAGCACTCCCGTCGCCTATACACTCACCGACTGGCACTGGGTTCTCAGCGGAACGTTCGTCTCAAACAATCTCAACCCCACGTTCTCAGATAACTCCCGAACTGGAGGCAGTGATTCTGCCAACGGAACAGCAGTTCTTCAAATCGGAGCCCGCGTCGGCAAGTTCGGCGACTTCTCCTACGGATTTTCTGTTCTCTCCTCCGAACTCGATAACATCGGTTCTGCCCAATTCACACCAACCCAAAATGGCCCTGTCGTCTTTGCTATTGGCGTAATGGATGTCAGTGGCTCAGGTGGAACATCCGGATTCGGTAACCCCGGAGATAACGATTCATCAAGAAGTCCCTACATCGTAGGAACCTACGAACACGCCCCTGGCACCTTCCTCAGTCTTGGCTACGGCTCAACTCGATTCCAAGGTGTTTTCGGCAGCGTCAGCACCCCCATCACTCCCCGCCTCAAGGCCCTACTCGAATACGACACCTTCCATTGGAATCAAATGCTTGCCTACGACATCGGCAAAGTCGGTAAAGCCCATTTCACCGCTACTCTAGGCACCCAAGCCGGCAGATACGCGGCCTGGGCAATCAGCGTCAGTTTCTAACGGCTCTGCCTTCTCCGAGTCGCCCAACCTCTCTTCGCCGCCTCCGAGCGTCGTCGATGTTCTTCAGTCTTAGGCATGCCCCTACCCGAACCACCAGGCTTCCTCCCTCCCCCAGTTAATTTGTTAACTGTCGCCCAGGCCCGACTCTCCGCTTCTTCAGTTGAAACTCCTTTTTCTTCATACTGCTCCTCAATGTGTTGGGCCATTCGTTTCTGCTTGTCTGTGTACTTCTGCTTATTGTCTTTTTGTGGCATTTCTACGGCCTCCTAACTTGTTCGACGAATTCAACTCGTTCGTCAAGCCACGATTTATCTTTTCTTCATGCCCCAATAAAATTCTCCTCTTAAAACTGCACCTCCTGAATATCCAAAGTTAATCCAATCCCCCTCAATCCCAGGTCCATAACCCTCGCCCACCGTGCTCAGGTATCATGTCGCTTACTTAAGCGGGAGTAGCTTAGTGGTAAAGCTCCAGCCTTCCAAGCTGGCTATGCGAGTTCGATTCTCGTCTCCCGCTCCAAATATTTTTCCCCTATGCGGGAGTAGTTCACTGGTAGAACGTCAGCTTCCCATGCTGAATGTAGAGAGTTCGATTCTCTTCTCCCGCTCCAATCCAAACCACATTTTGCGGGTAGAGTAGCCCGATGCAAACCAGGCAAAGTTGCCTTTCCCTCGCTTTAGGAGCAATTCTCCTCACCACAATCCTGCCTAATTTTGCCCAAGCAACCATAACTCCCATCCCTAAATCTTATAGACAATCACAAGTAAAAGCCCCCACTTCTCTCAAACTCATCACCGAGCACGCACAGTTCAAATCCGTCGTTCAAGCTT
>JAPUDU010000275.1 GCA_027492935.1 Fimbriimonadaceae bacterium
ATCGAACCCTAACCGAGCTACTCGTAGAGGAAGTCATTCCCTATTCTTCCGAGCGCATTCCAAAGCATATCGTTCTTAAAGTCCGTCCCAAAAAAGCTCAAGCCCGAAGTTTTTACATTAATATCTTGGACGGTCGCTATGATATTCATAAATTAGAGACAAAGACTCTCCTGGCTACTTCAAGTATAAAAAATCCGCGAATCTGGGGAATTCTCCTAAAAGCCTTAATAATTTGACTCAGATTTGGTTAAGTGCTCGAAAATTCGTCCAATGGAGCATTAGGTGGCATCAGGACCATTTGGCGTCTCCCTCGAAGGCGGCACATGGCCAGCGAGTTTGTGAAGCGGTGAAGCACCCCCTCTCCCTTGGCCAGGGCAATCAGCACCGGGCAGTAAGGAACCAGGAGCGATGGGGAAGATCGCTGGCTATACAGGCCCGCATTCCGCATCGCGATTGTGAGGCGCAAGGAGTCCTCCCATAGTTCGGGATGATCACGGATGAAATGGATGCGTCGCTCTTGGGCCTGAAGCTTCCGACTCTTCAGCCTATGGCTGATGGCGGCATAAGACAGATTCAGACCATCTGGCATAACGGTTCAGGTCGTCGTCATCGAGTACGAAGTTCACGGGACGGTCCTGTCAACTGGCGCCCACTACAACAATCGGTTCTGCTCGATCGTCACCATTGCGAACCGCCAAGTCACCCACTGGAGGGATTACATGGACTCCCTCGCGGCCTGGAATACGCTGACGAAACCCACACACTGATCGCGCTTATCTCGCAGGGGCCAGGAGATACCAGAATGAAGCAAATTCTAATGATCGAGACCAGCCCGAGGGGGAAGAATTCCGCAAGCCGATCGGTCACCGATGCACTTGCCGCACGACTGGCTGATATCTATCCATCGGCAAATATAATCCGCCGTGACCTGGCGGCCGAGCCGTTGCCTCATTTGGACGACACCACGCTTCGAGCCATCTCAACGAAGGATTTGGCTGAGGCCGAGCGGTTGAGGGTGGCAGCTCGCCAGTCTGATCAATTAACTAACGAACTGCTGAAATCTGACCTATTGGTGATCGCAACACCGATGTGGAATTTCGGTATTCCATCCGCCCTCAAGGCCTGGATCGATTTGGTTGTCCGTCCGGGAAGGACTTTCCGGTATTTAGATGGCGGCGCCCTCGGCTTGGCTAAGGATAAGAAGGCCATCCTGGTTCTCGCCTCGGGCGGTGTTTTTACGGAGGGCCCCTGGCGTGCATGGGATTTTGTTGAGCCCTATCTGCGACAAGTCCTGAGTTTTATTGGCATCGAAGATGTGCGAACGGTTCGAATCGAGGGTATGAACATTCCCCAATTGACCGCCGACGCCGTGCCAAAGGCGAAAAGGGCCGTCCGGGACCTTGTTCTGTAATTACTCCTCATGACCATATCGACCGCCATCTCTGCCTTGATCGCAGGTAGGGCGGTCGAAACGATTCAGCACCCACTTCCCGACATGGCTGGCAGGACAAATCACGGCTTACCCAACGACGCGCACTCTCGCTACGCCTCTGATCTGTTCCGATCAAGCGTTCTTGGAGTGCGGGCAAAACGACTGGGCGGTTGTCCGACGTAGCGGCTGAAGGCGGTGCTAAAGGCGCTGGTCGATCCGTATCCCACCCTTTCCGCGACCTCCGCCAGCCTAAGCTCACGCTTGCTGAGCAGGTCTTTCGCGACGGCCATGCGCCACTGGAGCAGGTACTCCATGGGCGGTAATCCAATCGTTCTTGAGAAGCGATCAAAGAACGCGGAACGAGAAAGTGCAGAGGTCTTGGCGAGTTGCGCCACCGTCCATGAGCGCGCAATTTGGCCGTGCATCTGCCTCAGCGCCTGGGCCAGCTGGGGATCAGCCAGGCCACGCAACAACCCCGGAGGAGCTTGCTCGCTCGGGGCAATCCTCAGGGCCTCGATCAAAAGCACTTCGACCAGGCGGGTCAGGACCAGATCCCGGCCCGGCCGGCGCCCCATTGCCTCTTCCCCCACGAGCCGGACCACCATCGAAAAGGAGAGTTGCCATCAGCAGGGGTGACGCTTGAGTGGTACTACATCGAAATCGCTTCCGTCGGGGTTTTGCCAGCCATCCTGGCCGTTGATGGCATCGATGATGGCATCTCCATTCCAACCCACAACGGCATCGGCGTATTCCTTTAGGGCCTCTGGTACTTCACATAGTGCCTCACCATACTTCCAAACCCCCACTATCCGCTTGCCCTGCTTGGCGGCGTATTCGATTTCCCAGTTGACCCAGTCGCTTTGCTTAGTCTCTGGCGATATGTAACAAATGAAAGTGCCAGCCCATTGGATCTGTGGCGCAAGCAACTCCGATTTGATGTAGTCCGGGTTAGTTGCATTATTGAATTTCCCCTTGTGGATAGAGGAGTCGCGAATCTCCACACCCTTCGAAGCGAGCAGGTCTTTTAGTTTTCCCAAGCCAGCATCATCCTCGTGGATGTGGCTGATGAAGACGTTCTTTATGTCAGCCATGCTCTGCCCCCAAAAGCGAATTCCGAGTTCGGATTTCTAGTCGAGTGACCTTCCAAATATTCTAACCACGGTGGGACTGTGGGGGGATATGGGAGTGATTAAAGCAACTTCACTTCTCCATCTAACTTCCTGTGTTCAACTGATCCAACAATTCGATGATCCGGCCAGACAGTTCCTGAGGACGCTCTACCGGGTCTTGCAGCCGCTTGAATGCCTCTACATACCCTTGAGATCGACCGTCGAGATTCCCGAGCATCTGTCGCCCCAGTTTTTCGGCTACGAAACCTGTCGCTCCAACCGGAATCAGTTCTAGCCCGTAATGTTTTGCAAGTTCGAATTCTTGTAAAACCCCATCAGCCAGTGTGATTTCGCCACTGACTTGCTTGTTGCCAAACAGGAACAGCGCAACACCAGCTCGCTGAATCATTTCTTGGCGGTACTGGGTCCATATCTCCTTGCGATTCAATGGGTCGGCGATATACCGAGGAAATGGTCTGACGATGAGGAAGTCGTCGAAGTGTCCTTTTCGCTCGCTATAGATCCTTTCTGTGGCACCGGAAAGAAGTGCGTTGCTGATGCCCCAGCCAAAGCCGGAGACTATCCGGTATTCGCGGTCAACCAGAATTCGCCCGAGATCGGCCAGGAATTCCTCCACATCCGATTGTTTCCAGTCACCGAAGACTTCCGCGCTACCAGAGACGAATATGCTTTTTCTTCGGTAACAGGCCTCTATGGTACGCAGTAACTCGGTGATCTCGGCATAGTTATCGACCAACAGCGTTCTGATGTTGAAACGCTTCAAGTCCTCGATCGCCAATCCCTGTTTGACCGTTGCATAGCTAAATTCCTCGACCGATTTGAAGTCTCCCGGTTGGACTCGACGCAGGACGCAGTAGTGGCGACGGCCATTTCTCTCCATGTGAATTCGAATGCGCGCAAGAATGTAATCAAGGTTCGGATCCTTGAAGCTGAAACCCAAGAACAGAAAGGTCCGTGAAACCAAGTCTCCGCTCAATGCTGTAACGAATGGGGCATGATTGGTGGCGTAACGCTCGTAATCATCCTTTGTCAGAACAGCCTGGTCAGGGTGCTCAATGTCGCCGTGCATTTTATAAACCACTGCGTCGCGACGAGGCTTGGTGTTGGCCAATTGAGGCGTCGTGTATTTAACATCGGGAATCTTCCCAGCATCTTCCAGGGCGCGTTCAATCAATCGGTCATAATTCGTCGTCCAAAAGACTGGGATTGGCAACCGAGCTAGTATTTGATGGTTCTCTGAAGGGGATTTGTGAGCAGGAAACTCTTGTAGAAGTCGCCTATGGAGTTCACTGCGATTGTCGCCGTTCTGGTTGACATGATACTGCGCCACTGCGACGAGGTGATCTTGTTCCTTTATCGAGTCAAGGCCAAGTTCCTTTGCAATCGGTTCCAACAGCCCGGCCCAGTCCACGAAGCCAGCACCTACCGACAGGCCAGCACCCACAAAAATTGCGGCTGTACCAGCTTCCAATTCTCGAACGTACTCGGTGACAAACTGCTGAAAACTTGGAGATGGCATGTGCCCCCCGAATGAGCCTTCATCGTCATATTCTAGTAAACCAATACCCCTTGTTCATTCTTCATTAAAGCATGCCTACTGGGCCGAAGGGACCTTGGTGGTGACTGTTTCCGAGGTGAGTTAGATAGCGGACGGTGTCTCTGCCTTTCGGGGCAAGTAAGGCTCAGCAGGGAGCACGGTCGGCCGATCGTGCTCCGTTCGGTACCAGTTAGACTTCAATAATCGTAATTCAGCCAGCGCACTCTACTCTTTTCTTGTGCCGGAGGCTCTACATGCATCTCTCGTGTGTCGAAGTTAAGAACTTCAGGTCTCTCGAACACACGGTGGTGCGATTGCAACCAGGTCTGAATGCCCTGGTCGGAAGAAATGGAACGGGCAAGACGAATTTACTGGCCGCGATTCGACTTGCACTGGGCCCATCGGCCTCAAGAGGTGACTCAATCTGGCTGGAGCCTGAGGACTTCTTCAAGAAAAGCCCGAATGACAAAGATGAACGGACTATCCAGATCAATCTCACATTTAGCAATCTGAACGAGGATCAACGAGCTTACTTCTTCGAGATCATGGATTTTGACCTCGTTAAGGTCGAGAGCTCTGAGGCGCGGATCCGCTTCGAGGCCAACTGGCCGAAAGGCAAGAAGCATCCAACGATTAAACGTGCTGGGGGACCTGTCGGGCCCGATGCCCCAGAGGTTCCGTCACAGCTCATGGAGTCTTTGCCGATTACCTTCTTGCCCGCACTGCGCGATGCAGAGGCCTCGTTGACTCCTGGGCATCGAAGTCGCTTAGCCATGCTTTTGAAGGATCTCGCTTCAAAAGGTGAAGGTTCTCCCGAGGATGACATTAAGGCCATCTTCTCTGCGGCTAACACGAGCTTGGAGCAACACGCCTTTATCCAGAAGACCCGGTTGTCTCTTCAGAAAACCAACTGGCACATTGCTGGGACAGACTATTCTCCTGCCGGTATTCGAGCCTCGGAGATGAATTTCGATCGCATCCTAAGGACTCTTCAAATCCACATGGAGGATGCCCCGATTGGTTCGCTGGATGCGAATGGATTGGGGCTCAACAACCTTTTATATATTGCTGTGATCCTGGAATATCTCCGAAACCCGGACACAGCAGAAGTTCCGCTACTCCTTGTCGAAGAACCAGAAGCCCACCTACACCCGCAACTCATCGAATCGTTGGCGGCCTACCTCGCCAAGCAGGTGCCAGGACGGAATGCCGCACCCCAGACGATCGTTACGACTCACTCGCCCACGCTCGCGGCGGCTGTACTACCTTCGCAAACACACCTGCTTTTTACTCAGGTAAGCAATCAGAAGCTCCGGTGTAATAGCCTCGCCGCTATTGG
This sequence comes from Fimbriimonadaceae bacterium, assembly GCA_027492935.1. Classification (GTDB taxonomy): domain Bacteria; phylum Armatimonadota; class Fimbriimonadia; order Fimbriimonadales; family Fimbriimonadaceae; genus UphvI-Ar2. The sequence continues at coordinate 5,439 of JAPUDU010000275.1, forward strand.
TTTGACAGACAAGGAGGAGCGATCCCTCCAGCGTATGATGGATGTAACTAGGGCTTCTATGTACTTCGCGAGAGGCATTCTTCTGGTCGAGGGTATCTCGGAGGCTCTCTTAATCCCTGCATTGGCCAAGCGTATGGGCTACGACCTCCGCCAGCGCCACATCTCCGTGATCCCCATTTGCGGTGTCGCCTTTGACACTTTCGAGAAACTACTCACGCCAGAAGGGCTCAACGTACCGACAAGTATCGTGACCGACGCAGACCCTGGAGTAGTGCGCGGTGATTCATGGCATGAGGACCTTCCAGCACCCAACCTCATGGGCGATGGGTACGCGATCAGCGAGCGCACCCTGAAACTGGTGGAGAAGCACGCAGGCAACGCCACAATCCGAGTCTTCCATTCGAAGGTGACGCTAGAGTACGACTTGGCCGAGGCGAATGACGATAATGCTGCGGTCATGGCAATGGCCTGGGAAGATTGCTTCACTGGCCAGCCCGGGACTTTTAATCAGCGCTTGGCGGCAGATTCTGGGCCTCGTCCGCAGGACAAGGCGCTGGCCACTTGGCAGGGCATCTGCCGTGCCGAGCATAAGGGAAGCAAAGCTGACTTTGCCCATCAGCTAGCCGATCGATTGTTGGACGAGACTACTCCTGGGGCTTGGAGTCATGAGTTCACGATTCCCGTCTACCTAGCGGAGGCCATTAAGCACGTGGTCAGCCTGGTACCCCTTCTAGCCGAGCCCACCGAGGTGACTCCGGGATGAGCGATAGAAGGCCAACTCTAGAGCAAGACCAAGTGCTCCAGTCCACTGCGAGGATCCGCGTTGTGCGGGCAGCGCCAGGCAGCGGGAAGACATGGCTCGTCGCAGAATCTATCCGTCGGAGCTTAGAGAAGTGGGAGCATGATACCTCAGGGATAGCGGCACTTTCCTTTACTCGCGTGGGTGGCGAAGAGATCCGACGGGCTGTCGGCTACGATCTCGGTCATCCGCATTTCGTCGGTACACTGGATGCATTCTTGTTCCGCTATGTGGTACGGCCCTTTACGGCCAAGGTTTTTGACGGCTTTAAGC
>JAPUDU010000276.1 GCA_027492935.1 Fimbriimonadaceae bacterium
TGAACTTTCCGTTTTGTTGGAAGATTCGGGTGGCTCTTTTTTCGGGAGTGTAAAGGGGCCAGGATGAGGGATTTTTGCCCTTGATGAAATCGACCCAGGTTTCGTGCATGTTCCAACCTTCTTGGTGGTTCCACATGTATTGCATTTCAGCGCCGTGAGAGGCAAGTTTGAAGTGATCACTATTGGGATCACTGTTGGCGTGGTCGAAGCGGTACATCCACGTTTTGGCACCGTTTGTGGCGTGCTTTTCTGCAAAACGTACGCTAGGCATCCAATACTCTTGAGCTGTTAGAAGGCGAATGCGACGGTTGAGATTGGATAGTTCGGGGAACGTTTTTCGATAAACTTCCTCCATATCTTGCATGGTTTTGAAGGGGATGTTTGATACCTCGCGGGATTGAATGGAGGTTGCAGCATCTTTGGGGTTGAAAAAAGAAATGCTTTCATCATGTGTCGTTCCGAGGATCAATGGGATGTTGGACTGAATGTTGTTTTCGGGGACGATGGGGAGTAGTTCGGGGCCGATTGTGGGGCGAAATGGGAAATTGGTTGGGAACTCGCGTTGTAGCTGTTGCTGGGCCGCGAGGATTTCGCTGGAAGAGAGGGTCAGTAGCTCTCTGGTGTTTTGAGATTGCAAGTTGAGAATCCTCAGTAGGTGTGCAGTTACTTCTTTGCCAGCCTCACTGCGGTGGATGGTTTGCCCGCTCCCGCTGTGCATGATTGCGCGATGAAACAACCCTTTAGCATTAACTGTGGCCATAAGGGCGGCAACGTTTTTTGCTCCCGCTGATTGTCCGGCGATTGTGACTTGGTTAGGGTCGCCGCCGAAGTTGGCGATGTTCCTTTGAATCCAATGCAAGGCGGCAGTGAGATCTTGTATTCCATTGATGCCTGATGATGCGTATTCGTCCCCCAGAAGATGCTGAAGAGGGAGGTAACCGAATGCTCCTAACCGGTAAGCAAGGGTGACGACAATGATGCCTTGCTTTGCGTAGGTCGCGCCACTTTGCCCTGCGGTTCCACCCCCGGTGTTTCCTCCGCCATGAATCCAGACGAGAACGGGGTAGGAGCCTTGATCGGGAGGAGCGAAGATGTTGAGATAGAGGCAGTCTTCGGAATCACCTTGGCCCGACTGCATCGCAGCATTAGCGTTTTTGATGGCATGTCGGGTTCCGGACCAGGGGTTTGGCGGTTGAGGGGTTTTGAAACGGAGGGTTCCGACAGGTGGGGAAGCGAAGGGAATACCTCGAAAGATTTTGATTCCGTTTTGGAGTTCGCCTTGGAGAGTGCCTTGTTCAACTTTGACGGTGGTTAGGTCATCGGTGAATTGCCTTGGGTTTATGGCGAGCCCGGCAGCTCCAACGAGGAAGGAGCGGCGATCAAGAATCATGCTTTGAAGGCTACCATGATCGGAAGAACATTGTTTTTGGAACGTAATGTCAGTGTTTCTGACCGCAATGGGCCGGAAAATCAAACTTATATGACAATACAACTTGTGATTTGATACACTAATAGGAGTCTCCCGGCTTACGGGAGTTGGAGAAGGAAAATGAAGAGAGTTGGAATTTCGCTCATCGTGTTGTCGGTTTTGCCAGGTTTGTCACTCGCGCAATCAGGAATGTTAAATGTTGATGCTAAGTCAAACATTTTTGGCTCAGGGAGCCTTTCAAACCCTGTCCCTGCTCCGGGTGGTGGTGGCGGCGGAGTTGCCGCACCGTTTATTAGCCTTTCGGCTGGTAGCGGTCGAACAGCTACATTACTGGCGACAGGAACTTGGGGATGGCAAGGTGGCCCGAACAATGGTCCGGATGGAGGAAACTTTTCTACGACCACTAACTTGAGTGGAGTTGGTGGTATTTCAGGATATGTTGGCCCGGAATCAGGATTTTTGGTTGGTGTCTTTTTGGATGATAATGATCCGACAAGCCTTGCGGCTCCAGGCAATATGGTTTACGGTTCATTGAGCGACTACGCTTTGACGAGTTACTCGCCCGGTCTTCAGCAAGTATTCTTTATCGGAGACGGTTTGACTGGCAACGGATCCGGATCGGTTCAATCTTTTGTTGTTCCGGACAGCGCAACTCGGTTGTATTTGGGGGTAGCGGATGGATTTGGCTTTATTGGTGCACCCGGATGGTATGACGACAATATTGGTTCGCTTGACGTGAATTACGATGTTGTACCGGAGCCGGCAACAATGGCAATTCTGGCTGGCGTTGCGGGTTTGATAGCATCACGTAAACGCAGTAAGTAATAACCAGAGATAAAAAAATCCCCCGACTTTAGAAGTCGGGGGATTTTTATTTTATTCGCTTGATTGAGCGTAAGGACTGCTGTAGTTGGGCGGCTCTTTGGTTATCCAGACATCGTGAGGATGTGATTCGAGAAGTCCGGCGTTAGTGATTTTAACAAATTCGGCTTCTTCATGAAGTTGCTTGAGAGTTGATGCTCCACAGTAACCCATACCGGAGCGGAGTCCGCCAATGAGTTGAGCGACAGTATCGCCGAGGGGGCCTTTGAATGGAACACGCCCTTCAACTCCTTCGGGAACCATTGCAGCTCCTGCTTCTTTAATTGCGAAGTAACGGTCAGATGAACCTTGCTTCATCGCGCCGATGCTGCCCATGCCACGATAAACTTTGTAGGCGCGGTTACGATAGATTTCCATTTCCCCTGGTGACTCTTCGCATCCGGCGAACATGTTGCCCATCATAACAGTGCTGGCTCCGGCGGCGAGGGCTTTGACGATGTCTCCGCTCGATCGGATGCCGCCATCGGCGATTGTGGGTAGGCCGAGTTTATTGGCTTCTTCACAGCAATCGAGTACTGCGGTGAACTGAGGAACACCGACACCAGCAACGACGCGGGTGGTGCAGATTGAACCGGCACCAATTCCGAGGCGAAGTGCATCGGCTCCGACAGCGTGGAGATCGCGGACACCTTGTTTGGTGGCGACGTTTCCGGCGATGACCTTGAGATCGGGAAGCTTTTCTTTGAGCATCTTGACGCAGTTGATTACGCCGATGCTTTGTCCGTGGGCGGCATCAATAACGATGAAATCGACACCGGCATCCATGAGAGCTTTGGCTCGTTCGTACGGTTCGCGGAGGGGGCCGATTGCGGCTCCGCAACAGAGACGTCCTTTATCGTCTTTTGTAGCGTTGGGGTGTCGCTTGACTTTTTCGATGTCTTTGATTGTGATGAGACCCTTTAGGAGGCCGTTTTCATCGACGATCGGGAGTTTTTCGATGCGGTGTTCAGCCAGAAGAGCTTGAGCTTGATCCAGAGTTGTTCCGGGGCGGGCAGTGACCAAGTTTGTTGTGGTCATGCGCTCTGTGATGGGGCGTTTGAAATCGGTTTCGAATCGGATGTCTCGGTTGGTGAGAATTCCTACGAGTTTGCCGGTGTTATCGGTGATTGGGACACCACTAATATGAAAATGCTCCATGAGGTCAACGGCCTCTTGGAGCACTTTGTCGGCGGTGAGCTGGATTGGATTCGTAATGACTCCATGCTCGGAACGTTTAACTCGGTCTACTTGCCGGGCCTGTTCTTCGATAGGAATATTTCGATGGATAACGCCGACGCCGCCTTCTCGAGCGATTGCGATGGCAAGTCGTGAATCGGTGACAGTATCCATCGGAGCGGAGACTATGGGAGTAGTGAGAACAACACCGGGAAGAAGAGTCGTGCTGGTATCGACTTGGTTAGGAAGAATGTCTGTTCGACGGGGGAGAAGGAGCACGTCGTCGAAGCTGAGGCCCTCATGGAAGGTAGGCATAACGTGCAATTTAGTATGGCAGTAAGTTTGAAAGGGTAGGGGCACTTTGGAGCTAGGCAGGGGTGAGTAGAATGGAGCCTGGATGTCGGAATATGTAGTGAGTGTTGGCATGGAAGTCCATGCTGAGTTGATGACGGAGAGCAAGATGTTCTGCCGTTGTCCGGTAGCGTTTGGCGGAATGCCAAATACGCGGACTTGCCCGGTTTGTTTGGGTTTGCCGGGGACATTGCCAGTTCCGAATGAAGCGGCAGTTGAGATGGTGATCAAGACGGCTTTAGCACTCAATTGTACGGTTCCCGAAGATTCTGTTTTTCACCGTAAGAACTATTTCTATCCTGACTTGCCGAAGGGTTTTCAGGTCAGCCAGTACGGAGACACGAATCCTATTGGATACGACGGGTGGCTGGAGATTCCGACATCTGATGGAGGCACGAAGCGCATAAAAATCCGTCGGGTTCATTTGGAGGAAGACACGGGGAAATTGATGCATTTGCCAGGTGGGGGAAGCGGGGTTGACTACAACCGCGCGGGTGTTCCTTTGATGGAGATTGTTACGGAGTTTCCGCCGGACATTGAATCGCCGGATGAAGCTCGTGAATACATGGTTCAACTTCGGGCGATTTTGATTTATCTTGGGGTTTGTGACGGGAAGTTGGAACAAGGTTCGATGCGCTGCGAGCCCAATATTTCAGTCCGGAAAGAAGGTTCGGAAACCTACGGAACTAAGACGGAGCTTAAAAATCTGAATAGCTTTAAGTCGGTTCAGTTAGGGATTTCTTATGAACTGGAGAGACAGTCGGAAGTATTGGAAGCTGGGGGCGTTGTTCGGCAAGAGACTCGGGGTTGGAATGAGCAAACGCTATCGAGCTATTTGATGCGGATTAAGGAATCTGAGGCGGAATATCGGTATTTCCCCTGTCCAGATCTGATCCCAATGCATTTTGACGTGGCGAGAATTAGCCGAATTCGAGCAACTTTGCCTGAGTTGCCATTAGCTAAACAGTTGCGGTATGAGAATGTGTTTGGGCTGAGCCATTACGATGCAGGTATTTTGGTTTCCGAACAATATTGGGGAGACTTCTTTGAGAAGTGTGTTGAACTGGGAGCAGACCCGAAACTGGCTTGTAACTGGATGAATGGTGACTTTGCTCGGCTGTTGAATGAGAATGGTCAAGTGGGCATGGTTGACGGGGATGGGGTTGAAGATCGGCCCGCGAGTAAGGTTCGGCCGGCGCATATTGTTGAACTGATCGGGTTGATTGAAGACGGCAAGATTAGCGGCAAGATGGCCAAGCAAGTTTTTGAGGACTGTTTTGGTACCGGAAAGATGCCATCGAACGTCGTAGAAGAACAAGGGCTTTCGGTTATTAATGATTCGGGAGCAATTGAAACGGCGGCGCAGGAGATTTTGGATGCGAATCCGGGGCAGGTTGAGCAGTTTAAGGGCGGCAAGGAATCTTTGATCGGCTTTTTTGTTGGTCAGGTCATGAAAAAAACGGAAGGTCGTGCCGATCCTCAAACTGTACAAGCAGTTTTGCGTGACTTATTGAATCGGTGAAGATGATGAAAACTAGGATATTGATGCTGACGGTGGGCGTGTTAACGGTTGCTATGAGTTCAGCTCAATTGGAGAAGATGACTTCGACACCAGGGGCAAAAAAGATTACGGAGGCCGTTTATTGGCGCTTGGGTGCAGAGAAGGATAATCTGTTTAAGGACGGCGACTTTCCAGCAACGATCAATGTGCAATCGTGGGAAGTTCTTTGGCGGCCAAACGATTATGAGATTGTGACTGATCTTGGTTTTATGTATGGCAATATTGAGCGCCCTGACTTAGAGCTTGCAACGTATGTTCGGTTTAGAGAGCAGTTTCCGAAGTGGGCAGAGGCGGCTTATCCGGAGGCAGAGTTTTATTACAAAAAGCGATCGTATAAGCCGGTGGTCAAGTTACTTGAGCCAACTTTAAACATGACACCGAAGCCACATCCCAATACTTATCGGCTGTTGGCGCACTCTTATGACCGCCTTGGACTTTATAAGGAATCCTTAGCGGTTTGGGAAACATATATCAAGCTTGCGCCAGATGATGCGGCGGCGAAATTGAACAGAGATAAAGTGAAAGCTAAAGTTACTGATAGTCAAAGCTAAAGCTTTTTGTGAACTTGCCAATTATACGGGGTAGGTGAACGCGCAGGTGGTTGATGTCTGAAGTTCCGGCATGTGAATTGACGGTACGGGTGACTCCGAAATCTTCGCAAAACAAAATGTTGATTCAGTCTGACGGCAAGGTTCGGGTGTGGGTAAATGCTCCACCGGTTGATGGGGCAGCAAATGGCGCTGTTCAGAAGCTGATTTCAAAAGTTGTTGGGGTTTCTAAGTCGCAAGTTGAACTTGTAAAAGGTGAACAAGGGCGCGATAAAACGTTTAAGATTTCTGGATTAGTGTTGGGGGAAGTGATGGCTCGTATTCCGACGGAGGATCAATAATGTCTCAGGGATCAAATGTCCGTAATCTCAACTGGGATGAGATTGATCATTCCGCATTGCATGGGGCGGGAGATGTTGTTACCCGGGTTCAGTTTTGGCGGAAGACCTGGTTTCTTTCGTTACTTTTTGGGCTTTGCGTTTTTGGATTAATCGCCACGGCAGTTCTTCATAAGCAGCTTTTGAATATGCGGGCTGGGATTATTTACCTGAGCGGATTTTCAAAAGAGA
>JAPUDU010000277.1 GCA_027492935.1 Fimbriimonadaceae bacterium
CGTGGGGGATGCCATCGTATTTGTCGGTGTTGTGACCGATAACAGTGTGCTTGCGCATTGACCCGACTTCGGTGAGGCGCGGATACTTTTTGATTTCGACACGCCAGCCTTGGTCGTCGGTGAGGTGGAAGTGGAATGTGTTTATTTTGTGGATAGCGAGGGCGTCAATGAATTTGAGGACATCGTTTTTAGCGGTGAAATGTCGGGCGACGTCGAGCATGATTCCGCGCCATTTGAAACGAGGGGAATCGTTGATGGTGACGCCGGGGATCTCCCACACTTTCGTTTGATGAGTTGGGGAAAAAATAGCTGAAGGTAAGAGCTGGCGTAGAGATTGGATTCCGTAGAAGAGTCCTGATTCGGATGAGGCAGTTATCGTTATGAAGTCGGGATTTGAGATCAGTTGATACGCTTCGTCCTCCATTTTTAGCTCAGGTTTGAGGATTAGAGCAATACTGTTATCCGTTTTGGAGCTTGTTTTGAACGTGAAACCAGTGGCGGGCGATAGATACTGGTTAAGCATTTGAGCCGCGGCTTTACTACTTTTAGATGTGATGGTGGTTTGCGAATTAAGGATGAACGTTGAGCTTTTGACTTCGATACTTTTGGGTTGAGGGATGATTGAGACTTGTTGCTGAGGAAGCATAGCGAGAGCGGCGATGAGTGGCATCAACATTGGTGTTAGATGGATGATGGCTGATTTTCGTTGTGCTTTGGCGGGGAAAAAGATTGAAGTTCAAAGGATTTGTGGGTAATTTGTTGAGGTTATGAAGTTGAGTCGTCGGTTTGGCTTTGGCGCGGGGGTTTTGGTTTTGGCGGGCGCGCTGATTGTGGGGATCGGTGGATGCAATAAGCCTGATTCTGGTGGAGCAGGTGGTGGTGGCGAGGAAGCTCCGGCGAAAGTAACGGAGGTGATGGTTTTTGAAGGCGGCTACGGAAAAGATTTTTACGAAGTAGCGGCAAAAGAGTTTACGGAAAAGACAGGCAACGAGGTGAAGGTGATTGGTGATCCTCGGATTGACCAGCAGATCATGCCAAGAATGCAAAAAGGTGATCCCCCGGCTTTGGCTTATCCGGGTTGGCGGGTTGATTCTTGGAAGGCAGTCCAGGACGGGGCAGTTGAAGATTTGACGGCGGCTTTGAAAGAGCCAGCCTATGGTTCTGAAACTCCTTGGGGTGAGACATTTAATCAAGGATTGTTGAAGCTTGGTCAGAAGGATGGCAAGCAGTACTTGATGCCTTACTTCTTTTCGGTTTGGGGTTGGTGGTACGACCCGGATCTGTTTGCGGAAAAGGGTTGGAAGGTTCCGAAGACTCATGCTGAATTGTTAGCGCTTTGTCAGCAGATCAAAGCGGCGGGTATGGCTCCGATCACTTATCAAGGGCAGTTTCCGGACTATATGCTTTCGGGAATGCTTCAGCCATGGATTATTAGCTCAGGAGGAATGGAAGCGATGGATGCTTGCCAAAATCTTGAGCCGGGGGCTTGGAACAGTGAGCCAGTTATCCGGGCAGCGAAGATGATTCGCGAGTTGCGGGATATGGGTTACTTCCAATCCGGGGCAACAGCTTTGAGCCATACGGAAGCTCAAGCAGAGTTTTTGAACCGACGTGCGGCGATGATTCCATGTGGGACATGGCTTTATTCGGAAATGAAGGATGAGATGCCGAAAGGACGTCGCATTAGCTACTTCTTGCCGCCGGTTTTGGGGGATGGCAAAGGTGACCCGACGGCGATGATGGTGAAGATTGAACCGTGGTTTGTTCCGAGTGCTTCGAAGAACAAAAAGACGGCAATTGAGTACTTTAAGTACCTCACCTCAAAAGAAAAAGCGACCCAGTTCGTTACGGAGAAGGGTACGTTTATGGCGATCAATGGTAGCGATCCGGCGGACATGCCAGAGGATTTGGCAAGTGCGGCGGTTTACTATAAGGCAAGTAGTAAATTGTGGGCTTCTCAATGGCGCGAATGGTATCCGGACTTTTACAAAATCGTGGGTGATATCGTGACGGAATTACTTAACGGGAAGTTGACTCCAGAAGAGTTTGCGGCGAAGGTTGAGATGGAAGCGGAGAAGATTCGCAAAGACGATTCGATTGCGAAGTACAAATACACTTCCAACTAAAGGTTGATTGATGGCAGGTCGGGATATCCGTCGAACAGGGTTTATTCTGGCCTGCTTGGTTCCAGGGTTAGTGCTCTATTTAGGGTTGGTCATTGTTCCGTTTGTGCGGACGATTCAATTGAGTACGTTTCGGTTTTCGGGGCTTTCCACAAAGATGGTTCCAAATGGAACCGAGAATTTTCAGAAGCTTTGGGAATCGGAGCAGTTTTGGTGGGCGCTTCGAAACAACTTTACGATTTTGGTGGTCGTTGCGCCGATTTTGTTGGCGTTGAGTATGGCCTTGGCTCATGCAGCGGTCGGGGATTCTAAACTGGCGCGGGGGATGCGGACGGTTTATCTTTTTCCTAATTTGATTTCGTTAGTAGCGGCGGCTTTGATTTGGCGGGCGGTTTATCATCCGACGGTCGGGCTGTTGCGTTCTACAGGATTAAAAGGGCCGCAGGATGGCTGGCTGGGGGATTTGAATACAGCTTTTCCATCGTTTGCTGTGGCGTTTATTTGGGTCAGCATGGGTTTTTATACGATGCTGTTTTGTGCTGGGCTTGCTGGGATCCCGGCTGAGGTTCATGAGGCGTGTGAATTGGAAGGGGCGCGGGGTTGGCGGAAGTATTTGTGGGTGACGCGGCCTTTGATGTGGCCAGTTAGACGGGTGGCGGCAGTTCATGTGACGATTGCGTCGCTGGGGGTATTTGCTTTGGTCAACGTTATGACGGAAGGTGCGCCGAGCAACCGAACGGAGACGATGTTGAATGCTCTTTACCGGATGATGACGATTGAGGGGAGCTTTGGGAAAGCTGCGGCGATGGGGGTTGTGATGATGTGTATTACAGCGGTCAGCAGTTCCGTTTTGTGGCTGATGTTTAGGAAAAATCCGTTGGAAGGTCGGCGATGAAAATATTGCGATCGGTGCTGATGGTGTTGTTCGCGTTGAGCGTGGTTTTGCCGGTCGCTTGGGTGTTCTTTAGTTCGATAAAGAGTAATTCGGATATTACGTTGTCGCCCTTTGCGGTTACAAATCCTCCGGCTTGGGGGAATTTTGAGAAAGCGTGGACCGAGCAGGATTTGGGAGCGGCATTTGTCTTTAGCTTGCTTGTAACGGTCTTGACGATTGTGGTTCTGATTCCTATTGGGTCGATGATGGCTTATGCGCTTTCGAAGTACAAATTTAAGGGGTCAGGAGCGATTTTGGGCTTGGTAACAATGGGGATGTTATTCCCGAACTTGCTGGCGGCGGTTCCACTTTTCTTGACGATGGTTAAGATCGGTTTGGACGATACACTTTTGGGGTTGGTGTTGGCTTACGTGGCTTATTCTTTGAGCTTCACAGTTTTTGTTTTGCATGGGTTCTTTTCGGCATTGCCGGACGAATTGGGTGAAGCGGCAACGATTGATGGGGCGGGGCACTGGAGCTTGTTTTTGCGGGTGATGATGCCGCTTGCGAAGCCGGGGATTTGGGTGGTTTTGATCTTTAACGCGATTGGGCTTTGGAATGAATATAACTTGGCGAAGATATTGATGTTGAAGCAGAAAACTTTGCCGGTTGGTTTATCGGATTTAATTTCTCAGCAACAATATGCCGGGGATTGGGGGGCTATCTTTGCGGGTGCGGTTTTGGTTATGGTGCCGGTGTTAACGCTCTATTTGGTTTTGAAAGATAAGGTTCAACAGGCGATGTTGGCAGGTGCGATTAAATAGTTAATTTTGGGGCGGTATTCTGGATGAGTGATTCATACAGCACCTTCGATTGAGGCTATCCGGGCTCAGTTTCCGAGTTTGGCAAGTGGCTTTGCTTTTTTGGAAAATGCAGGTGGGAGCCAGGTTCCAGGCGTGGTGATTGATGAAATTTCACGGTTTTATCGGGAGGATTACGCTCAAAAAGGAGCGAGTTACGGTGCAAGTCAGCGGTGTGGTGAGATTGTTGAGAAGTGCAAGTTATTTATGGCGCGGATTTTTGGCGGTGAATCGACGGGCGAGGTTGTGGTGGGACAGAGTGCGACAGCGTTGTTTAACATGCTGGCGGGAGCTTATCGGCAGAATTTGAAGGCAGGGGATGAGATTGTGGTTTCGGTTTCTAACCACGAAAGTCATATTGGTTGTTGGGAGAGGCTGAGTGAAGTTGGGGTAGTGATTCGGTGGTGGGGGGTGGACGCGAAGACGGGTTTGAGCTCGCTGGATGACTTGGCGAGCTTAGTTAACGAACGGACAAAGCTGATTTGTTTTACTCAGACTTGTAATTTGGTGGGGGATATTGTTGATGCGAAGGCGGTTGTCAAGATTGCTGAGTCAGTAGGGGCGGTTACGGTTTTAGATTCGGTCGCCGCGGCAAGCCACCAAGCGTTGTCAGTTGAGGATTGGGGAGTCGATTTTTGTTGTTTTAGCGCCTATAAGGTTTATGGGCCACATATGGGCGCCCTTTGGGGGAAGAGTGAGCGTTGGGCGGAATTAAATGGCCCTAACCATAAGCAGCTCCCTAAGAAAGGAGCGATGAATTTTGAGCTTGGTTGCTTGAGCTATGAAGGAATGGCGGGATTCTTAGCACTGGGGAGTTATTATGGGTTTTTGACGGGGACTGAGGTTGGGTTTGGGGAAGTGGCTTCGCGGGAAGTGATTACGGGGGCATATGGATTGATGGGGAAGATGGAGAAGGAACTTTCGTTCACGATGCTCGGCTGGTTGAACTCGCGTGAGGATTTAAGGGTTTTGGGGGTTACTCAGCCAGGGATTGATCGACACCCAACGTTTAGTTTTGTTCACGATCGGTTAGGCTCAGATAAGATTGAGCAGCGGGTTAATGAGCACTCGATTGGGATTAAGTACGGTCATATGTATGCTTGGCGGGTGTGTGAGGCGGTTGGTATTCCGGTTGATACGGGGGTTGTTCGGGTGAGCGCGGTTCACTACAATACAGTGGAGGAGATTCAGCGTGCGTGTGGGGTTTTGGAATCGGTGCTGAACTCGTAATTTTGTGGGTCTGGCAAATGTGTCAGGAGCGTTGAACGAGGAATTTAGTACAATAGAGCAAGAGCCATGGGTACTGATCGAAAAGCAAACTTGACGGCGTTTATTACAGCTCTCGACAAAGCGGTAGCGATACCGGAATGTGAGGCTCGCTGTGCAAAGGTTAAAGAACTTTTGGAGTATGCGTTTTCGCACAAGATAGATGTGCTGGAAGAAGAGCAGATGTTGCCAGCGGATGGAACTTATGCGCGTCGCTTAGTTCACCGCGATCCAGAAGGGCGTTATTCAGTAGTGGCTATGGTTTGGGATAAGGGGCAAGGAACGGCATTGCACGACCATGCGGGTGAATGGTGCGTTGAGTGTGTTTATCGGGGCAAGATTCGGGTGACTTCGTTTGACTTGATCGGGTCGCCAGACGATGCCGTTGTTCAGTTTAAGGCAGAGGATTCAATCTTGGCGGGAGTTGCTTCCGCGGGAGCGTTGATCCCACCGTTTGAATATCACGTTTTGGAGAATGCAAAAACTGACGGGCCGTCGGTAACGGTTCATGGTTATGGGCATGAGTTGACGCATTGCAATATCTTTGTGCCGTGCGATGGTGGTTATCGCCGCGAGCGACGTGAGCTTGGCTATACGGCTTAGTCGCTATTAGTCACAGAAGTGCGGGGGTCGTAAGAAAAGTTACGGGTTTTGCGATCATTAACGTAAAAGTTGTCGTCCAAGCTGTTTAAGGTTTTCTTTATCAATGGAACAGCAAGATTTGGCAGGTCAATCAGTAGGTGAGCGTTCTGAAGTCGAAACAGCTCGCCGGATGCTCGAGCTGATTCATGATCTTGGTGAGTGTTTAGATGGTCGCCAAATTTTGGTGGCGGCATTGCGGCATTATCGTTTTTTGTTTGGGGATTACAAAGGGCTTTGCTTATTGATGGAGAACTCTAAGGCGGGTTCTTGGCGGAGCGTGGCGTTTGAAAATCCGTACGGGGCTAACTGGGGTGGGGTGAATCACAATCAGTTGCCGGAACGGACGGATATTGACCAGATTGGAATTGAGCTTGGTCGGGATGCGACGGCTTGGATAACTAATGAGGGGGCTTTCCGGCGGGCATTGATTGACTCCAAAGCCGCTTTTATTGCGGATGGGTCGGCATTGGCAGTTCGGTTGGGGATGTTTACCGGACTGGAAGCGGAAGTTTATTGGGTTGCAAGTTGGGAACGTCCGGGAGGAAGTCATGCATGGTGTGCTTTGGGTTTTCAGCGTGATCAGGTTCCGGATGAGAAGCTTTTTTCACTTTTCTGTACGGCAGTGGAGACAACGAGCCGGATGGCTTATTACCCTTCATTGTTGCAATCGGTGGCTCGGACGGAGCGGATTAACCAGAGTATTCGGCGGAATATTGTTC
>JAPUDU010000278.1 GCA_027492935.1 Fimbriimonadaceae bacterium
CAAAGCAAGTCTGCAGATATGTGTGCGCCGCAGTTTGGTAGTTAAAATTTTCAGTTTATGTTGGGTATTAGACTCTAATTCTGGCTTTGAAGTGATTTTGAATCAGTGGGTTAGCTGGTGTGGAGTTATGGGTGTTTCTATTCGAATATTGGGAGGCTCAAGGCACTGTGATTAAAAGACCTATTATTTTGATGAAATCCTACCTCTGGGCAGGGAGTTTATGTGGCGCAGTATGCGTACTATCCTTTTACATTTTTGATGATTCTATTTCAATTGTCAGTGCTTTAATTACTTTTATATGCTGCATATTATTAACTCTGTGGTTGCAGGGTAAACCAAACTCGCCAGTCTGCCTCTTAAGCGAGAGGTACTTAATTATCAATAATAACGCAGGGCTAAAAGTGATCCCAAGGGATGAGATTGAGGTAGTTTATTTTAAAACCGTTGATGAATCGCAGGTGTTGATCATAAAATGCAAGTCTGAAGAGATTCAATTAGATAATTCTGTGGCAAATTTGCATGTATTGCACAAAGAGCTAACTTAGCAATAGATATCGTATAGCTTTCTCCATGACTACGGATAGCGATATTAATTCAGTTCAAGCTGGCGAATTGAAATTTGTAGTCATCCTGGTAAGTTGGCATTTTTCGGAACTTTTATTCCATCCATGCACCATCAAACTATTTCTCGCAGGAGTTACGTCGTGGATATGAGAGTGGTGTTTACGTTATCCTCAGTTACAGAAGTGGGATGAACTGGAAAGCATTTGTGATGCGTGCCTTGGCCGGTCAATGGAGCAAAGTTGAAAATTAGAAATCGATTCTTAGCCGCTTTGCCTTTCTATTCAGCCTTAATAGTAATGCTGCGGTGGCTGTTGAAAAAATTTAGTGCTATCACCGCTGCTCAGAGTGGAGTAAAACGTGAGAGGCTAGAAAAGATGCCGTGGCATTCATCAATCTGAAGAAAATTAGGATTTGATTGTGTTCCTTTTGCAAGTCCAGGATTTTTGAGTATGGAGCTTAGAGAAATAAACGAATTGGTTCAAAAGATAATCATGTGTGACAGCGCACAAGGGAAATGTTTCGGAGAGATTTTTTCGAATGTTTTGGAGGAAAACGGTAAGGGGAATGCTCATTTGTTTTTAGCCGAAGCACTCCGGTTAATTCCAGGTTTAGGGAGCTCGAGTGAGGTTAGTAAAGCTATCCAATACCTGTTGCCTGTGGATGTAGATTCGGCAGAATCCTGGGCGTACCTCTTACCCTTTTTAAGGGAAAATGAATGTTTGGTTCAACTTTGTAGTGAATTAAACTCAAAGTTGAACATTAGCGGAGAACAGATGGTTAGGGCTCATGCCGCTAAAGTATTTTACCCTGCAATGATTGAAGTGCTTAGCAATTTAGAATATTCAGCACAGAAAGCGGAGATGATAAAGGCAACTGTTAGTAATTTAAACCAGATCATAGAAGAGGGGTACGTAAGCTTTCGCTTCACAGATGTTAATCAGCTGGATCAAGAGTTAATGGATTCATTACATCCCATAGCGAGATCAATTATTTCAGCACATACTAAGTGAATATCGTTGCCCGGTTGAATATTTATCTTTGACTTGCATCAAATTATGCGGAAGACGATTCCGATAAAGATGTTTACCTATGATGCTCTTGACCGTCTTGTTGAGTTTTCTGGTAGTGGTGCGGGAACGTTTGTTCGCAATTACTCTTATGATGCGGTTGGTAACCAGACTTATGGTTTTGCTCAGGGCTCGGTTGAGAGCCAGCACAAACTTGCGAGTGAATGGCAATGTTATTGTGAGTAACGGCTTGTAACTAGACACTGGCAATGCACTGTGGCGATGGTTTGAAGCGAAGTGAGATTAAGAATGGTGCGATTACGACAATGCTTTGGGATGGCAATGATGTTTTACAGGAGCGAAGCTGTGGGTAAGACAAGCAATTACACTGCGAACATGAATTTTTTGTCAAGATTTTCTTGGAGGGCAGGGGAACGAAGCATATTGCGAGAATTCAAGTGGTTTTTCAGCTCTGATTTGCTGTGCCCTTGAACTTAGGCAGGGAATTTGAGTTCGAATTGCTCATGTATGAGCAATTTTTTTTACATTTCGCTTTTGCACTTGATTAGCAAGTTGAAATGTTGCTACAACAACGTTATATCTAGTTGGCAATGATGAATCCCCATCGACTGTTCTTGTTTTTGTCGATAGTGATGGGGGTTTTGATATTTTAGTTTAAATGGGAATATCGCTTTTTCACGGATTAGGAGTGAAACTATTACTTTATGCAGTCTTTATGAAATGAGGGCATGTCTGTGTTTAAATCGTTTGTGGTGATGAACGATACTAGTTGGGATGATACTAACAACATTACTCGCAGCTTCGGTGATGGGTTTTCAGGAACCTAAACCGCATACGATGAGAGTCACTGTCAATGGTGAGGACGTTACATTTGCAACGACTCAGCCGTTCATGAAGCAAGGGCATACGCTTGTTCCGATTCGCGGAATCTTCGAAAAGATCGGGGCCAAGGTTGACTACGATTCCAAAACTCAGATGGTTATGGCTTACAAGCCAGGAATCGAGGTAGTGCTCAAGATTGGATCGGTTAAGGCGATGGTTAACAATGAAGAGAAATATGTTCCGATGCCGGCGCAGATCTTTAGTGGATCGACAGTTGTTCCGTTGCGATTTTTGAGTGAGAGCTTAGGTGCAACTGTTAGCTACAACGAGGCGGCAGGCTGGATTAACATTTATCTGCCTCAGCATGAAGATGACCTTCAACCCGGTAGTCCTCCTCCAACGCCTTAATGGCGGATGAAGAGAGGCAATCCAAATGGATTGCCTCTCTTTTTTTGTAATTGTGAGATGGAGCCTGAGAGATCAGAGACTTAGACATAAAAAGGACGCCCATTTGCACAATGGGCGCCAAAGGGCAAACGCAATGGTTGCGTATTTATCCTTTAAAGTTGATTGTTACCGGTTCTGACTCTCGGCCATTCGATGAAATCGAAGTCAATGTCACTTGATAACTATCTGGGTTACTTCCCAGCGGGCCACGAAGAGCGATTGATCCGGTAGTAAACGTGCCGTCGGCGGCCACTTCCACTTCAACTTCCTTGACAAGACCGCTGGTTTGGAGGAGTCCGAATACTGAGCTGATGTATTCGACTCGCACCTTGACGGTTTTTGCTTTTTCAGCCGTGCCTTTGAAGACAACGTTCTTATCGAGATCGGCTCCGGCTTCGGGTGATACCAGTTTTGGTTCAGGAGTAATCGTGCCCGCAAGTGTGAGCTTGTTTTCGGCGACATATTCCAACTTGCTGCCATCATTCATTTCCAGAATGAGGGTTACTGAGGAGTCGTCGAAGGAGTCTCCTTTGGCGATCGTGTAGCGGTAGGTTACCGTTCCGTTAGAATCGAGGAGAGCAGGTCTAACCGTGTCTTGGGTACCGAATCGGACGCTGACTTTTTTGACATCACTACCTACTTTGGCGGAAAGACTGATTCTGTCGCCTGGTTCCAATTTGGCGGGGGCTTCAAGTTGGAAATCTTGAACCAGATTCGTGGCCGCTACGACTTCAAATTCGGTTTCTACTGTGCTTTGGTTTCCGGCAAGGTCTTCGACCGAAAGCCGCACAAGGTGCTTACCAATTGAAAGGTCAGCATCTGGCTTTAGAACAACGAGGCGGTTGGTTACATACGCCTGGCTAGTCATATCTTTGCCGTCTACCATTAGTTTGAGGGTTTGAGTGTTAATGCCACTACCGTTTTCGTCCATAAGCTCGGCGGTGATTGCTGGCCGACGTTGGATAACACGTTTGAGGCGTTCGGGTTCAAAGTTTCGGATGTCTGGGCGCTTGTTATCGACCATGACGGGTTGACCGGCCTGGATCGCTACGCGATTTGTTCCTGTTCCGACTACTGCAAAGGCGTCATCGTCGCGGAAGGACAATGCTTTGACTTGAGTTGATGGAACAACATATTCCGCGCGGTACATTCCTGCGGAAACTTCCTTAAATGGAATTTCAATGGCTCCATCTTGGAGATAGAGGGTTGCTTTTTGAGAAGGAGCGGCTTTGAGCTCAAAATTAAGAGTCATTCCGCCGGTTGTCCAACCGGATCCGCCGTTATGGCTCAATCCGTATGCCACAGGATTGGGGATTGGGTTATTAGGGACAGTGGGGAAGTCGATGTTTCTGGCGATCAGAACAGTTTCATCGAACGAGCGCCATTTGACATCGGCACCGAATGCTTCACCAAAGAATCTTAGGGGAATATATGTCCTTCCGTTCACGGCTTGGGCGGGAACATCAAGGGTGACTGGGCGACCGTTTACGGATGCATCTTGGCTACCAAGTCTTAATTGAACAACGGTATCAAGTTGGGAAGCGGTGATGAGATTGTTTGCAGGATCGAATTTAACGTCAATACCCATGCCTTCGAGTACGGCCCTAAGCGGTACGAGAACACGTCCAGCGGTCATTTTGGGTTTAGCGTCTGTAAATGGGATGGATTGTCCATTGTATTGAACAGTAATGTCTGCCAACGACGTTGCTGTCATTGCGAGACAAGCTGCGGCCATGGTTAGTTGTTTGGTCTTCATAACACTTACATACTATGTTTTTGTTCATAATGAACAGGGAAGGGGGTAATGATATTTTATATAGAAGATATAAAGAGAAGGATTTAACTTAAGTTAAATCCTTCTCTTGTTTTAGGTATGAGAGACATCCTTGCGAATGAAGCTCATTATTGCCAGAACAAGAAATATGATAAATAGTAGTTGGGCGATTCCGGATGCGGCACCCGCAATTCCCGAGAATCCTAGTACCGCAGCTATAAAGGCTACGATAAAGAAAACCAAGGCGTAGTGCAGCACAGTTACTTACCTCCGGCTAAATCTGGCGATT
Source organism: Fimbriimonadaceae bacterium (assembly GCA_027492935.1). Lineage (GTDB taxonomy): Bacteria > Armatimonadota > Fimbriimonadia > Fimbriimonadales > Fimbriimonadaceae > UphvI-Ar2. The sequence continues at coordinate 4,925 of JAPUDU010000278.1, forward strand.
TGTAAGAGCCGAATGCCCAATCATCAACCATATCGAAAGCTTCTCCACGGCTGACGTTGTATTCGCGCTGGATCATTCCGGCAAGGACTTCTCGTTGACCTTTTGATTCTTTTAAATCATCATCAATGGTTTTGCCATATGATTCTTTGAAGTGTCCAACTAGCTCTGTCCACTTGCCTTGTACGTTGTTCCAGATCGCTTCATACGTAGGATGATCTTCCGGCTGACTTGACCATTTATCAAGAGCGCTTTCTGCTTTCTCTTTGGTCATTCCGTATTTTTCTTGTAAGAGTCCGGCAAGTTGATCTTTTTTACCTGCGGCTTGTTCAAGTTGATCGTCTGTGATGTCTCCCCACTTTTCGCGGAAAGATCCTTTCAGTTGTTTCCATTTGCCTTCGATTTGATCTGTGTTCATAATCTGTTCCTCACAATTGATCATACGATTTGGCTTAAAATGAACTTGTTGGGAAACCCCCACCAACCATAAAGATTATATAGATTTGGGGTTACTGGTGATGACTGGAGGATTGATGGGGCCCGAAGAAGACATGGAGATATTGTTGGCTTCCAGGATTTTTTTGAGCTGATTTACGACACGTGTTCTGGTGCCTGAGATCGTATTTTCTTTTGTATCAACCCAATAATGAACCTTGATATCGACTGAAGTTGAATTGAATTTATCGGCGGCAACGACTGGTGGCGGTTCTTGGGCAACCCCTTCAACTGCTTCCAGACCTTCCTGCATGATCTGCACGGCTTCATCAATGTCGCAATTGGCAGAAATTCCGATAATTAGTTCAAATCGACGGGCGCGTTGGTTCGTGACAACGGCTACTACATCGCTGACGAGCTTTACAGCGGGAATAAGTACGAGTTCTCCATCAGCTTGTCGGAGCGAGATCGAGCGTACACCTATGTGTTCTACTTTTCCCGTTATTCCTTGAGATCGAAGGGTATCTCCAATTGAGAAAGGTCGGGAGAGCAAGATCATTAGTCCAGCAATGAAGTTCTCGAATACATCTTTGAATGCAAATCCTACGGCAATGGATGTGAGCCCAAGGGTGGCAATTAAAGAATCAAAGGATAAATTCGGAAAAGCGATGCCGGCTGCAAGGAGGAAGCCCACTATTAAGACGATTGCACTTGTAATCCTCTCGAACGTTGCAGCAGTAGTTAAATCTCCAGTTTTATTGGCGACGGCCGCGGAAACTTTCCTTTTAATTTTTTTAGAAATGAAGACAAATACGACGAACGCGATAACACCAGCAATTAATGCTGGAAGTTGAGCAATCGCTCCAGCGAAAACGTTCGTAAGTTCTTCTTGTACCTTCAAAATTGTGTTTGTCATTTTGAGATCTCGGCTACAGAGAAGGCTCCCTTACGGGAGCCAACTCACTATCACTGGAGGTAACACTAGGTTTTTAATCCTTGGTGTCGCCCCACTTTTACTTC
>JAPUDU010000279.1:0-38243 GCA_027492935.1 Fimbriimonadaceae bacterium
TGGAAAGTCATTTTAAGGGAGTTGAATCTTAGTTAATTTACGTTTCCGCTTTGTCGTTCGACTCCCAGATTTTCCTGATTCCTCATATTCGACTAATCCCAGGCCCTTTGCATAGACTGACTTTTGCTCAGATGTGATGTCGATTCCTCCACCGACTTGCATCTTGTAGTTAAGTTTGGTTTCGACAGCAGAATAGTTCTTGTTGTTGAACTTGAAATCACCTCGATTTTTCGTTTCGCCGTCGATGATTGCCGGGGCGGGGGCTCCCATTACGGGAATTTCGCCGGTGTAGATAAATGTTTCAGGATTTGCACCAACAGCGAAAACCGGATAGACGCTTTTGAGAAGTTGTCCCTCTTCTGTACCAACAATGAAGACTCGATTGCCTTTTGCTTGATAGTAGGTTGGGACGGGAGTATCGTTGTCCATTGCGGTGCGAATCTCGAATGCTTGCTCGGTGATTTCGCGGACTTTCTCGCGTTTATCTACATCGGGCTCGGATTCGTCAATGTACTTTTCGTATCGGCGTACTGTGGTGGTGCCAACATAGGTTTCGATAACACTGAAATTGTAAGTTTTGCCGTTAGAAACAATCTGTTCTTCGTAGATTTTGACCATTCCTGCCCGCAACGGGAAATACTCTTCAACATTTGACTGTGAAGAGGATAAAGCGATTGCGGCCAGGATTGTGATCATTATTCTGCTGACTTAGTTGGTTCGGCGGGAGCTTCTTTCGCTAGAGTGATTGTATATTGGCTGGGCTTTCCGTCGTTCCCCGTTGTTGATACGGACAGCTTGACAGTGCCAGTACCGGCGGCTTACCACGTTTTGCCGCTTACTTTTTGGGTTTTGCCTTGAACTGTCAGTGTTCCGTTCATTGAAACGACGAGACAGTCACACGCTCCAGCGGGAGTCGTTACTTTTTCTTGCTTTTCAATTTTGTTTGACGCTTTGAGGGTTACCTCGTTGCCTTGAGCATCTTTCAGTTTTTGGCTGACTTCCCAGGTTTTGCCAATTTCCATTTTTGCCGGGAGAGCAAGTATTGGAGTTTCCAAAACTTGCTCTCGGCTGGAGACCATATAGACACCATCTTCTCGGATTTCGAGGATGTCGGTGCCTAGGTTTGACAGGGCTTCGGCACGTTCGATTGTAAAGCGCGGCTTTCCATCGGTAAACCCGTTGTAGGTTTGCTTTTGCTTGCCTTGTCGTTTTGAACCGTTATAGTCAAAGTCGTAAGTCAACTCATCCGCAAGGGCGAGCCCGTAGTATTGGTAGCCCTCGTGCTTGAGGTTTTCTGGTACCTCTTGCTTTGGTTCGGGAGTTGCGGTGCCGGTGGTACCAGTTGTGGCTGGTTTATCAGGCGTTTGTTTTCCTTCAGTTTCAGGCTGACACGCGAACAAGCCGAGAGTGAGGGCAGCGAATATGATGAGAGAAGTGAGCTTACGCATTTCTTGATCTACTTTGGTTACTTGCTTCGGAACCCTTTAAGTTTCATGGCAATTTCGCTTTTCGCGCCATCTTCACGCAGGGTCGATTGGATAAACCGAACGATACCGTATTTTGGGGCAAACCACGTAGTGTTACGGATGGCGTATTTTTTTCCGCCTGACTCGTAGTTGTAGCCACTTTCTACGGCAAGAGCTTGGATTTGACCCATGTCGGTATCAACGGTTTCGATTCCTCGGTTCCGGAGAAGTCCGTTCATTGTGCCGTAATCGGGTTTGCCGGTTTCAACGGATGGGAATGGGCCTTTTCCAGCGTATTTGAGTTCTGCTCGGCTAGCAAAATCTGGGGCGGCGGACATTTGGGGCGGGTCGTACTTTTGCCCATTTCTTGCGTTAAGCTGGAAGATGCCTTTGGGGCCGACTTGCCATTCGACGAGGTCTGTAACCGCATCTTTTTCGACAAGTTCGACAGTTACGATTTTGTCTTCACCGGAATCTTTAACGCCTTTAACTCGAAGAGTGAGCTGACTTGTACCGGCAGCGAATGTGGATTGTGCTCCGGGGGTCGTGGGAAAGAGATCGCTAATTGTAGTTCCTTCTGGAAACGCTTCGACTTTGGGAGCATCAGCTGGGGGCGCGGCTTTTTCATCGCCTTTGTCGCAGCCGACGAGACCAAGTGAGATTCCGAGGATGAGAGATAGTCCGAGTGTGTGTGGCTTCATTTTTTTTCCTAATGGTTTATTGTGAATTTTTGAGAGCGTTGATTTCTTTGATTGCATCATCGACAAGTCGCTTATCGCGTAGGTCGGTGAGATCAAGTTGTTTTCCAGCAAGTTCCGTTGTAATTTTGGGGGCAGCGATAGCAACACCGTTGACAACGACGAGGAGACTTGAGCCTTTTCTGTTTCGGCTGTACTTCCAAAGTCGTTTTCTTCCTTCCTCAGTCATTTTGAGGTGGATGGTGTAGATATCGTTGCCTTTTTCATCTTTTTTAACTGACGTTGTGGCATTTTCCAACAACGTTTCGTTGACGAGTACATCTGCACCCTGCAAGACTTGTTCCGGTCTTTGCGCCATTTGCGATTTCGTCTCCTCGTCGATAAGATCTTGGAGCTTTTGCTTCACATTTTCTTTGGCGGTCGAACCATCGAGATACTTGCTGGCAATGTCGCGATAGTTACCAACGATGTATTCATCTGAGGGATTGAATCGCTTTTCAATTATGTTGGCAACTTCCTTGGCGAAAGCTGGTTGGTAGCTGACAGGAAGTTTTGCGATCAGGGTTTTGGGTTCGCCGGCAATCTTGACTCTTACAGGAATCGGAACAAGAATTCTTATGCCGGTGGTAATGCTCTCATATCGGACTTCGTCGAGCGGAGTGCCATCCAGCTTGACGTTAAGATCTTTGGTTAACTTTTCGGTAAGGGCAGCATCTCCATCGATGGCTTTTTGGATATCTTCGGCAGACCATTCATTGACTCCGGGCTGAAGTTCGTCCAAGTCGATTTTGTTGAGGACTGCAACTAGCCTTACCAGGGCTTCTTCGTTTCCTTGGAGGGATTGGAGAAGTTCGCGCATGGGGATTCGCCGAGCATCTTCGGATGATGCTTGTCGATCGTCGGAGCCAAAACCGGCACCGGCTTTATCGACTTGGACAAGTTGGGCAACCGAGTTTGAAACGCGGATGGCGAACCCAAGATCAGGATTCATGGCGACGAGCGTAACAGTGCCAGGAATGATGGGTTTAGGATCAAATTGGTTCAACTGAACTTCACCGACTCCCCAGATACCACCAAATACTGCCGCGATCACGGCGGCGGAGGTTATCATGACTTTTGTTGCTGGTTTCATAGGGGCGATTCCGGACTCTCTACGGAGGTCTGAAGAAGTGAACAGTTTACCGGGAGAGAATGTTCCCACCTAGCACTTCGAGTTTCTGACAGGTACGATGAAGCGTATGCAAGTTGTTGACGTGGCGGCTCAGATTTATGCCGAGGTAGGCAAAGCTATTGTTGGGCAGAATCGGGCGGTCGAACAAGCGTTGGTTGCGCTTTTTGCTGATGGGCATTGCTTGCTACAAGGTGTTCCGGGGCTAGGGAAAACCTTGATGGTTCGGAGTTTTTCGCAGGCTTTGAACTTGGAGTTTAAACGCATTCAGTTCACGCCAGACTTGATGCCGAGTGACGTTATTGGTACCAATGTTTTTGATCAACGGAATGGTGAATTCACGTTGCGCAAAGGGCCGATTTTTACTTCAGTTTTGTTGGCAGACGAAATCAACCGAACTCCACCGAAGACGCAAGCGGCTTTGTTGGAGGCGATGGAAGAACGTCATGCAACTATTGATGGGATTCGGTATGAATTGCCGAAGCCGTTCATGGTTTTTGCGACACAAAACCCGATTGAATACGAGGGTACTTATCCTTTGCCGGAAGCGCAACAAGACCGCTTTTTGTTCAAGATCGTGATGGATTATCCGGGCGAGGCACAGGAGATTGATGTTTTGCGACGTTTCCATGCTGGCTTTCGATCGCAGGATCTTGAGAAGGCGCAGATTCAACCGGTTCTGGACTTTGCTGGTTTGATGGCAGTCCGTGAACAGGTGAAAGCAGTGAAGATTGAGGATCGGATGTTTAAGTACATCTTTGATATTGTGCGGGCGACACGTAGTAGTGGTGATTTAATGGTTGGTGGTTCGCCTCGGGCGGGCTTAGCATTGGTTGCGAGTTCGCAGGCATTGGCGGCGATTCGTGGTCGTGACTTTGTTATTCCAGATGACATTAAGGAACTGGCGATGCCTGTTCTGCGGCACCGCGTGATTATGCGGCCGGAAGTAGAACTTGAGGGATTTGGTGTTGAACAGGTGCTCCAAAGAATATTGGATGCGCAAGTTGTTCCGCGCTAGGAATGAATATGATTCGCGTCTTGTTTTTGACGAGGCAGAAAGCCGGGGGGATGTCTACCTTTGCGTCGTCGCTGGTTCCCGGTTTAGAAGCTAAGGGAATTGAAGTCGTAATTGACACGGCGGATGATTGGATTCCGGAGAAGACAGGTTGGCAAGTCGATCGGCGAGTTAGTCGTGCGGTTCGGGATGCAGGGAAGGGGTTTGATTTTGTATTAGCATGGGGGTATCGCGCGGCGTGGGCTTGTAGCGAGGCGTTTTATGTTAAGAAGCCTTGGGGTTATGTGGCTTATGACACTCCGAAAACCACTCATGATCAGTTGATTGGTCGACTTGCGGCAGCACGGACGGGGATTTGTAGTTCGCGGGCGACGAAGCGCGTTTTAGATGATGCGGATGGTGTGAATCTGGAGGTAATCGTTCCGGGAGTGCAGGTTCCGGCGGGGTTGCCGAGCAAAGAAGTGGCGCGTGAACAACTCGGATTGGATGCGGACTCGCGTGTGATTGTTGGGATGGGTCGCTTGGTTAACGATTCGGCGATTGATGTTTTTGACGACTTGCTTGAGATGGTGAAAGCTGAAGTTCCGCGTTCGGTTGGGCTTTATCAGATGGTCGGTGGAACGCGGAAGATGAATCACTCGCGGGTTGTTGATTCGGGGATTGATCCTTGGGTTTTGATTCAAGCGGCGGATTTAGTTCTGTGTCCTGATCGAAGGGCGGGCTTTAAGATGGCTGCGGCGATGGGGATGGCGCTTGCAAAGCCCGTCATGTGCCGGGAGTTGCCTTCGTTGCGAGAACTTGGGGTGGCGGATGTGAGCATGGAGTTCTTCAGCGATGATGGAGATGCTTATTATCAGATTTTGGACTTATTAAGTGCGCCGGTTTATCTGGAGAGTTTAGGGTTGGCGGCGCGGGCGCGGGCAGATGATTACTTGAGTTTGGATCGCAGTGTGGACAACTTTGCGCGGATGATTCGAGATTGTGTGGGCCGTCGGTAATTCTCATACCGGATGCGCGTTAGAATAGTTGTGCGGTCACCATTGAGGGTGGTAACGGAGGACGGAGCAGGGATGCTCCCACCGCATCCTTTTTGAGTAGTAAATGTAAACCTCGTAATTTTGTGGGTCGAAATGAACAGGTTATCGTCCTTGATATTATATAGTCCTTCGGACGGGCAAAATATATCATGATGATGACCACACTTTTGGCTACTTGCTTACTTACACACGACGGGGTTGGCGTGAGCAATGTTAAGGATACAGGGCCGCAGGCTCAGCATGAAGCGGTTCGGGATGTGGCGAAGATGATTAGGATGTCGCTCTATGCCCCAGATAAGACCGCACGTGGTTTTTCGATGCGATCCATTGAGTTTGTGAAAGTAAAAGGGGGAGTCGGGCTTGATGAGGAGCGTTCTGCAGTCCGAATGCGGTTTGTGAATAAAAGCACGAGTACAGCTTTTGATATTTATCAGATGAAAACGAATGAGGCGGTCAACTCGCAAAAGCACATTGATTGGCTGATTAAAGGTGGCTATTTTGAAGGCGGGGTTTCAACTCATGACACGTTTGTTTCGATGAAGCGAGGTGATTTGGATTTAGGGTTTGTCGGTGGGTTGGTGAGTGAGCCGAGCGCGGGTGAGCTGTTGAAGCGCCTTGTTTTGATTTCACCTTAAGGGGTGGAACGGCATAAACGTTTCTTCACTTTTCCTTTGATTGGAATTTGATGCTGACGCTGTTGATGCAGTAGCGTTGTCCAGTTGGAGTTTGCGGGGCATCTTCGAAGACGTGCCCGAGGTGGGAGCCGCAGTTTTTGCATAGGACTTCGATGCGGTGCATGCCGAAAGAAGTGTCGCCGACATATTCGATGGTGTCGCTATGGGAGCGGAAAAAGCTGGGCCAGCCGCAGCCGGAATCGAACTTTGTTTCACTGTCGAATAGAAGGGCTCCACAGGCGCGGCAATGGTATTCGCCTTCACCTTTGAAATCCCAATATTCGCCGGTGAATGCGCGTTCTGTTCCATGCTCGCGGAGGACGTGGAATTCGTCTTCGTTAAGTTGCTTGCGCCATTCTTCGTCGGTTTTTTCGACATTGTATTTTTCGCTCATCTGTTTAGTTTGACGCCAGCAGTCAAGAATGTGTTAATTCTCTTTGGGCAACGGAAAATCAGCGGCAAAACCTTTGGCTTGTTCTTGAGCCAATTTTGTTTCGAGGTTGTAGTTTTTAACTATTTCCCATGTCGCTTTAAGGCTCAGATAAGATGTGGCGGCAAAGCAGGCAAGGCCAATGCAAGCAGCGATTGTTGCTTGGCGGCGAGCTTGTTGCCGATCTGAGTCTACGATGGCGAGCGTCGAGAAGCAGATGCATGCAAGCACCATGGGGAGCGATGCGATGTTGCTTGTTCCTTTTAATGCTGCGGATGCCCAAAATAGCGTAGTGCCAAGAACAGCAAAAACGAGAAAGTTTGATAGGTTACGGCTGAATTTGGTGTCCGGTTTACGATTTTTATGCCATGTGAGGATGACTAAGGCGGCCATTAACGACACGTGAAATAGCACTTCCGTGAGAACGGATCCTCTTTCAAAGAAGCAAAGCGAGATAACAACAATTGTTATATGGATGACGGGAACAAATTTTTCGCTTAAGGCAATAAGGGCAACGGGAATGCTCATCACCAAAATTGTCACGACGGTTGGTACGTGAAAGTTGAAAGACGACTCGTTTTGGGCAAGGCAGAGTGATAGGGGTACGAGAGCGAGATACCGAATTGACTTGACCCATGGTCTGTCCGCGATCTTCTGAGTTGCAAGAAGGAGGACGGTAAGGGTTACGAAAAGGGCAAAAACGAGAATCGGTATGCGGGTTATTAGAGGGCCAATGAGATAAACAAATTGCCAATCCACGGTGCTGTAGGGGTCAACATGAGTAACTTTTGAGTCAGCAAATCGAATCGCGTTTTCAACTAATTGCTGAGAAGGCACTGGTAATTCCTTCGTTGCTTCAGCGAATATTTTTTTATCGATGGCTTTAGGTATGTACGAGTCGGGATAGTTATTTGAAACAGCGAGTTTCACAATGGATTTCCCTACGAGTGGGGTTATGACGATTTCATCCGTAAGGGCCATGAGGCGGCCAACTTTGATGACATTGATGCGATCCTCAATGTTTTCTTGAGGCGGTATTGAGCCGATCAGCCTTTTAATCGTTGCCTTTTGGGACGAGAGGTTTTTGAATAGCACAGAGGCGTATCGCTCCGTTTTTTCGATAACTGAAGGTTCATAGACAAGCGCAGCGAATTTGTAACGAGGTTCTTGCCATGGATATTCTGAATATGACTTGCAATTTGCGGCAAGGGCGACATATTTTTTAACGCCTGAAACATCTCCGCGGGAATCGGCAATCGTTGCTAATTGGAGAGGGAAGAAGGCGTTATCCGGCACAAACTTCATTCCGGCGAGGTTGAGTTTTTCGGATTGATCAAGTAGTTCTAAGAATCTCTTTTGTTCGGCTGGATTTCGTGCGTTTGATGTTGAGTAGACAGTTCCGTTCCTTGAGGCAAAACCGATCAAGATGGGATCATTTGATTTCAGAGCGAGTTGCAGATATCTCATTCGGCGCTCTTGCTGATTTTGTACATCGGGCAGGGTGAGATTTATATCGAGATTTTGGGATAAGGAAAAGAACTCGGCATTTTCGCCCTTGAAGGAGTTGTTATCGTTGTATTTGGGGAATCCCAGGCTCCGAAAAGCGGAAAGGGTGTTGAGCCTTCCATCGGGGATGGCGAGGTAAACGATGAGGCATAGCAAAGCTAAGGCCCCGATTATTTTCAGGGGTTTGAGGGATTCCATTTGTTGGTTCCTTTATGGTTGGGGTTCGGGCTTCTTTCTCCTGGCGATTGGTTTGAGACAAGGAGAGATTTGTGACTTGAGCTTGTTCAAGGCGGGAATGAGATTGAAATCGGGTTCAGGTTGAGGTGGGTGGTTGATTCGATCGTAATGATCGGCTAAGAGGGCATTGAGTTGACGGTCGGTCATTGTTACTTGGCCTCCCAGAGCTTTTTGAATTCGGAACGGGCTTGGTTGAGCCGGGAAGCTACGGTTCCCATAGGAATGCTGAGTGTGTCGGCTATTTCGCGGTAGGAATAACCTTCGCCGAGATGGAGGGCAAGGATGACTCGGTGATCGGGGGCGAGTTGGCTGAGGGCTTGATTGATTTCTAGATCAAGCTGAGGATTTTCGGTGTTGGGGAGATTTTCGCTGAGCTCGGCGTGGGGGTTTTGATAACGGAGATGGTCGATGGAGCAGTTGGTGACTGTTCGGCGGATATAGCGGATGATTTCAGGAATGAGAACGGGGAAATTTGGAGCTTGAAGAAGGCGAAGGAAAGCGGATTGAACCACATCTTCGGCAACAGTGGCGTTGCCGGTTATTCGCAGTGCCAGGCGAAGTGATTCGGATCGGTGACATTCTAAGATCTCGGCGCGGTCACCGAGGATGCTTTGGTTTAGGGTTTGGTTGTATGTCATTTTCCGCTTCCAATGATAGTAACTGAGATTTTAAGGGTTTTCTTCGTATGTTTTTATTTTTTGTTTGGGGCGGAGGGGATTTGGCTGGCCAAATCCCCGAGGGCGTGGCATCGGGCCGAACAAAAAATCCCGGATTTCTCTTTTGAGAATCCGGGACATTGTTTTGTATTTTGGAAGGCTTACTTTGGTAGCTTTGCGTTGACGGCATCCCAGTCAATGCATTGCATGTAGGCTTCGATGTACTTCATACGAGCGGTTTGGAAGTCGAGGTAATAAGCGTGCTCATAGACGTCCATGGCGAGGAGGAGAGTGTGGTTCCAGGTGGGGAACGTGTCTTGGCTGTCTCCGATGTAGGTGTGGACTTTTTGTTCTTCGTGATCGTAGCCGAGGAATACCCAGCCTCGTCCAGCCATTCCGGTTGATTTCCAATCAGCAACCCAGTGGTCGAAGTTGCCATACGCTTCGGTAATGAGAGCATGAACATCGCCGGTTGCAGTTCCGCCTTCGCCGCCGAGAGTTTCGAAGTAAACCTTATGGTTGATGAAGCCGCCGTAGGCAAATGCGTAGTTGACTTTAAGCGCGCGCATTTGACTGTAAACTTGGTTTGCTTTGGTGGGATCGACATCGACTTCGTGGAGAAGTTTTCGGATCTCGTTGGTCTTATTTGCGTACCCTTTCCAGAGGCCAAGGTGAGCATCGTGAGTGGCTTTGCTGATGCCAACTTTTTCGGACGAATAAACTTTTTCTGGCAGTGCCTCGGGGACGGTTACGAGTTTTGGTTCCATAGTGTCTTTTTCTGTTTTACCCTCGGTTGTTGGTACGTGCTTTGTGAATTGGGTGTCGCGGGGTTGGGACGAATCACTTTTTTTGATTTTGGAAGAAAATTGTTATGTAATTGGTATAAAAAAATGGGGCGAACGCTTTTTTGTAACGCAAACCTTGTGTAACCTAGGGATATGGATGATTTCGCACTGCACGCATTGCAATCCGGCCCGAGAATCGTTGAACGCGTTCTCCGGGTGTTTCCTCATGACCGGTTAGATGATCGATTTGATCACGACCGATTTACGGCCCGCGAGGTCGTTGCGCATTTGGCGGATTACGAGCAGACAGTCTTGGATCGAGTTCGTGTTGCTAATAACACACCGGGCCGTGAAGTTCCGGATTATGATCCTGACGCCCATGCGGAGACGCATGGTTTTGCAAATAAGCAAGTTTTCCACGAGGCAGAAGTATTTGAATCTCGCCGCGGGATGACCATTGAATATTTGCAGCAGCTTTCAGACGCAGATTATGATAAGTCGTTTAAGCGCGCTGATGGTAGAGAATTTACGATTCGTGAGTATATGAATCATATTTTGCGACACGATTTAAACCACCTCGAACAGATTTCGCTTTATCTGGCGACTGAAGTTGCGACGATCACCTGATTTCGTTAGGTGCCAAATTGGTAAGCTCCCCATTCCATTAACTGGAAGGGGAGCTTTTTTCTCAGCAAGAGATCGGTTTAGTTTTTCTTGCGGCGTCGGGCGATAAATGCTCCGGCGACGGCGAGAATGGCCATGCTGGCTGGTTCGGGAACAGTTTCTATGCTCGAGAGTGATACGTCACCGCTGAGACCAGAATCGATTGTGACAAGAATCTGATCGACATCACTGAAGTTCATCCCGGCGAATTGCGAGAACTCGATAGTTTTACTGAAAGGTGTGTTGACCGAGTTGCCTTCGAAGTTTCCGGTGTAACTGACATAGTCGCCGTTTATACCGTTGCTTGAACGGACGGCAATGGTGTATGTTCCGGGCAAGTCGCTACTGAGGAAGTTCAGCTTAAATGCACTATCGGCACTGAGATTTGCGTTTAGATTTTGGGCAACGACAACGCCGCCGACATCAGTAAAACCGTATCCTACACGCCCTGTTCCATCGACACCACTTTGGGCAGAGAGAGTGTATGCGCCACCCACGATATCTGTACTCAGCTCAAGTCCAAACGTATTAGAAATGACTTGCATTTGGGTTGCACGGTATCCGCCGAGCATTGATCCTGCTTGAGGTTGGTGGCTTTCCAATTCGGTTATGGATTTGTGATATTCGCCAGTAGAAAAGTCATCGATGACGATGGCGTTTGCGGCACCGGCGACAGCCAATAAACCTAACATGATGTGGTTTCGCATTTTGGTTTGTTCTCAGATCAGCGGAAGAGTGTGGCTTCCGCCAAAAATGTAAGGGCATGAGGCGTGCCAACTGTGGGATTGAGGCGCGAACGGGATAAATTACGGGCAAAAATAAAAAATCCCCAGATCATGTGATCTGGGGATTAGCATTTGAGGAATTTTGATTACTTGCGTCGTCGGCGAAGAGCAGCGATTGCTGCAGCAGCACCGAGAACGGTGAGAGTTGCCGGTTCGGGCACTGCTCGGATGTAATCGACAGCAACGTCTCCGCTGTTAGCGGTATCGAAACGAACGAGGACTTGGTCAACGTTTGTCCAATCGACGCCAGCGAATTCGCTGAAGTTCCAGGTTACGAGTTCGGGAGTATTGATTGAGCTACCGACAAGGAACTTGGAAACAGTTACGAAGCTGTTCGGGGAGTTTCGCACCAAAAAGTCGATTCGAAGATCGCCATCTCGTGAGACGGTTCGAATTTCGAATTGGCTTTCAGCGGAGAAGTTTGCGTTGAGGTCGTCGAATGCGGTGCTTACCGGGCTAACTAGGTTGTAACCGTAGTTTGTCGTGAGCAATGCATCCACGCCGGATTGTGAGTTCATACTCATGATTCCAGCGACTGTGTCAACAGATACATCAAGTCCGAAAGCGTTGCCGGTTACGGTGATGCTTCCTACTCGGTCACCACCGAGCATTGTGCCTGCTTGGCTGTAGTAGGTGGTACCGGAACTGAGGCTGTTTGAGCCTGCGCCGGATGTAAAGTCGTCGATCATGATTGTTGCGTTAGCAAGGCTAGCAGCAACAACAGCTCCGATTACGAAGATGGATTTTGTTTGGCTTTTCATTGGTCTCTCCTAAATTGGCTTAGAGTCAATTGCCTTATGCTTTTCGCTTTCGCGAGATAAGGGCGGCCACTCCAAGACCAAGGGCAATCATGGAAGCAGGTTCTGGAACAGCTTCGAAGGAATCAATAACGGTGTCGCCACTAGCAGTTGAATCGAGATCGAACGCAATTGCATCAATATCGGCGAAGTTAGCACCCACGAATTCTGAGAAGTCAATATTAACTTCTTGGTTGGTCAGAACCATGTTTGGCGTAATTGCGTGAGCTGTGGAAGTGAAGACTGAAGCACCATTCCAGACGCGGACTCTAAGAGTTGCGGCAAGATCGTTGCTGAGGACTGAGAATTTGAATGAACTGAGGGATGAGAGGTCGAGGTTCAATTCGGTTGACAAATTGCCTGCACCATCGAAACCGTAACCGACATTGGTGATTGAGTCAACTTGGGTTTTGTTATCGGATGCAAAGATGCCGTTGATAACAACAGTTGAGTGGCTCAAGTTAAGGGGATTGGCCTCAATTGCGTGGAGAATGGTTCGGAAACCACCTGGAACAGCAGCTGCCGTGTGCGTGATGTTTGATCCCGAAGAAATAGCATCGTTCACGTTTCCGGTGCTGAAATCGTCGATCATGAGGGCATGAGCGGCCGTAGCAATGCCCATTAAGGCAATGATTGCGTATGTTTTCATTTAGTTTTTTCCTCTGCTAAGAGCAGTCGAGCGCCAAATTGCGCAAGAACTGTTTGCTAGTATAGTTGGTTCGAAGACCAAATGTAAGTGGTGTTCCCCAAGGACCCGAACATCTCGTACTATTACTAGGCTACACGGTTAAGAACAGCTAAAAAAGCCCAGTAATTCTTCTGAATTACTGGGCTTTTAGTTAAAACAAATGTTGATAACATTTGTTTTATTTGTGCGGTATCAACTATTGATTCTGGAAGCAAGTTTGCCGAAGGCGTTTGCACCGGCATAAACGGCACTCATTCCAAGTTCTTCTTCGATACGAAGAAGTTCGTTGTACTTTGCGACACGATCGGTTCGGTTTGGAGCACCGGTTTTGATTTGGCCGCAGTTGGTGGCAACAGCGAGGTGAGCAATAGTAACGTCTTCGGTTTCACCGGATCGGTGGCTCATTACGCTGGTGTAGCTTGCTCGGTCGGCCATTCGGACGGCGGCGAGGGTTTCGCTAAGTGATCCGATTTGGTTGACCTTGATGAGGATGCTGTTGGCGGTGCCGGTGGCGATTCCTCGTGAGAGTCGTTCGACGTTGGTAACGAATAGGTCGTCACCAACGAGTTGGACTCGGTCGCCGATTGCATCAGTGACGTCCTTCCATGCATCCCAGTCATCTTCCGCGATACCGTCTTCGATAGAGATGAGAGGATACTTTTCGGCGAGTTCGGCGAGGTATTGCACTTGCTCAGGGCCGGAAAGTTTCTTACCGTTCTTATAGTTATAGGTGCCGCCTTCGTAGAATTCGGTCGCAGCGGCATCAATTCCGAGCCAGACATCTTTGCCCGGGGTGTAGCCAGCTTTTTGGATAGATTCGAGAATGTAATCGAATGCGAGTTCTTGGGATTCGAGGTTGGGGGCGAATCCACCTTCATCGCCGTATCCGGTGCCGAGCCCTTTGCCCTTAAGAACTGACGTGAGGGTATGGAAGATTTCGCAACCAGCTTGGAGAGCTTCGGAGAAGGTTTCGAAACCAACGGGGAGAACCATGAATTCTTGGAAATCGACGTTGGAGTCGGCGTGTTGGCCACCGTTAAGGATGTTCAACATGGGGACGGGCAGGGTCTTTGCTTGAACGCCACCTACATATTTGTAGAGAGGAAGATCGGCGGACATTGCAGAAGCCTTTGCGACAGCAAGGGAAACACCAAGAATGGCGTTGGCGCCGAGGTTGCCCTTGTTATCAGAGCCATCAAGGTGTTGGAGAAGAAGGTCGACGCCTTCTTGGTCGATTGCTTCAAATTCGAGAAGAGCAGGAGCGATTCTTTCGTTTACATTCTCTACTGCGTTGAGAACACCTTTTCCTAGGAATCGGCCTTTGTCACCATCTCGGAGTTCGACGGCTTCGAAGGCGCCAGTGCTTGCTCCGCTGGGAACTGCGGCTCGGCCCATTGAGCCGTCTTCGAGGAAGACATCAACTTCGACGGTGGGGTTTCCGCGTGAGTCGATGATTTCGCGGGCTGTGATCTCTACGATGGAGGACATGAAGGTGATATTACTGGTAAATGTTTGTTTCTGGCTGGGAGTAGGTTAGGTAGGCATTAAGATAGCGTGGGTATGATGGGGATTAGAAGATATGGCGGGTCGCGAGAGCTTTTTTTGGCACAAAGTGCATTCCTTGACAGGGGTGATCCCGACAGGGTTTTACATGGTTCAGCACTTGACGTTGAACTCGTTTGCTTTGGCCGGGCCGGATAAGTTTAATGGGGTCATTCACTTCTTTGAATCGATGCCGAAACACTTTCTATTTTTCTTGAAGTTTGGGGTGATTTGGCCAGCTTTGATTTTCCACGCGGTTTACGGATTGTTTATTATTTCTCGGAGCGAAGGAAACTACAGCGAAGCTTCGATGAAGTTCCGGGAGAATCGATACTATACGCTTCAGCGATGGAGTGGAATTTTTGCTTTCTTCTTCTTGGTTTATCACATGGCTTCGACTTCTGTCTTAGGGCAGATTAAGGGAGCAGAGTCGATTGAGTACGCAAGTTGGGCGGAACGTTTGGCGGCTCCGGGCGGAACTTATTTAGTTTTGTTGTTCTATGTGCTTGGTGTTGCTTCTTGTAGCTACCACTTTGCTTATGGGATTTGGAATTTCTGTATTCGTTGGGGCATCACGATTAGTGAATCGGCGCAACAGAAAACAGCAAAACTTTCACAAGGTGTGTTTGTTGGTCTGACCTTTATTGGAATTTTGGCTTTGGTCGGGTTCTTTAAGCCGATTTTGAAGGCACCTGAGCATTCAGCGTCAAATGGTAGCCCGGTTCAATCACGACCAGCAAGTATTGAAAAGTAACCTACTCTTCGATTTCAAAAATGAGTTCGAATTGAGGGCGTCTTTCTGAGGCAACATCTGCGTAGCGCGGAAGCTTTTCGTCTTTGGGGCTAAGTTGGGGATTTTCTATTGGCCAAGGCAGATTGAACTGGAGGTCGTTGTAGATGATCCCGGCATCTTGCTCGTACCGGTAAGGAGCGGTGCACTTGTAGGCGACCAGAGCGGTTTCGCTGAGAACGGCGAATCCGTGGGCGAATCCTTCGGGGATATAGAGTGATCGGTGGTTGCCTTCACTGAGAATCTCGGCGTGCCATTGACCAAATGTGGGTGATCCTTCGCGGATATCGAGAGCGACATCCCATATTTCACCGTGGGTGCATTGCACGAGTTTGCCTTGGGCGAGAGGCCATTGATAGTGGAGACCGCGTAGGACGCCGCGCCGGGAAAAGCTGAGATTGTCTTGGACGAAGATGTGGGGGAAGTCGAGATCAGCGAGTTTTTCTTCGTTGTAGGTTTCGAGAAAATAACCGCGCTCGTCACCGAAAACTTGGGGCTCGAGGACAACTACACCTGGAATTGGGGTTTCGATTAATTTCATTTGAGTAGTTTGAGAAGGTATTGGCCGTAGGCGTTTTTCTGCATCGATTCGCCGAGGAGTTGGAGTTGTTCAGCGGAAATGTGGCCCATGCGGTAACAGATTTCTTCGATGTTAGCGACCATGAGGCCTTGGCGTGATTCGACGGCTTGGACGAAGTTGGAGGCTTGGAGCATTTGCTCGGCGGTTCCGGTATCAAGCCAGGCGAATCCGCGTCCGAAGGTTGTTACGTTGAGGGTGCCGTTTTGAAGATAAACGCGGTTGAGGTCGGTGATTTCGAGTTCGCCACGCGGAGATGGCTTGAGGTTTTTTGCGAATTCTACGACGTCGTTATCATAGAAGTAGAGTCCGGTAACGGCGAAGTTAGATTTGGGTTGGGCGGGCTTTTCTTCGAGAGTTTCAGCCTGACCATCGGCATTGAAACTGACGACACCGTAGGCTTCGGGGTGATCGACTTGGTAAGCGAAGACAGTCGCACCGGATTCGCGATTCATGGCATCGCGGACGAGACCGGAGAGATTTTGACCGTAGAAAATGTTGTCGCCGAGAACGAGGGCGGCGGGATCGGAACCGATGAATTGTTCACCGATAATGAAGGCTTGGGCGAGGCCATCGGGGCTCGGTTGAGCGGCGTATTCGAGATTGATTCCCCATTGGGAGCCGTCACCGAGAAGGCGTTGGAAAGCTTCTTGTTCGTGGGGGGTTGTGATGATCAGGACGTCTTTGATCCCAGCAAGGAGGAGAACACTCAGCGGGTAATAGATCATTGGTTTGCTATAAACCGGAATGAGTTGCTTGCTGATACCGCGGGTGATTGGGTGAAGGCGCGAGCCTGAACCACCGGCGAGAATAATGCCTTTTCGGGTCATTTACTGCTGACCCCGGATGTATTGGTGTAGTGCTCTTCGATCCATTGGAGGTACTCGCCCGATTGGACGGCGTTAATCCATGCAGGGTTTTCGGCGTACCACTTGACGGTTTGGAAGAGTCCTTCTTCAAAGCTTTGTGATGGTTGCCAGCCGAGATCGTTTTTGATTTTTGTGGTGTCGATGGCGTAGCGGAAATCGTGTCCGGGGCGGTCGGCGACAAAAGTGATTTGTTCTTTGACTTTGTCGATGGATTGGTTGGTGAGTTCGGAGATAGCGGCGCAAATGCCGTGGACGACATCGAGGTTTGTTCGCTCGGCGTTGCCACCGATGTTATAGGTTTCGCCGACTTTGCCTTCGGTCATGACCTTAAAGATTGCTTCGGCGTGGTCACCGACGAAAAGCCAGTCGCGGATGTTTGCGCCTTTTCCGTAAACGGGAAGGGGCTTTCCGGCAAGTCCATTGAGACTCATTACGGGGATTAATTTTTCAGGGAATTGGTACGGGCCGTAGTTGTTGCTGCAGTTAGTGATTTTGGTCGGGAGGCCGTAAGTGTGTTCCCAAGCGCGGACGAGATGGTCGCTTGACGCCTTTGATGCGCTGTAAGGGGAGTTGGGCGAATATGGGGTCGTTTCTTCGAAGAGACCAGTGTCACCTAGTTCGCCGTAGACTTCGTCGGTGCTGACATGGTGGAAGACTTTGCCTTCGTAGTTTTCGTTCCATGTTGCGCGGGCGGCTTCAAGAAGATTAAAGGTGCCAATGATGTTGGAATTCAGGAAGTCACGGGGGTATTTGATTGACCGATCAACGTGCGTTTCGGCGGCGAAGTGAGCGATATGGGTGGGCTGGAAATTTTGGACAACCTGGTTAGTGGAATCGGCGTCGGCGAGATTAACGCGGGCAAATTGGTAGTTGGGAAGATCCGCGATGGATTGGAGGGAGAGGGGGTTGCCGGCGTAAGTGAGGGCGTCAATGTTCATGAATTGAACATCGCTCATTTGGGGGACATATTTGAGGAGGAAATTAGCGCCAATGAAGCCACAACCGCCAGTCACTAGAATTCTCATGACGTTAAGATACTACCTTGGGAAATGTGGTTGGACGGGCTAAATTGACGCTAAAATTGCGTGAATTTGGTTAATTTATTATTAATATAAGTTGGTAAATATTTGTTGTTATTGCACGTATTAACGCGTGTTTTTCGATACTTTGTTATTCTGGTATACGAGATGGGTGAACGTAGAATAGTTCTGTTTCTCAGTATTTGTACTCGCGTAGGTTTGCGAGAATTGAGTTCGGAAGGGCCTTTGGTGATTGAAATAATGGAATAAGCGATGTAGAATAGGTTTATTGTGAATGACTTCATTCGAGAGGGGGGAATTAATATGGAATCTGAGAAGGTGGTGTTGCTTTCTGATCAGGCTTTGGTTGAGATGCCGATGCAAGAATTGCGCCGCACCCCTTTGCCATGTGAGCCAGTATTGCTTTTGACGGGTTGTATTGACCCGAAAGGGATGCGGTTTACGGCCCGGAATGATCCTTCTGTTCGTCGCAAGGATTATATGGATGCGTTGCATTCGTGGGTTTTTAAGTCTGACTTCAAGAAGATTGTTTTGTGTGAAAATTCAGGTGCTGACCTCAGCGACTTTGAAGAGATGGTTCGCGGTTCGGGGAAAGATGTCGAACTCATTAGTTTTGTGGCTCCGGAGTTTGATGAGTGGAAGGGGAAGGGGTATGGTGAACTGCTAATTATTGAGCATGCGATGCAGAACTCGAAGCTGATTGATGAGCATTCACGCATCATGAAATGCACGGGTCGGTTGTTCTTTACAAGCCACAAAAAGTATTACGAGCACGGAGTCAACAACGAGTTTGATCTGAGCATGGATGTTTTTCGGAGCTTGGATGAGTGCGATGTCCGGGCTTTCTTTGGTAGCTACGACTTTATTACGAAGTACTTGTTGCCGTTTAAGGAGCGGCTGGATGAACGAACTGAGCCGATGCAGAATCTTGAGCATGTAATGGGTCAGGCCGTTTTTAGAGCTTTGTCGGACATGCTTAAGTACGAGCCGTTGCCAGCAACGCCGTTCTTTGTTGGTCATTCGGGAACTTTGAATTATGCTTACAAGCCGTATCGGACGATTATTGGTCGTCACGCACGGGTGATTCATAAGCGTTACCTTTAAGGTGATTCTGGTTTTTGGCGTTGATTGCGGAAGTATTGCTGGACGAGGCGGGTTAGGAAGTATCCGCCTGTTAGCTCTCCGACGACCATACCGATTGCGAATCCGATTAAACCTAGGCTGGGGATTAGTAGGACAGCTACGGCTAATCCCATGAACCCATGAATGAGGCCAGCGATGCAATTCTGTTTGAATGATTGCAGAGCCATACTGAGCTGATTAGCGAATACGACGAAGGTGGTTGAGATTGCGCCAGCGACGACGAGAGCAAACTCGAAGTGATCCATAGCGTAGTTGTTTTTGAAGAGTAGTTTGCTGACCGGTGGCCCGAGGGATATAACAAGAACAGCGGCGGCAATTGAGGCCAGAGTTAAAATTTTCGCCATCTTTTTGATGGCTTTTTTTGCCCAAGGGAAATCTCCGCTTTGCACGGCGGCGGCGATAGCGGGAGTTGCACTCAGGACGAGGATCCCCATCAAACTAGATATTGGTCCGTGCCAAGCAAGAAAGACTCCCGCTCGTCCGATCTCGACGGATTTTCCGGTGATTGTTCCGATGAGGATAACAGGGACGCTCCGAGAGAGAACAAATCCAAGCCCGCCGACGGACTGCAGGGCGTTATCTTTGAAGAGTTGCCAAGCCTGGGGCCAGTCGATGACTTTAAATTCGGGGCGCAGGGTTGGTCGGTCTTTATAGAATAATCGGTAGGCGTGGAAGCAGTGAACGAGTGGCACGGTCATTCCAAAACTGGCGAGGAATGCTAACGGAGATTTGAGGACAAATACAGACAGAATTCCGGTGATCACGAGGATAAATTGACCGGCTATGTTTGCTTGACTATTTTTGTAATCCTGTAAGGTTCCCCAGTATGTGTTCATGACGATGTTCTGGGGGGCGATGATGAATACCGTCAGGGCGAGAATAATCATCCCTGATGTGAGAAGACCTGCTTCGGAAATTAGTGATGGACCAAATAATCCGCCTACACCGGGATAGATGAGTGAGAGAAGGATGAGAACAATCGTGAGCAGACTGCTACCTGCATAACTGATGATGGCGGAGGTGAGCAGCTTATTTTCTGCTGGGGGATCGGGGTTCTCGGCATATTTTGAGAAAGCGATTCCGGCGGCGGGGCCGATACCGAGATTGACGGTGTTGAAGAGAGTGAGGATGGCGGTAAGAGCGTTGAAAGCATCAAATTGAGGCCCAAATTGTGATGCAGCTTTGGGAAGGACAACCAAGAGCATGACGGAGGCAGGTAGCTTTGACCAGACAGCAGTTCTTAAAAACTTAATGATGCTGGCTTTTCTATTGGCCTCGACGGCTTGCTGTTTTTGTTGGAGATCGGCTTCCACTGAGGTGTTCAAGTTCATTTTGGGCTAGTTGAAGGTGGATAGTCAGGGCTAGGCGATTATTCAGGGCTTTGAATTGTATTGAATTTGTGGCTTAACAGGCTAAAATGATCGTATGGGTTTTCATCGGTTTGTGGCTCCGGCAGGGTTGCTGGTATCGGGATTGCCTTTGATCGCAGGTTTTTTGAGTGGGCCAGTGGCGAAGGTGCCGGACGAACAAGTGAGCGAGGTGGTTTTTACCCGCGATGTTTTAAGTGTTTTGAAAGCGACTTGTAACTCTTGTCATGGGGAAGAGAAGCAAGCGGCCGGGTTGCGGCTGGATAGTTATGAAGCGATGATGAAGGGGTCGAGTGCGGGCGAGGTTATTGTTCCGGGCAAGAGTGCAGAGAGCGAGTTAATCGGACGATTGCGCGGAGAAGGTGGGGTTCCGCAGATGCCAATGGGTTTCCGGCCTTTGTCGGAAGAACAGATCAAGACAATTGAGAAATGGATTGACGAAGGGGCGAAGGAGACAGGGAAGAATTATCAGCATTGGTCGTTTGTGAAGCCGATGCGCCCGGCGTTGCCGGAAGTAACGAATTCCAAATGGGTTCGGAACGAAATAGATAGGTTTGTTTTAAGTAAATTGGAGAAAGAAGGGTTGGTGCCGTCTGCTGAAGCTTCGCGGGAGACTTTGGTTCGGCGGGTCTATTTGGATGTTTTAGGTGTTCCTCCGACTTGGGAGGAGGCGAAGGCTTTCTTGGATGATCAGTCTCCGGATGCTTATGAAAAGATGGTCGATCGGGTTTTTGCGAGTCCGCATTATGGGGAGAGACAGGCTCGGATTTGGCTTGATTTGGCGCGTTATGCTGATACGCAGGGGTACGAAAAGGATCTGACACGGACTATCTGGCCATGGCGAGATTGGGTGATTAAGGCTTACAACGAGAACATGGGGTTTGACGAGTTTACGTTGGAGCAGTTTGCGGGCGACTTGGTTGCTGATGGGGATATGGATAAGATTGTGGCGACAGGATTCCATAGAAATACGATGATTAACCAAGAGGATGGGGTTGACCAAGGGGAAGCGAGGTGGTTAACTTTGGTGGATCGGGTGGGGACGATGGGGACGACTTGGTTGGGGACGACAGTGGCTTGCGCTCAATGTCACAACCACAAATATGATCCGGTTTCTCAGAAGGAATTCTATGACGCCAGATGTTGCAAAACGCATTGGTGAAATCGGCTCTGAGCTTGGGGCAATCAATGATCAGTTAGGTAATGCCTTGACTTTGGAGTCGGTTGTTCAAGAGCTAACGGCAAAGAAGAATGCGCTTGAGGCCGAACGAGGGAAGCTCACTAATGTTACGACGATGGTTTTACGTGATAAGGTGGGTGTTAAGGCGGAGACGCCGATTCGAGAGCGCGGGGTCTTTTTGACGCCAGGGGAGACGGTTTCGGCAGGGACACCGGCGTGTTTGGGTGCGGGGGCGAAAAAGCAACATATGATTTGGATGGACAATATGTTGGTCTCCAGGGATAACCCGATGACGGCTCGGGTGCAGGTCAATCGTTTTTGGGAACAGCATTTTGGGACAGGGATTGTGAAGACGAGTGAGAACTTGGGGACACAAGGAGAAATGCCGTCTAACCAAGAGTTGCTGGATTGGCTCTCGGTTGAATTCATGGAATCGGGTTGGGACATGAAGGCAATGCATAGAAAAATGGTTCTATCTGCCACATATCGTCAAGATTCTGGGGTTACGGCGGAATTGTTGGAGCGTGACCCGGATAATCAATTGATGGCTCGGGGGCCGCGTTACCGGTTGGAGGCAGAGGCTTTGCGAGATTCGGTTTTTGCGGTTTCGGGCTTGTTGACGCAGAAGATTGGGGGGCCGAGTGTTATGCCGGTTCAGCCGAAGGGGACTTGGGATACGCCTTACAGTGGTGAATCTTGGATTGAGGCGACGGGGCCGAATCGGTATCGGCGGAGTATTTACACTTTTATTAAACGGAGTGCGCCGTTCCCGATGATGTTGACGTTTGATGGGACGAGTCGGGAGGCGTGTAGCCCACGCCGGATTCGCACAAATACGCCTTTACAAGCCTTGAATTTTTTGAATGATCCGGGCTTGCTTGAGGGAGCGATTGCTTTGGCGAAAAATGTGCGGGGTAAATCGCTAACGGATGGGATGAACGAAATTTTTGGTCGTTGCTTGATTCGTGAAGCAGATGATCGGGAGATTATGTTGCTTTCGGGATTGTTTGAGCGAACGCGGACGAAGTATGCGGCGGATTTGGAATCCGCGAAAAAGCTTTGCGGAGAAGCGGATGCGGATTTGGCGGCTTGGACGCTGGTTGTGAACACAGTGATGAACACGGATGAGTTTTTGACTCTGGAATAAGACATGGATTACAAGAATCAAGAAGAAGCTCTGAAGTACTTGACCCGACGGGCATTACTGAAGAATGCGGGCTACGGGATGGGGAGCCTGGCTTTGGGTTCGATGTTGAGCGAGAATTTGTTTGCAGGGTTGATGCCCGATGGTCAGCAAGTTCCTTTGCCGCAGCCACACTTTGCGCCAAAAGCGAAGAACGTGATTTTCTTGTTTATGGCAGGGGCACCTAGTCAGCTTGATCTTTTTGATGACAAACCTTATCTGCGGAAACATAATGGCGAATTGATTCCTGAAGAGATTGTGAAAGGGGAGCGGTTTGCCTTTATCAAGGGTACGCCGAAGCTTTTGGGGTCGCCCTATGAGTTTACGGCTAGTGGCAAGAGTGGTCAGATGATTTCGAATTTGTTGCCACACACTCAGAGCGTGGCAGATGATATTTGTATTATTCGTTCGATGCAGACGGATCAGTTTAATCACGCTCCGGCACAACTGTTTATGAACACGGGAATTCAGATTCCTGGTCGTCCGAGCATGGGAAGTTGGATGACTTATGGTTTAGGGACGGAGAACCGCGACTTGCCCGGGTTTGTGGTTTTGATTTCAGGTGAGAATAATCCTGATGGCGGAAAAAGTTGTTGGAGTTCGGGCTTTTTGCCGACTCAGCATCAGGGGGTTGAATTGCGAAGTCAGGGTGATCCGGTGCTTTATGTGACTAATCCGGATGGGATGGACGCGGGGACGCGACGGGATTCGCTTGACGTTTTGAAGGAGCTTAATCAGACGGCTTTGAAATCGAAGGGCGATCCAGAAATTGCATCGCGAATTGAACAGTACGAATTGGCTTATCGCATGCAGACGAGCGTGCCGGAATTGATGGAAATTGATTCGGAGCCGGCTTCTATTCACGAGATGTACGGGACGGAGCCGGGGAAAAAGAGTTTTGCAAACAACTGTTTGTTAGCTCGGCGTTTGGTTGAACGAGGATGTCGCTTTATTCAACTTTATCATCGTGGGTGGGACACGCATGGCACAGGTGAGACAGATGCGATTGACAAAAACGGTTTGCCACGTCGATGTAAGGAAGTTGATCAGGCATCGGCGGCTTTAATTAAGGATTTGAAACAACGCGGGTTGCTTGAGGATACGATTGTGATTTGGGGAGGCGAGTTTGGTCGGACGCCGATGAACGAAGCGCGCAATAACTCTCCGTTCTTGGGACGGGATCATCACCCACGAGCTTTTTCGATGTGGGTTGCGGGCGGTGGCTTTGCGGGGGGAACAACCGTAGGGGCGACCGATGAGCTTGGCTATAACGTTGTGGACACTCCGGTTCATATTCATGATCTGCATGCTACGGTCTTGAATCAGATGGGGCTTGACCACACACGTTTGACTTACCGTTACCAGGGTCGAGATTTTCGCTTGACGGATGTGAGTGGGGAAGTTATTCCTTCGCTCATAGGTCAATAAGAACAGAGATTTTTGGTTGCGCGTCTAATGGGTATGTCACTCGTTGGATTTGCCGTGGTGTTAGGTCAATATGGTCGGGCTTCGCTTGGGCCACAGGTCAAGGTTATTGACAATTCGACAAATGTGTTTGTCAGCTCTAAGGCAGGAAACAAGCAGGGATATCCGAATGTTCGGATTCCTGGTGTAGCGGTTTTGCCGGGTGGAAAGCTTGTTGCGGTTTGCGAAGGTCGGCAAAGTGGAGCGGATCAGAGTGGCAACGTGATTTTGGTTCGGGTGAGCAAGGATAAAGGGAAAACTTGGGGCCCTGAAACCAAGCTGGCGGGGGATGGGGTTGATAGTTGCTCATCGCCGCTGATTGTGAATGTGGGGAACACAGTGTTCATTCACTATTCGATTTTCCCGAAAGGAACGGATAGCTATTCGCTTTCGAAGGGGTTTGAAGGCAAAGCACAACGGACTTACGTTGTGAAGAGCGAGGATGGTGGTTCAAGCTGGAGTGGGCCAGTGGATACGACTCGCGCATTGCGTAAGGAAGGGGTTCAGTCGATTAACTTTGGGCCAGGGAACGGATTGGTTTTAACCCGAGGTAGTAATCGGGGCAGGATTATTATTCCGGCTTATCAGCGTGTAGGTGGAGCAGCGGCCAGTGTGGCGATTTATAGTGATGATAATGGTTCTAGTTGGCAAACTGGGTCGCCGGTTAACGCACCGAAGGGTGACTATCCAAATGAAGTTTCGATGGCGGAGCGGGAGGATGGTAGTTTGCTCAGGAACGCTCGGGCGGCGAAAAATGTAGGGAAACGGGTTCAGGCCGTTTCTTTGGATGGCGGTGCGAGCTGGCGCGATTTTCGGGTTGTTGAAGAGTTAGCGGATCCGGTTTGCCACGCAGGGTTGTTGCGGGCTCGGTTTGCGGATGGGTCGAAAAAGGGCGTGATGTTGCTTTCGATGCCTGGTGCGATGGGTCGGCGGAACGGTCAAATTCGGGTGAGTACGGATGATGGGAAGAGTTGGCCGGGTTCGTTTAATGTGACGAAAGATTACTTTGGTTACTCGGTGTTGGTGGATCTGGGTGGCGGTGATTTTGGTTTGATGTATGAGGGTGCAAGCGGTAGTGCTAGCAATCCGAATACATTTATTGGGTTTGTGCGGTTTAAGATGGTGGGTTAATCCTTCGGATTGCTTTGTGGCCCCTGCCTTCGCAGGGGTGACATTTGTAGGGAGTGAGAGTTTTTCGGATAGATGATCTATTGGGTCAATCCGTTGGATTGCTTTGATTATATGGACTGGGCCCCTGCCTTCGCGGGGTGACTTACAGTAAGCATGAGTTTTTCAGACCGATGATCTATTGGGTCAATCCTTCGGATTGCTTTGTTTATTGGACTAGGCCCCTGCCTTCGCAGGGGTGACTTGTAATGAGTAAGAGCTTGCTATCTTGTTTGTCGGATATCAGTTATGCCGCCTTTGCCTTGGACGCAGAGGGCGGTGGCAAGAGGGTCGGAGATGAGCCCGCGGTCAGCAATGACGGTGGACATCACTCGGTTTGTGAGACCGACTCCGGTTGTTGGATCAACGATATGTGAATATCTGGTGCCATTAACTTCTATAAATTGTTCGGTATCGCCGGACGTGCTGATGGCGCAGTTTTGGAAGAAACGGGGTTTAGGTTCGCCGGGGATTTGGACTTGCCAGCCGAATTGGTCAGGTGGAGGGTCGGCGATGGTGATGTCGCCACCGGCTTGAACGATTGCTTGTTTGATCTGGTTTTGGCCGAGGGTTTTGAGGGCAATATCGCAGGCGTAACCTTTGGCGATTCCGCCGAGGTCTATGGCGAATCCTGGTTTGTTTATGGTGATTGTTTTATCGACGGGATCGAGATGAATTTGGCGGTAATCAACGAATTTTAGGGCTTGCCTTACTTCGATCGGGCCAGGGAGTCGGCCGGTGCTGCGGGCATTACGCCAGAGCTTAACGGCGGGGCCGGCGGTGATATCGAATGCGCCACTGGTTTGTTCACTAATGAGCTGGGCGGTGCTAATGACCTCGAAGAGCGAATCGGAGATTTTTGTCTTCGTGTTCGGTTTGAGCTGGCGGACTTCGCTTGAGGGGCGATAATCGCTCATGATTTGTTCGAGGCGCTCTATTTCGGCGTAGGCGGCTTTGGCGGCTGCGTCAGCTTGGGATTGGGAAGGGGAATAGAAGGTGAGTCGGAATTCGCCGCCCATGTGGATTTCGGTGTACGTGAATTTCAATTCTTTCACTTGATTATTTAGTTGCTGATCTTGCAATGGCTCTGCCCCTTCCCAGACTTGGGGACGGAAACCCACTGAACACATTTGAGTGAAAATGATGAAAGCGGTGAACACCATTCCGATTTTATCGGATTTGTACGCACTTGTTGGGTAGAGAATCTGCAGTAACTACGAGGGCATCTCAATTGGCGTACAATTAAAGTATGTTGCTGGCAACGGCTTTTGCATTGAGCGTGAAGATGATGGATTTGGAGACAATGACCGTTAAGATTGATGGCCACTTAGCGGAGTACAAGATGGTGAAGGTTCCGGAGGGTAAGTTTGGCTTTCATGAGGACATGACCGATGTTAAGTCGTTCTGGATTGGGACGACGGAGGTCACTTGGGATTTGTATGATATTTTTGCTTATAGGTTGGATTTATCCCAAGAAATGGCGGCAAGTGATGCAGTCATTAAAGCTCGCCCGAGCAAGCCATATGGGGAACCTGATCGGGGTTATGGTCACGCGGGATATCCGGCGATTGGGATTCATGTTCAGGCAGCCGAGGCGTTTTGTAAGTGGTTGAGCGAGAAGACAGGGAAGAAGTTTAGGTTGCCAACTGAAGCGGAGTGGGAGTATGCAGCGATGGCGGGGAACTCAGAAGTTCCGTCGCCGATTGATGATTTTGCTTGGAGTTGGGATAATGCGGATGATACAACTCATCCGGTCGGGAAATTGAAACCGAATGCTTGGGGACTTTATGATGTTTTAGGCAATGCAAGTGAGTGGGTGACCATGCCGGAGGAGAAATCGATTACTAAGGGTGGTCATTTTTATTCAAAGCCGAAGACTTTTGCGTTTACGATGTCGGAGCAGTACAAGCCTGAGTGGCAGATGAGAGATGCTCATACACCGAAGAGTAAGTGGTGGTTGAGTGATGGTGAGTTTGTTGGGCTTCGCTTGGTTTGTGAAGTGGAGTAAGCGGGCTTAATTAGTTTGACCGTTAGGCTTTTTTGACGGTGATGGTGGCGGTAGTTCCTTGACCGGATTGGCTTTCGATTTTGAGAGTGCCGCCGTGGGCCTTGATAATTGATTCAACGATACTAAGGCCAAGCCCAGTACCACCAGTTGCTTGGTTACGGGCGGAATCGACGCGGTAGAAGCGGTTTGTGAGCTTGCTTATGTGCTCAGGGGGGATTCCTTCTCCTGTGTCGGCGATGATGATGGAGATCAGGCCATTTTGCTCTTCGTTTTTGAGGGTGATGGTGCCGGATTCGGGAGTATGGCGGGCAGCGTTGGTGAGGAGATTGAGGATGGCCCGTTCCAGCATTGGAGGGTTGATTAGGGCGCGTTTATCCTTGAGTTCAAGCTTAAGCCGGGGGTCGTGATTGAGGTTGGATAGTTCAACTGCGCGGGCGATGACGGTGGTTAGGGAACTGGGCTCGAGGTTGGGATTTTCTTTGAGATTTTCGGTGCGCGCGAGTGTCAGCATTTGTTCGACGAGGGCGGTCATGTGATCCGTGGCGGTTTGGATGGTTTTGAACCGATCGCGGGTTTCGGGGTCGATGTCTGTGTCTTCTTCTGCAGAGCTGGTGATGATTTTGATTCGGGTGAGAGGGGTGCGGAGTTCGTGGCTGGCGTCGGCGGTGAACTGCTTTTGGGCGGGGAGGAGGGTTTCTTTTTCGTTGAATGAAGATTGGAGGCGGGCGATCATGCCGTTGAATTCTTCGGCGAGCTGGGAAAATTCGTCGTCGCCTTGGGTTGGGATTCTTTGATTGAGGTCACGCGCGGAAAGACTGTGGGCGGCGGCGGTGAGGTCTTCGATGGGCTTGAGAGCGCGTCGGGTGAGGAATGCGGCGCCGATTGAAGCAAGGAGAAGGGTGGCGGGGACGAGGACAGCGAGGAGAAAGATTTGGGAGGACTTGATTGCGGCGAGAGGAGCGAGATCGGCGGCAACTTGGACAACAGCTACGATTTGATTATTTCGGCGGATGGGAGCTGAGAGTATCCGGATGTGTTCTTTATTGGCGGAGATGGTTTTGTATATTTGGTGGCCTTTAACCGAAGCTTGGAAGGAGGGGGTGTCCCATGGTTTGAGGGGTTCGGGATCGAAGAGAGGTTTTCCTTCGGTGGTTAGAATGCGGGGCCGGCGAAGAATAAGGATTTCAATGGCGTCTTGGTCGAGGTTGCGGGGGATCGGTTGCTGGCGGAGGCGGTTGGTCCAGTTGCCACCGCGGCGCTGATTGCCGTCATTGGGATCCTGGCTGGGATCGAAAAGTTGACCTTGGTTGGGGCCTTGATTTGACCCAGCACCGAAGCCTTGACTGGGGTCAGGACTTTGACCAAACCCTTGTCCCATTCCGCCACCTCCGCGTGGTCCCTGATCTTGGGCGGCATGAACCATGGGTTCAATACGGCTAAGGAGCTCGCGGTCGATGGTTTGGAGGGTGAGTCTTTGGGTGGCAAAGGCCATGAGACCGCCGAGCAGGAGCATCGCGCAGGTGAGAATTGCGAGATTCCAGAGGGTGAGGCGGGTTCGGAAACTGGTGGCCATTTAATCTTGGTCGGGAGGACGGAGGACGTAGCCAACGCCATGGACAGTATGAATCAAGGCAGGTTTATGGGGTGGATCGACCTTTTTTCGGAGGGATGAGACGTGGAAATTGACGGTGTTGGGTTGGGTGTCGATGTTGTTCCATATCCGTTCGATGATTGCTTCGCGGGTAAGGACATGTCCGGTGCGTCGGGCGAGAGCTTCTAGGAGCGTGAACTCTCTTTTGGTGAGCCCAAGGTCTTCACCGGCTCTGGTTGCGCTGTGGGTTTGGGGGTCGATGAGGAGATCTGCGACTTCGATGATTTGGGATTTCTTTTCGGTGTCTCGTCGGGTGATGGCGCGGATGCGGGCCATAAATTCTTGGAAAGCGAACGGTTTGACGAGGTAGTCGTCGGCGCCAGCATCGAGACCAGTTACGCGGTCTTCGATAGCATCTTTGGCGGTGAGCATGAGTATGGGGGTTGGGTCATCTTGAGCGCGGATTGCTTTGCAAACTTCGATGCCGTTAGGGGCGGGGATCATGATGTCGAGGACAATGGCAGTGTAAGAGTTTTCTACAACCATGTTGAGGGCGGTTTTGCCATCGCGGGCAACATCGGCTGTGTGCCCGGCTTTGCGGACTGCTCGTTCGAGTTCGGAGGCGATGACGAGGTCGTCTTCGACGATGAGGATGCGCATGGTTTTATTGTGGGCGATGGTTGTTTGAGAGTTGTGAGGTTTTAGGAGATACGGTGAGCTCGTTTAGGAAAGGATAATCCTTTGGACTGTTTTTTGGTGATATGGGGTGGATGTGACAGAGATTTCCTTTTGTCCGCAGTGGATTACAGCCTTTGCGGGAAAGGACGAGGTTTTGAATTGTCAGGAAATGAAGGACGTTGGGGGAATTAATCTGAAGGGAGTAGATATTCGATGAGAACATCGTGGCCGAGGTAGAAGTGGTGGGATAGGGTGCCGGCTTTGAACCACATGAGGGCGGGGGGGACGCCGGGGTAGAGGAAATCGACGACGGATTGGGCTTGGAATGGTGTTAGTACTTGGCCATCGGTGCGGACGATGATAAGGTGGAGAAGATCCTCTTCGCCTTCGAATTGGTAGCGGAACGCGTCAATTGTGCCGCCGTATGGGTTGGGCTCGATTCCGACGCTGAGGAGGGCGAATTCATCGGAGGGCCGGGAGATTTCGGGGTCGAAATCGGGCAGAAATATGGTTTGGTTGGCTTGGATATCGTTAAGGATTTGGGCGATGACTTTGTCGCGCTGGATTTGTTCTTCTGGAGTTGGAGTCATCAGGGGTTATTTTACGTGATTGAATTGTTTGAGATAGGCTCGGATTGGTTTGACTTAGAGGTGTGCTTTAGGGTTAAACTGTTTTTTCATGGCAAAGCGCGATTTATCTCGACGTGATTTCCTAGCGGGATCGGCGGCACTTGGGGCTACGGCAATGATGCCGAACTTCGCTTTTGGTCAGACGAGAGAGACTATGAAAGTTGGTTTGATTGGATGTGGTGGGCGGGGTCGTGATGCTGCGATCAACGTAATTGATTCCGCTGAAGGCGTTGAAATTGTTGCGTTGGGCGATGCGTTTGCGGATCGCACTCAACAAGGGGCGGACGTTATTAAGCAGTACCGCGAAAAGAATTTTAAGGTGCCGAAAGATCAGATGTTCACTGGTCTTGACGCATTTGAAAAGGTTTTGCAATGCGACATCGACATGGTGATTTTGACGACTCCTCCGGCATTCCGGGCAGATCACCTCACAGCCGCGATTAAAGCAGGCAAGCACGTTTTTATGGAGAAGCCAGTCGCGGTTGATGGCGAAGGCATTCTCAAGGTTTTTGATGCTTCAGATTTGGCTAAGAGTAAGGGCTTGGCGATTGTCGCAGGAACTCAACGACGCCATGAAGATTCTTACCGCTAAGTTATGAAACGAATTCATGACTGCGCTATTGGTGACATTGTTTCGATGCGCTGCTATTGGAATCAAGGCGGACTTTGGAGCGTTAATCGAACTCCAGAAATGAGCGATCTTGAGTGGCAAATGCGCAACTGGCTTTACTTCACATGGTTGAGCGGTGACCATATTTGCGAACAGCACATTCACAATATTGACGTTTGCCTTTGGGCGAGCGGAAAGACTCCGAAATCAGCCGTCGGTTTGGGTGGACGCGAAATTCGAACTGATCCGGTATTTGGTCAGGTTTTTGACCACTTTGCGGTTGAGTTCGACATGGGCGATGATTTGAAGCTTCATAGCTATTGCCGCCAGCAAGATGGCACCAAGGGCAACGTGAGTGAATTCATTCACGGAACCAAAGGTAAGAGCAATGGGAATGGCCGCATTTGGGGCGACAACGCTTACCGATGGGATGGCGAAAAGGAAAACCCATACATGGTTGAGCATCGCGATTTGATTGCTTCGGTTCGGGCAGGAACGCCGTTGAACGAAGGTCGACAAGTTGCGGAATCAACGCTTGCGGCGCTTATGGGCCGGTTTGCGGCTTATACGGGTCAGGAAGTTACTCGGGAGCAAGTGCTTGCCACGAAGGGTATGGTTCCGACCAATTTAAGTTGGGACATGTCGCTTCCGGTTGCACCAGTTGCAGTTCCGGGTACGACGAAGATGGAAGATTTTTCCTAGAACTCTTCACGAGGGCGCAGCCCCTTTCCTTTTGGGAGGGGGCTTTTTATTTTTGGAAGAGAGATTTTAGGATAAAGAGAAGATTTGCGGGACGCTCGGCGAGGCGTCGGGTGAAGTAGGGGTACCAAGCTTCCCCGAAGGGCAGATAGATGCGGACGTTGTAGCCTTCATCTTTGAGCTGGGCTTGGAGGTCGCGCCGGATTCCGTGAAGCATCTGCCATTCTAATGAGGTTGGGTTGATGCTTTTATCTTTTACAAACTTTTTGAGGATTGAAATGATTTGTTCGTCGTGGCTGGCGATGGCGGGGTAGTTGCCTCGAACGATGAGCTTTTTAGCTTGCTCGATGTATTTTTGGTCGACTTGTTTTTTATCGGGGTAAGCGATGGAGGGGGATTCGAGATATGCGCCTTTGACAATACGGAGGCGGCAGTAATCGGCAAGAAGTGTTTCGAGGTCGCCATCGGTTCGATGGAGGGCGCTTTGGAGGACGGTGCCGGTATTGGGGAATTCGATTCTCATTCGGCGAACGAGATCGATGGTGGTTTGGGTGTAGGGTGAGCCTTCCATATCGGCTCGGATAAAGATGTTAGCGGGCTTGGCGGCTTCGAGGAGTTTTTGGTAGTTTTCCTCGGCGAGTTCTAGAGATTGGTCAAGTCCAAGCGCGGTGAGTTTAATCGAAATGTTGATTTTGTCTCGGTGGGGACTTTGAGTAATCTTGTTGAGGAGGTCGACGTAGTGTTGGGTGGAAGTGTTGGCTTCTTCGACAGTGGCGACATTTTCTCCGAGGAGATCAAGGCTGACGTTGTAGCCTTGCTCGACAAGATTTTCGGCGGTGGTGATGGAAGCGTCGAGGGTTTCACCGGCGATAAAACGATTGACGATGGGGCGAAACAGTTTGGAATTTTTGACAAACTTTTTAACTGGAGGGAGACTTGCCGATTTGAGGATAAGATTTCTGAAGAGCATCGTCGTTGACGGCGAGGATTTTACTTTGCGGGGCGAGTATTCTGCGAAACGTGGGTCAGGTGGTCTTAGCAAATATACGGAAGGTGGTGATTTTTTTGCCGCCGACGCTGGGGGATTGTGTAAATCACCTGGCAACTTTGCGGTGGCTGCGGGATGGTTTGCCGGGCCGGGAGATTGTGGCGGTGAGCAGTGGGTTAGGGTTGGAAGTGTTACGGAGTTGGCCGGTTGAGGGGATTGAGCTTTGGGATAGAGAGGGGCTTTGGTGGAAGCTTTTTCGAGGTCAGTTTGATTTAGGGTTGTTCCCTTACGTGCAGAACAAGATGGTGAGGACGTCTCGGCTGTCTCGGGTGAAGAATCTTGTGGGTATGAGATGGTTTAAGAACGATGATTTGATTAAGGCGGGTATCGACAACGTGGGGGGGGAGCATCAGGTTTTGGTTTTGTGTCGGAGGATGTTTGGGGAAGTGGGGGTGGGGTGTGGGCAGGCGGATTTCGAGAGCGTTTTGGCTGGGCTCATTGAGGTGAAGCCCGACGGCCAGTTGGTTGGATTTATGACAGGAGCTTCTCGCAGTGACAAGAAGTGGCCCTTATCAAAGTTTCGGCGAACTGCGGAAGAGATGGCGAAGATGAAGTTCGAAGTTTGGAACTTTGGAGGGCCGGACGAGTTGGACAAATTAGAAGATGTCGCAACAACGGATTGGGCGGGGACAAATCTGAGTTTTGCAGTTATTGCCCAGCATCTTTCGAACCTCGATATCTTGGTGACAAACGACACGGGATTGATGCACTTGGCGGGGGCAGCGGGCACGCCAGTTGTGGGGATTTTTATGGCGGAGTCGCCGGATGAATATTATCCGCCAGGTACAGGGCATGAGTTGCTTGTGGGGGATGTGAGCGTTGAGGAGGTGCTGGCGGCGGTGGACAGGATAGTGGTGAGGCAGCAATGAGGATTAAAGCGTGTGTGTTGACGTATCGGGAGATCGAGATGGCATCTCGGTGTTTGGCGAGTATTAGCGGTGTTGATGAGGCTGAAGTTTTTTTTAATGGGAGTGATGGGGAGGCGGAGAAAGATTTTGGAATTCCTGATGTGACTGTGCTTTCTTCGGCGGAGAATTTGGCGTTTGCGGAGGTGGTGAATCGAGCGATTGAACGGGCGGATGGATTTGATTTGCTATTGTTTGTGACGAATGATGTTACTTTTCAGCAAGGTGCAATTGAGCATTTGATTCATGGAATGGAGGATGGGGTTGGGCTGTGTGGACCGATTCAAATGGAACCAGACATGAGGACGGTACACCATGGGGGTGGGGGTTTTAAAAGAAAAGAATGGAAGGCTGAGGTCGAGAATGACTTGCAGGCCATTGACGGTTTGGATCGCCAATGGATTGATGGGGGGGCGATGATGATTCGGGTTTCGGCGGTGATGGAGGTGGGTTTGTTGCGACCGGAGTTTGGATTTTATTGGGAGGATGTGGATTGGGGTTTGCGGTTTGTGGAGAAGGGTTGGAAGGTTAGGATTAATCCGGCGGCGGTTGTCACGCATGAGAAGAGTCCGACGACGGGCAAGTTTGGGAAATGGAAGAAGTACATGATTGCGCGGAATCGGGCGCTTTCGGCGCGACTGCACTTGAAGGGTAAAGAGTTTGATCAGGTATCTGCATACTTAAAGCGGTCGGCATTTTTTAAGGTGGTTAAGAAATTTTTTAGGGAAGATTCGTTGATTTACCGGGCGGCGATTCGGGATGGATTGACGGGGAATTATGAATACATGAACCAGCCGATTGCGGATGATGATCCGCGATGGCGCGACGTTCTTTAGTTTTTGAGGATGTTTTCAGCGTAAGCGCGATAGTCTTGGATGGTTTTTTGGCGGTTGTGGCCTTCTGCGCGTTCGATCACTTTGAGTTCGGTGACGATATCGTAACAGACCATGAGGAGGCTGAGGGCGAATCCGCGCCAACCGGCTTGTTTGCCGCCGCGTCGGAGGTAACGGTGGCGGAATTCGGTGAACATTCGGCGGAGGATGCGAGCCTTCTTTTTGGGGCTGACTTCTTTGCGGGCATTGACTTCGATTGATGTGTATTTATTAAGTTTAGTAATGAAATCTTCTATAGATATGTAGTTGAAGTGGGTGAGGGCACCGTGGGTTTTGGAATCGAGTTTGAGGTGGATTGCTTCGGGGCGGGCGATGATTCCGGCGTGGATTTCGGGCTTGAGGTCAACGGCATCTTTTCGGAAAAACCGAATATGTTTGTCTTGGTCGGCGGCGAAGCCGGCGCCTTCGGCGATTCCGCCAAACATGAAGTTGCGACTGGGAATCCAGATCGTGTTTTCTTGGTTTTTGGCGGCGATTTCTTTGAGGATCGGGACGAGTGATGGCTCGAGAATTTCGTCGGAATCGATGATCAGAATCCAGTCGTTTTGGGCTTGATCAACAGCGGCCTTTCGGGCAGGCTCGACATAGCCGATTGGGTCGGTGAGGATGAGCTTTGCGCCAGATTGTTGGGCGATTTCCTGGGTTTTGTCAGTTGAGTGCATGTCGCAAACAATAATTTCGTCAGCTAAGGGTTGTACAGATTTGAGAACTAGATCGAGATAGAGTTCTGAATTGAAGGTGTTGCAAACGACGCTAATACCTGGAGAAGCCACGCAATGATTTTAGCTTAGTTTGTTTGCGATTGGAAGTCGCTGAGTATGGTTTGGAGCTCTTGATAGGTGCTGACGCGGGAGAGAGTAGCGCGGATCTCGGATGCTCCGGGAACGCCTTTGATATACATGGGGAGTTGGCCGCGGAGGGCGCGGAGGCCGCGGAGTTCTTGTTCGGCGTAATTATCTTGGGTGAGAGCAGTGGCGAAATCAGGGGCTTCGGCTTCGTGAGCGATCATGAGTCGGGCGTGTTCGAGGGCGGTTTCGATTCGATCTTGAAGGGTGGGTTCGGAAGGGGTTGGTTGGTTGGTGAGGGCAGCTTGGATACGTTGGAGGGCCCAAGGATTTGAGATAGCGGCGCGGCCGACCATTACGCCATCACATCCGGTTTCGGAGAGCATGCGGTGGGCGTCCTCGGGGGTTTTGACATCGCCGTTACCGACTAAGGGGATTTGGAGTACGTCGCGGAGTTGTTCAATTAGTTTCCAATCGGCTTCGCCGTTGAATCCTTGTTTGGCAAATCTGGCGTGGAGGGTAAGCATTTGCGCGCCAGCATCTTGGAATCTTTTTGCAAGATCAGGAGCGGCAAAAAGGCCGTAGTCGTATCCGGCGCGGACTTTGACAGTAACGGGGATTTTAACGGCGTTGACAACTGTTTTGACAATTTGTGTGGCGAGTTCGGGATCTTTGAGGAGGGCGGCGCCAGCACCAGTTCGGACAACTTTCGGAACCCAGCAACCCATGTTGATGTCGAGGATGTCGCAACCGAATCCTTCGGCGATTCTGGCGGTTTCGGCCATGATTTCGGGGTCGCCACCGAAGATTTGGATACCGAGGGGACGCTCGTCGGGATGGACTTTCATTTTTTTGTAAGTCTTGACGGCGTTGTGATGGATGGCCATGGCACTCACGAATTCGGTGAACATGAGGCCGGGATTGGCGATTCTTTTGCAGATTGGATACATCCTCCATTGGGGCGAGGACGAGGGGGTTATCAATTGGGATATTGCCGACATGGAATGCGGGTTTTTGGTAGGTTGTGGTTTCCATGGGCTAGGCGGTTATTTTGGCACCTTTGGATTAAAGGCTTAGGAATTGAATAGCCCCTGGATATTAATCCAGGGGCTATTTTGGAGAAGTTTAGTTGGTTTAACTTACTTCTTTTTGCGTCGGCGAGCAGCGAGAGCGGCACCAGCCGCGAGGATGCCCATCGTCATTGGTTCGGGAACTGCTTCAAAGTTAAAGGTTTGTGATTGACCGTTGAATCCGAGTGCATAGTTATCGACATAACCGTCGAATGCACCGGACGAGGTTCCAAAACCTGCATTGGCACTGTAGACATTGAATCCTTTGCCAGCAAGGAGGCTTTGGGCGGAAGCGAAACTTACTTCGTTGGCGGTGTTAAGGGCGGCAGCTGAACTGAGGCTACCGGTTCCGCGGACAAAGAAAGTTCCGGGCGCACTTGTGAAGTTGACGGTGTTCCAGGTTGCGAACGCGAGGCTCGGGTTGTTGCCCGGTTGCCATGTTGTGTCGAATACGAGGAATCCGCTTTCGGTACCGTTGGAGATGCCGAGACGAAGAACCATTGCTTGACCAGCAAAATCGGAAGATGCGGTGAAGATATCTGCTCCCCAGTTTGTAAGGCTGTCGAATGAGCCGAGTGAGCCAGCATCAAGTCGTCCGTAAGCAATTGTCGCTTTACCGTTTGCGCTTGCACCACCTAAAGTTTTGATGTGGGCTGAACCGTTGCCGTTCCAAGGATTTGCGGTGTCAATACCGATTTGAGCGTTATCTTTCATTTCAGTGTAAGCCCATGCTTCGGTGTTTGCACCGGAGTAGCTGTTGATGAGTTGGGATGCGCCCGGATTTGTTGTTCCAGGATCGCTGTACATATCTCCGCCAGCATTGTTTGAGTAGACGGTGACTTGCGCGAAAGCGGCAGTCGAGACGACAGCAAGGGCCATTACGGCTAAGGTTTTATTCATTTGCTCCTTTCCTTTTGGCGAGCCGAACAACGGCTCAAGACCAAACGAAACTATACATGGAATTGTTATGAGGTGGGAGGACGTGAATAATTTCTAGTATTTTTGCGGGGGAATAGCTGAGGTTATGGAAGGATGCCAGTTGAATCAAAAATAGTGATTCGTTGGGTGCCTCTTTCGCGGATGATTCCGACTAGGTAGCCGAGCATGTCTCCTTCGGCGGGGAATGCGTTGTAGCTCGAATTAATGGGGTTTAGGATGTAGGTGGTGCCGTCATGTTTGAGTTGTTTGACGGTGATGAGATTCTCTTTTGAACGAAATAGAATTACGTGCCCGATTTTAGGGACTTCGGTGCGTTGAAAGACACAGATGTCGTGAGGTTCGAGAAGGGGGAACATTGAATCGGATGAGATTTTGCAAGCAAAACGACCTCGCGCATCGCCCATTTCTGGGGGTACGAATTCAAACGTTTCACTCTCGAAGGGGTCTGTCCAATCCACAGGATTACTAGCGGCAATATATCCGATGAAGGGGATAGGGACGAGAAGTTGGGAGGCGGGAATGAGCGGGGGGCCAACTTCTTGTTGTTTAGGGAAGCCAAGGCTTTCAAGGTTTGCGATGATCTCTCGGTTGGGGGTGCTGGTGCCGTTCTCGAAATTGGCGAGCCGTGATCGTTTGATTTGGAGTTTGTCGGCGAGTTCTTGTTGGGTGAGGGATTGAGTTTTCCGCCAGTTTTTGAGTCTGGTGGGGATATCTTGCGTGTTCATGTCAAGAATTTTACCATAAATTTGACAAAATACTTGACAATTAGTAGAATTTAGTCTACTATAATTGCATGAGTAATTCTCAAAATTTCGTTGGACTAGATGGGTGTTTACGTTGGAGTTCGGACATGGAGGAGTATGTTCGGCGGGCGACTCGCACTTGGTGCTATCGGCTTGGGATTCGAGGCGAGGACATCAAGGATTTGGAGCAGGATTCTGTGATGATGGCTTGGGAGCGGGTTGGCAATGGGAAGGTTCATTACAAGGAAGGGCTGTGGTTTTTGGCTCGTAATGCAGTGCTTGATTTTCGGGCTCGGAAGGCACGTATTCAGACTTCTGAGCTGGACGAGATGTCATCAAGAGATTTGTCAAACCCGCTTGACAAATTAGTGTTAGAAGAGATTGAGGAAGAGTTCCCGGAATTGATGTTGATGGCTCGGGCGCGGGTGGACGGTTTTGAGTGGGAGTTGATTGCGGAGAGCTTGGGGGTTTCGAGTGGCACTTTACGGGTTCGGTTTAGTCGGATGGTTAAGAAAGCGGCAGAGTTTTATGGTGAAGAAATTGAAGATTTGATGAGGTAACTGAGCAGCCGGTTTGACTTGCAGTTCATTGTGGTTCTTAATAAAAAATTGTGCCCCGGGGATTTAACCGGGGCCGTTTGCTTTCTGGAGA
Source organism: Fimbriimonadaceae bacterium (assembly GCA_027492935.1). Classification (GTDB taxonomy): domain Bacteria; phylum Armatimonadota; class Fimbriimonadia; order Fimbriimonadales; family Fimbriimonadaceae; genus UphvI-Ar2. The sequence continues at coordinate 38,177 of JAPUDU010000279.1, forward strand.
GTAAATACTTTTATTGGTGTCGGCAATTAAGGGCGAGCAGTGCACATAGCAGGTAAGTGGTTTTGGG
>JAPUDU010000279.1:38274-41406 GCA_027492935.1 Fimbriimonadaceae bacterium
AGGTGGGCAACCGAAAGTTACAATTCAGGTGTTAAGTTCTGGTTAAATGGCTATCCTTATTAAGAGGCATAACTCGGTTTTCAATATTCTTAACAAAACTTGAAAAGTTTGAGCGTGAGAATGCTAGCAATATTAAGGGGTTTATTTTTGTTCGAGGGTTGATATTGCAAACGTCACGGTTAGGTTGTGAGTTTCTCCGAATTCGGGGAGGAGTTGATCGGTGAATGTTTGGGCGAGGTCTTGCCAGAGGGGGATGAGAAAATCTTGCATTGCGGCTTCGCGGGCTTCTTTCATGTTTGAGTAAGTTGATCGTTCTAGCCCAGCGCCGAGCCCGACAACGATGGCCGGAATGCCGAGGACGGCGGTGATTCGCTGTTCAGGGAGTCGGTTAAGTTCGGCGATGGCGAGGTCATCGGGTTTGAAACCTATCGGGGTGATTTCAGCGGGAAAAGTTGGGACGACGATGCCACCGGCATTTTCTCGGGAGGTTGCTTCTTTCATTTTGGCGGCGACGTGGTCGGCGTCGGCTTGGGTGAGCTTGGTGCCTTCCGTTTTTGCGCTTACGATAAGGCTTGGTACAGGGTTTTGCAGCAAGGATAGGCTGAAGGCGGCAATCTGATTATCGGTTTGGATTTGTCGCATGATGCTTTTGAGTCGCGAGATGCCTTGGGTTGGGTGAGAAGGGTCGAGGCCGTCGCGGTCGTGGAAGATGTCTTCGCGAGATAGTTTTTTGATTCCTTGTGGTGTTGTGACTTCGTAGTGTTCGACGAGATTGGGTCGGTTTTTGTTGGGAATGGTTTTTATACAAGTGTGAGGAATCCAATCAAGACCGATGAACTGGCCTTCGGAATTACGAATTTTGAGGGCGTAAGCGTTGCCATCGAGAATCCGTGAATAGGTAAGGGCACTCAGGAATTCGCGTCCGGAAAGATTGATTCGTTCTGAGGGCGCTATCTGGGATTGTGGTTTGGCTAGAAGCTGAGTGAGCGGGTGGTCTTCTTGATTTACTTGGAAGGTCGCTTGACCGACGTTGCGCATTGCCCAGAAAACGCAGGCCATCACGGCACTGTTTTGAGTTGCATCTTGCTCTCGGATTTGGGGAGAAAGAGGCGACCAGAGAAATGTTGTTGTGGAGGGAAAAGTTAATGATTTTTTAGCGATTGATTTAAAGATATTCATGGTTAATTATATATATCGATGGCGAGACTGAAGTTTGTTACCTAGAACACTCCGAAAGGCAAAGTACCGATTCGAGAGGCGGCAAGGGCGAGGGCGATGACGCAATCATCGTGTTGGCCGGGAGGGGCGGAGTATTGCATGGTGCCGAATTTTGATCTGGTTGCCCGGTAGGCGATGAGTTCGTTGGTCTGGGTCGGTTCGGGGAGAAGTTTGAGCTGATTTTGTTCGAGTTTGAAGGCAAGCGATTGGATGAGTGGTTCTTTGCTTTGGCTTGTGAATTTGAATGGGATTATGGTTAGTCCAGTCGATTGGAGTTGCTCGGTGATTGGATCTCCTATCCCGCTGGCATCGACGACGGCGGGAGCGTTGAATTTGAGAAAGGCCTGGGCGATGCGGCTGATCGTTCGTTCCCACGAGACACGGCGGAAACGATCGAAATAAACTTGCTCTCCTTGACTGTTTAGTATAGAAATTACAGTGTAATCCTCTACTCTTGCGAGATCGACACCAGCGATGTAAGTTTGATTTTTATCGGGTTGTGATTGAGGGAAAGATCCGATGGATGATTCGACATTGCGGAATACGGAGTCTTCATCTAGCCCGAATTCGGCAAGGAATTCTTGAGCGAATTGCCTTTCGGTCATTGATGACCTGGCGGCTTCGATTTCTTGGAGAGGCATGAATGGGTTTGAACTTGTGGGCATTTGCCATGACTGCCAATCTTGTTCTTGGGGGTCTTGACCACGGCGAAAACATTCCCAGAAGTAGCCGCGGCCTTGAGGTGTGCTGAGGAACCACGCGGAGCCGGCAAGGTCGATGAGGGTGGGACGGATACTTTCGGCGAACGCTTTTTCGAGGTTAGGGGAGAGGGCGGCTTCGTCGATGATCCAAAGCTTGTATTTGCGTCCGCGACCGAGGTTGGTGTCGTTTAGTGTCCAGCAGTCGAGCGTGCCTCCGGTGGCAAGTTCGAGTCGAAAGTCATCTTGTGATCGCTTTTGGACGACGAGGCCGAGAGTCTTGTCGATTGTGCGGAAGGGTTCGGCGAGGAATTTGTAGTGCGGGGCAGCCCAGGCGACAGGGTAGCCGTCGAGCATGGCTCGGATGGCGATATCAATGCCAAGAAGGGTTTTGCCCCATCGCCGACCACATGCGAGAGCGTTGAGGCGGTTGGCTTGGTTGAGGACGGTTTTCTGTCCGAGGTGAAGCTCGGGGAGCTCCACCACTAGCTCTAAGGAGCGGAAGTTGATTGAGATTTGTACACGACCTTGACCGTTATTTGACGTGGCTTGTCATCGTTGTACTTTCTTCCTTCGAGTTTGGAGGCAGCAATTTTGAGTGCATCAATTTGGAGTTTTTTCTCTTCTGCGGGCATTGATTGATCTTTCGAGATTTCGATGATCTTCTCCATGTATGCCTCGGTTTGCCACATACGGGCGACCCGGTACTGGTCGAGAAACTCAGGGTTGAAAGCGGGGTGGCCGGGCATTAGCCAGTTGTAAACAGTGGCAACGCTCGGCATGGATTGGGCAATGCAGATATCTTTTAGGGATTGCCCTTGCGCCAGAAGATTACAGATTTGCTGGCGCACGGAATCGGTGTTCTTTTTGGCCATTAATCTTCATCGAGGTTGATGAACTCTTCGATGAAATCGAGCATGCCTTCTAGCATGGCGTCGCGCTTGGCGATGAGTTCTTGGGGGTTATCGCCATTCTTGATGGCTTGAGTTTGAAGGTCGGTAACACGGATGCCAGGAAAGATCAGTGCTCCGCGGACGAATTTGCGGCCCTGGTCACGACCGAGCAGGTAAGCAAGACGAAGAGATTGTTGATCAAGTCCGAGTTTCTTTAGAAAGCTGTCCATAATTAGTTCCGATTAAGTTTTTCTACTGCACTTGTTAGTTCAGTAATTGTGTCTTTAAAATCAGTTAAAAGAGCTATAAGTTGTTGACGGTCG
>JAPUDU010000280.1 GCA_027492935.1 Fimbriimonadaceae bacterium
CTGGAATCTGAAATTTAGTCAACAGTATCGACGTGATGCCAGAAGGTGGGGCGATATGGTTACTAATGCCAAGCTTGTTGAAGAACCGGTGGTTGGATCAATCATGGTTTTGGATGCGTGGGGAGCTAATCCTTATGGTCATGTCGCGTATGTAGAGGAAGTTTCTAACTATGACCACTTTACGGTGACGCATACGAACATGATGGTTGGGGTTAAAGTTAAGACAATGAACGGCGTTCCGGTTCGTAGAGCTGATGCTGAGCGGGATGGAAAGAGTGTTTCGTTTGGTGCAGCGGAACCTGAATACCAAGTGATTGGAATTTTGGTCAAGAGAGATTCGAACGCTCGATAGAACTACGGAGTTGTACCGTTAGAATATTTTTGGATATGGCAAGCTTAATTATAGTGATGGAATCGCGCCCTTGTGGGAGCGCCACGCTGATGTGAGGGCAAGTATGGGATGTGTTCGACGCAACTTGGAGCGAGGGGCGGGCAGTTGATTGGTTAGTTTTGTTGTTGCGTAAAAGCTGAACGGTAACATTGCTTCATGGATATTCGTGCGGCTTTGAAAGAGCAGTTCCATGCGGGTTTAGCGATGCTTTTGGAGTGCGTGGAGTTGTGCTCTGATGAATTATGGTTAAGTGGGCAGGCTCAGAGGGAAGTGTGGAGGATTGCCTTTCACGCGGCGTTTTTTACTCAGTATGGATTTGGGCAAAGTGAGACTGATTACTTGCCTTGGCCGGATCGGCCGGTTGGAAAGCATGAAGAGATGTGGCTGGAACCGGCGTATGTTGAACCTTATGAACTTGCTGAGAACGCAGAGCCGTTCAGTAGAGCAGAAGGTTTGGCTTATGTTCGGTTTGTAGACGGGATGGTTGATGACTCCATTGATAACATGGACTTTGAGCGGGACAGTGGATTTCAAGGGTACGCGAGTATGAGGAAGCTGTCAAATGTGTTGATGAATCTGCGGCACCTTCAGGGGCATGTGGGGCAACTTTCGGAGTTGCTAATTGCGGAGGGGATTGAGACGACCTGGGTTGGTAAGGGGTCGATGAAGGAGTGGAAACAGTGGGAGAGTGATAATTAGAGAGAACAAAGTGGTGGGCGCTGAGGGGCTCGAACCCCCGACATCTTCGGTGTAAGCGAAGCGCTCTACCAACTGAGCTAAGCGCCCGGGAGTTCGGAGAATATACCCCGAGAGTAGTAAGCTGGTTTTAGGACAGTAGGATTTATTCTTCAAAATCGGCGAGTTCGGGGATAACGCAGCCGTATGGTGTGGTCTTTGCTGGGTTCACTTTCTTTCCATTCAGGACAGATTCGATTGCTTTATCGAGGTCATGGGAAGTGATGGTTTTGCGGCGCGCACCAAGGTCGCTGTACATGTTGTTGATTCTGCCTCGGTATTTGGTTTTGCCTTTTGAATCGATAACAAATGCCTCGGGGGTGATTTTTGCGCCGAGGTAGTTGACGAGAGAGTGGGTTTTATCGATTGATTGAGAGTATGTGAACTTAAAGTCGGCTTTGTGCTTTTGGACTTGAGCGCTGGTTAAGCGAGGGTCGATGTATACGCCGACGAAATTAATATCCTTTGATCTGTACTTTGAGTAGATTTTTTGGAGGTCGGGCTGGGAGTCGTTGGCGATGGGGCAGTCGTGGGAAAGGAAGACAACTACGGTTGCTTTTTTGACGGTGAGAGAAACTTGCTGGCCGTTGGTTAAAATGATGCTGGGGGCTAAGGTGGCGGAGGCAACGAGAGCGGCGAGCATGTTTATCTATTGACGTATTCGATTACATCTGAGTTTTGTTGAGGTTATTTTTTGAACCAAAGGTAGATCGCCATAGCGATCAAGAATACGGAAAAAATTTTCCGCATTGTGATGGGATCCAGATTTGATGCAATGTTTGCTCCGGCGAGGGCACCAGCAAAAAGGCCGACAGATATGGCGAGCGCAGCGTTGATGTCGACGTTCTTGTCTTGGTAATACTTGTAAGCTCCTAGTGCTCCCACAGGTAGCAGAAGGGCGGCGAGCGATGTGCCTTGGGCTTTGTGTTGGGAGAATCCGAGCGCGAGAATGAGGGCGGGGACGATAACAATGCCGCCGCCAATTCCAAATAGCCCGCTTAAGACACCGGCTACAAGCCCGGTGAGTATGCCGATCAATATTGTTCCCATAGGAACCAGGGTACCAGCCGAACTATTTGCCTCGTCCGGTGAGTTTTTTGAAGAGATCGGTTTCGGAACTATCGTAAGGGGTTCCGTCTTTGCGGAAGAGATCGTGGAACCAGGGTTTGGGTTCGGGCGAGCCTTCTTTTGATCCCCAAGGGAAGATGGTGTTGGATTTGCCGGTTACTAACCCCCAGTTGATGCAGGCGACTTTTTCTTCGTGGAAAATGGGGAGGTTTGTTGTAACAAGGGAATTGTTAGATCGCGCCATCCATTCGGTGTTAATTATTGGTCGACCAAATTTTTTCAAATCGTGAATCTGAGATTTGAGGCTTTGAGCGTCGGCGTAGTTGTGGAACGAAATGACATCGCTATTGGCGGTTTGGAAGTTATTCAGCACTTGGTTGTCGTACCAGACGCCGACAGTCATGGGTTGACTTGGGCGTACTGACCAGCCCCATTCAAAGACCTTTTTGAGGAGAGGCATTGATTTTTCATTGTGCCCTGTGTTGCCGGGTTCGTTGTAAAGATCCCAGGCGTAGACGCGCTTATCGGCTTTGAAAGTGGTGAGAACATCTTTTACATAAACTTCTAAGCGATTGAGATCGCTTGGCCAATCTCGTTGATCTATGCCGGGGGATTGAACCCAGCCGGAGTTATGAACACCCGGTTTTGGCTCGGGTTGTTTTCCGGCTTTAGGATCGGGATTCCAGCAGTCGTCGAAGATGGTGAAGAGGGCACGAATTTTGTGCTTTTCAGCGATTTTGAGGAATTGATCCATGCGCCCTTTGAAACCTTTAGGGTCTTGCTCGTAGGCGAGATCGTGGAGGTAGACCCGGACAGCGTTCATGCCGATTGATTCGGCATAGCCTAATTCTCGGTCGATCGTTTCGGGGTCGAATGTGTCGGCTTGCCACATTTCAAGTTGGTTGATGGCAGTGCTGGGTAGGAAATTGCAACCAACGACCCACGGTTGTTGTGATTGCCAAGTGTTCGCTTGATTAGGCGTCCATTGAGTTGAAGTTTGCATAGCCAGTCCGCAGATCAATCCAGTAATCATTGAATTGAGGGGATTTTAGCCGTTCTAAGTAGAAAATTTCAGAACTCTTTCAACTGTTTGTTTTTGATGAGCAAAGTGCTCGTCGGATTGTAAGCCTTGAGGGTGGTAAAGATAATCGGCGAAAGGGATATCGCATGCAATGAGGTCATCGTACAGGCCACGTCCGTATGCGATGATGAGGGGGTTACCTGATTCGGTGATTATTTCTTGGCCAGGGCCGCGCCACCATTCGGTGAGAATTGTCCGGCTGTTTTGTCCGGCATGAAGACTTGGGTGGGTGATCCAAATGCCAAGGCGATAAAGTTCGTTAAGGATTCGAGCTTTTTGTTCAAGCCTTAGCATGAATTCTTGATTTGCAGAGTAGTCGCGTTGGACGAGGTCGGCAAGGGCGTGCCAAACCGGGGAGTTATGTTCTTCTTTTGGGTTCGGGAAATTGTTGACAAGTTCTGGTTCGCCAGCACCAAGGCAATAGGGTGTCCGGATGAAGCTGTTAGGGGATTGTTGGTCGCCAATTTTGACCCATGATGATCGAACCTTTAATCCCAGTTCTTCCGGCTCGGTGGGGATATCACGAGGAATAAACAGCAATGTCTTAACTTCTGCTGGTCGCCAAAAATAACGATACGTTTCAGCAGCAAGCGCAACATCGACCGTTTCCGGGTGGTCGATCCCGTTTTGAGTCATCCACAACTGGCCCTTAAGGTAAGTGCGCCCAATTGTGGTGATCAGGTTCTGGGAGATCACAGCCATTTGGCGTTAGACGCAATAGTGTGCGCCACAAGCCGAGAAAGACCAAGAGCGTCCTAGTCCTTACGACTAAATTGAACTCGGCTAGACTGTTTTTAATGTCCCGTTGGCCTAAATGGCTTCCTCATCCTGCCCTACTCTTTGTGGTTATTACTTGGGGGATGAACTTTGTCGTTTTGAAGTACACCTACATGGAGCTACACGTTCAGCAGGTAATGCTTTTACGCTATGTATTCCAGGGAATTGTGATGTGGGTTTATGCTTGGGCACTGAAACTCAATTACAAGCCTCCCAAAGGTGAACTGTTCAAGTTTTGGATTACCGGCTTTATGAGTTCTGGTTTGTATATGGTTTTGTTTTTGGAAGGGATGGCTCGTGTTGGGGCATCTCAGGGGGCAGTGTGTTTGGCAACGGCACCGATTTGGGTGAGCATTTTTTCGGTTGTTAAGGGGCATGACCGAGGGCGTTGGCAACTGTTTGTTGGCGGGGCGTTGGCTTATGCGGGCGTTGCGGCGGTTATTTTGATGGGGACAGGGGAGAAACACTGGACGGTACTTGGTCTTGCGTTTATGTTGGCATCTGCGCTGGTTTGGGCGACAAGTGTGGTGATGATGAAACCGTTGCTAACTGATCGACCAGCGGTTGGGGTTTATGTCGCCACTTTTCCTGGTGCGGCGTTCATTTTGGTTCCGTACGCGATCAAAGAGACCTTGGCTTTTGACTATTCTCAGGTTGGATGGATAGGTTGGAGTGGGCTTGCTTACTTAGCATTGATCGCAGGGTTTGGTGCTTTTACGGCGTACTATGTTGGGGTTCGAGATGTCGGTGCGCCAAAGGCTTCGATGGTGGCTTATTTTGTGCCGGTGGTTGCGGCGATAGGAGCATGGGGATTTCAAGGTGAGGCGTTGAATTTATTCCAGATTTTAGGGGTTGTGGTGCTTTTAGTGGGGGTTTGGTTAGCGAGCGCAAAGTTTGCAACGAAACAAACTCCGCAAGCGATTACCTGAACGGATGAGATAGGATAGAAGGTGATGAAAGTTGGCGTGATTGGCACTGGGGGTATGGGAAATGTCCATGCTCGGCATTACAAGAATATTCATGGGGTTGAGTTGTTTGCCTGGGATCGTGATGCAGATAAATTGGGGGCATTTAGTAAGCAGCATGAAGCGACCAAGGCAACGAGTTACGATGATTTGCTGAGCCAGGTTGATTTGGTTGATATTTGTTTGCCGACTCCGTTGCACGTTGATGCTGTTCTTCAGGCAATTGAAGCGGGGGTTGCGACGCTGGTTGAAAAGCCAATGGCGCGGCGATTAGCTGAGTGCCAAACCATGATTGAAGCGGCAAAAGCGAAGGGGGTTCAGCTGGGGGTGGGCCATGTTGTTCGATTTTTCCCTGAGCATCGACGGGTTCATAATTTAGTGCTTGAGGGCTCGATTGGAAATCCGGCAAGTTGCCGGATGCGGCGAGGAGGTAAGGCGCCGTTGGGAAGCGAAGGTTGGTTCCGCGACCCGGAGCAAAGCGGCGGAGTTATGCTTGATTTGGCGATCCATGATTATGATTGGATGCGTTGGACATTTGGGGAAGTTAAACAGGTTTTTGCGAAATCAGTTCGGCTTGGCAAAACGGTTTCGGGAGCAAAATTTGAAGGTGATTATGCTTTGACAACGCTGACTTTTGAGTCGGGAGTCGTTGGGCATAGTGAGGCTACTTGGATGGATCCGGCGGGGTTCAGATCGACGCTTGAAGTTTCGGGCTCGGAAGGAATTGTGGAATATGATTCCCGTTCCGCGCCTTCGGTACGGGTGAGTACTGATTCTCAGTTGGCGATTGCCTCGCAGATGGATGGAGCAGATGACCCCTACTTCTTGCACTTATCAGCAGTGGTTTCTGCTGTTCGGACAGGATCTCCGATGCCGATCACAGGTGAGGAAGGGATGAAGGCAGTCGCAATTGCAGAGGCGGCAATTGTGAGTGCGATGGAGAATCGTCCAGTCGATCCGCGTGAGCTTCTGAAAAAGGCACTTGAAAGTTAAATTCGGTTTTCGACTGACAACTGTTGTCCGGCAAACCAAGATTTGATGAGAGGGGGCGATTGAATTCGGGCGACGAGTTGGTTGGGGTGGTCAACGGCCCACAGAGAAAGGTCGGCTTGTTTGCCGACTTCCAAAGTGCCGATTTGATATTGCAATCCTAAGGCGCGGGCGGCAATGATAGTGTCTCCGAGAAGACTCTCTGTTGGGGTGAGGCGAAAGAGAGTGCTTGCCATGTTTAAGGCGAGCAGGAGATTC
>JAPUDU010000281.1 GCA_027492935.1 Fimbriimonadaceae bacterium
AAGGTAGATCAATTGTTCGAGGAGGACATTTTCTTGGTAGTACTCCTTGTTGATTCGACCGTTGGCGATGTTTTCGGCAATGTTTTCCGGTTTGCCTTCTTCCAGAGCTCGTCGCTTTTGAACATCAAATTCAGCATCGATGATTTCTTTTGGAATGTCGGTTTTTTGCAAGTAGCTCGGCTTGAATGCAACTACGTTGACAGCGACTTGTTGAGCAGCTTCGGCGGAGCCACCATTGTAGGTGACAACGCTGGCCCATTTGCCATCGTGGTGGTTGTAAGCAGCGAGTAGACCTTCTCCGGCGTGGAAAATTTCTGCCTTGCGGATTTGAATATTTTCGCGAATTTTGCCAACTGCTTCAGCGAGGTGCTGTTCAACAGTTAGACCTTCGACGACGACATCAAGTCCAGCTGAACCATCAGCGAGCATTCCTTTGACGAGTTTGTCGACCATGTTTTTGAAGTCATCGTTGCGGCTGACGAAGTCAGTTTCGCATTCGACGATGATTCCAGCACCAGTCTTTCCGTCTTCGGAGATGACGACTTTGGCGATTCCTTCTTTAGTAGCGCGACCAGCTTTCTTTTGGCTGGCAGCAGCACCTTTTTCTCGAAGGATGTCTTTTGCTTTATCGATATCACCGTCCGCCTCTTCAAGAGCTTTTTTACAGTCCATCATGGGCGCGTCAGTTAATTCGCGCAGCTTTTTGACATCTTGTGCGGTGATAGCCATTAGTTTTTTTCCTCTGTTGTGGCTTCAGCTCCGGCAGGTGCTTCGGTTGAGGCCTCTTCTTTGACGTCTTCGACAACGGTTTCGCTTACTTCTGCGTCTTTCGGCGCTTCAGCCTTTGGTTCGGCAGCTTTTGCTTTGGTTGATTCCTCGAATGATCGAAGGAATTCTTGCTCAACTTCACCGAATTGAACTGGTGTATCGCCATCTGCATCTACATCAGCTTCGTCAGCGGTTCCTTCTGCAATTGCTTCGTCGTCGCCCTTATCAATTGGCTTGACTTCAAGAATTGCTTCGCAGAATTTGCTTGTGACGAGTCGGATTGATCGGATAGCATCGTCGTTACCCGGGATGACCATATCTGCATCATCTGGGTTGCAGTTGGTATCAACGATTGCAACGATGGGGATGTGGAGCTTGCGGGCTTCGAGAACTGCGATTGACTCTTTGTTAAGGTCAACGATGAAAATGCACTTTGGCATTTCGGTCATGTCTCGGATACCTTCGAAGTAGCGGGACAATTTGTCTCGTTCTTCCATTCGCTTGAGAGCTTCTTTCTTGGGAAGTCGGGCGAGATAGCCTTCAGCTTCCATTCGATCAAGTTCCTTGAGTCGAACGATTCGCTGGCTGATGGTTTCCCAGTTGGTGAGCATTCCACCGAGCCATCTGTCGGTGACGTAGTACTGACCTGACTTGGAAGCGGCTTCTTTGATAGCAGCTTGAGCTTGCTTTTTGGTACCAACGAATAGGACGGAGCCACCATCTTTTACGATGTCTTGAACGAAGTCAAGAGCATCTTGGAACAACTTGATTGTTTGGTGAAGATCAACGATGTAGATTCCGTTGCGCGCGCCATAGATATAGCGCTTCATCTTGGGGTTCCAACGTCGTGTTTGGTGACCAAAGTGGACGCCTGCTTCGAGCAGGTCTTTCATACTGAGTTCGGGCATATTTTGTTTTCCTTTGTGGGTTTTAGCCGCCGGAGACCGCCTCGTTCCGCCCTATTTCGCAGTTTTTGTTGCGACCCAGGAGGCACGGTGTTCCGTGAGAATTTGGCTCAGGTTCAATTGAGCCGGGGAAATGATACCGTGTTTGGTGTTTGAACAGGGCCTTGACCGACCCTAAGTCCTTTCGTTTTAACGCTATTGAGAAAGTGACCAGTCCGGTTTGGCCTCAATGACTGATTCGAGGTTGGTTTTGAACTCCGGCCATTCGGGTTTGATGACACTGAAAACAACGGTGTCGCGGTAGGTGCCATCGGCAATGAGGCGGTCGCGGCGGAGGGTGCCTTCGCGGACGAGTCCGATGTTGGTCATGGCTTTTTGGGACCGGAGATTTTTGCTGCTCGTGACGAACTTAACACGTTCGGAATTAAAATCTTCGAACGCGGATTGAATCATGACAAGTTTGACTATGGGGTTGAGATTTGTGCCTCGGTAGGGGGCAGCCATCCAGGTGTAACCGATTTCGAGATTATGGTTGACATGGCTGATGTCGTAATAGCTTGATGCGCCGAGAACTTTTCCGCTGGCGGTGAAGACCTGGGTGATGTTGGGGGCGGCGATTCGTTCGGTGATGAATTCTCGGATGTGTTCGGGGGAGAGTGATTTAGGAGGGAAACTGTAGAGATCCATCGTTTGCGGGTCAAGCATGAGGGCTTCGTAATAAGCGTTGAAGTGATCGAGGGTGAGGGGTTCAACTGTCACTCCGTGGAGCGTTTTGGTAATGGGGTGAGGGTTAAAAGACATTTCAGCTAAGGTTTGGTAAGAGTATTTCTGAGTTGTGACATTTGCGACAACCCCAATTGGATTGAATCGTCCTAATGGCTATGTTGAGTGCTGTTGCTTGCGCGTGGATGCTGAATGATACGGCCTTTAAAGGAATGGGTGGTGCAGCGGGGATTTTGGAGCGGGAGAGTCCGGTGAAGATGGTGAGTGCGGATATTCGGATTAAGTTGCCGAGTTGTATTGTGGAAGTCAATTATGTGTTTAAGAACACATCGAATAAAGCGCTCGATGTGCCGATGGGGTTTCCGGAAGAAGCAGTTGATCCTGATGGACTTAGGGGGCATAGCTGGTTTAAGAGTTTTCAGACTTGGGTGGATGGGAAACCGGTGAATGCCAAGGTTGTGAAGTTAGCGGATTTTTCGGATTCAGTTAGTGGTGGCTACACCAGGAATTGGTGGACGAAGCAGGTTCACTTTAAAGCCGGGCAAACTGTGCGGGTCAGGAATATCTATGAGACTCAGCCAGGCTATCAGACTCCTGGGGCTTACTTTATGTACATCGTGAATACGGCTCAGAACTGGAAAGGGAACATTGATCGTTTGCGGATGGAAGTGAACGTGGATGGACTTCCTAAGGATTCGTTTTTTAATGTTCCGTGGAAACCTCATAAGCGAAAAGGGAACACTGTGATGTGGTTTTGGGAAGATGTGGAGGCGTACGGAACGTATGATTTGACCGTGCGTTGGCCGGAGAAAGATACACCAGCGGAGGTTTTGGATGGATGGGCAAGTCAAGGTGGCGAGGTCGTATTGAAGACACAGCCTTAATCTGTAACACGACAGTTGGGTGATAAACGTACAATAGAACGTATGACGAGTTTACTTGCAGCAGCATTGCTGGTTAACGACACAAGCTTTTCGGCGCGGAGTGGGAATCCCAAACCGATGAACGATTCGTCGCCAGTAGAGATGATGAGTGCGGATATCAAAGTGAAGATTCCGAGTTGTGAGGTAACGGTCACATATTCTTTTAAGAATTCGAGTGGTAAGAAAGAGACGGCGATTATGGGATTCCCGGAAGAAGGGTACGACGCTTATCTTGATGCCAAACAGAAGACGTGGTTTAAGAGTTTTAAGAGCTGGGTAGATGGGAAGCCAACTCCGGTGCTTGTTCAGAAAGTTGATGACGCTGCGAGCGATCCTGATTTTGGTTATTCGATTTGGTGGGTTAAGCGCATTGATTTTGAAGCTGGTCAGGTGAGATCAGTGAAGAACGTTTATGTGAGTCAGCCGGGTGGAGATACGATGCCTCGGCACTTTTTTGAATACATTGTTCATACGGCCAAGAGTTGGCACGGACCGATTGGGAAGATTCGGCTGGAACTGGATGCGAGTGGTCTACCGAAGGGAACACGCTATGCAACGAAGGCGAAACCACATAAAATTGAAGGTGATAAATCTGCATGGTTCTGGACGAACTTGGAACCGGACGAAACGAATGATTTATGGGTGGCGTGGGAGCACAAAGATTTTGACTATGGAACCGGCGACATGAGTAAAGTTTTGGGCGGAGTCGTTCGGACATCGGGCAGCAAATAGTGGGAGATTTGAGATGGTCGTTGAACAATTTGAAGGGGATTTAGCAGAGTTTATCGATCTGTTTCACGAATCGACCGGCTTGGATGACCGGGAGGCAGTCGAAAAGCTGATTGCGATTGAAGTGACGAAGGGCACGAATTATGGCGTGATTCGGGATGGCGATACGGTTGTAGGGATGATCGGCTTGTATCTTGACCCGGTGCCAGGAGTTCGTGATTTAGATCCGGCGCAGGTAATTGATTTGGCGGTGCATGAAGATTATCGGGGTCGAGGATTTAGCCGTTTGTTGATGGATTGGGCGGTTAAACGAGCGCGGGCGGCCGATCAGACTTGGATTTGGCTCTATACGGGGAGTCCGGGCTATACGGTTGATGTTTACAAGAGTTTGGGGTTTGAGGTGTGCGGGATTAATGAGAATTATTGGGGTTCGGATGGCTCGCGGGTGTGGTTGCGGCGGCAAATTAACGAATTGCCTACTTCGTAGTTCATCTTGACTGTGCGGAGCGATTTTGCGTGAAAACCTGCCTGGATCCTCGCCTGTGCGGGGTTGGCGCTCGAAAACTAATCTTAATTAGACTGCATGTATGGCAGAGAATCGCCTAAAATTATAAGGATGATTTTGGTTTGTGGTGGGGCGGGCTATATCGGTTCGCATATGGCGAAACGATTACGAAAGGAAGGCGTTGAGCACGTTATTTTTGATAACTTGGAAAGGGGGAATGCACCGGCAGTTTGCGATTCGCGGTTTGAACAAGGGGATTTGCGTAATCCGGCGGATATTGAACGAGTTTTTGAGAAATACGATATTCACTTGGTAATGCACTTTGCGGCTTATATTGAGGTTGGGGAGAGCGTGAAAGAGCCGGCGAAGTTTTGGGAAAACAATGTGACGGCGGTTTCTAATTTGTTGGAAGTTTGTCGGAAGCGGGGAGTGAATCAATTTGTTTTTAGTTCAACGGCGGCGGTTTATGGTGAGCCGGTGGAGGTTCCGATACCGGAAACCCATCCGAAGAATCCGACGAATCCTTATGGCGATACCAAGTTGACGGTGGAGCGAATGCTTGCAAGTTATGACCGGGCATATGGGCTGAGAAGCGTTTGTTTGCGGTACTTCAATGCTTGCGGAAGTGACCCAGAGGGAGAATTAGGGGAAGATCATCGACCTGAAACACATTTGATTCCTCGGATTTTGCTGGCGGCGGCGGGTAAAGCACCGGAGATTACGGTCTTTGGGACGGATTACGACACGCACGATGGCACTTGTATTCGTGACTATGTTCATGTGTGTGATTTGGCAGATGCTCATTTGCGCGCGGTGCGGTATTTGGAGAATGGTGGTGGATCGGATCAGTTCAATTTAGGGAGTGGGAACGGGTTTAGTGTTCGGCAGGTTTTGGATGCGGTGCGGAATGTGACGGAGATTGATTTTCCGGTTTCTTATGGCGACCGGAGGGAAGGTGATCCGGCGCGGCTCGTGGCGGATTCAAGTAAGGCAAGAGAAGTGTTGGGTTGGTCGCCGGAGTTTGATGATGTTGAAGTTTGTGTTCGGCACGCGTGGGATTGGATGGTTAAGCATCCGGCTGGTTATGATTGAAGTGTGATGTAGGAAGTAAGCGACTCGATTACAGCTTTCCAAGTGGTTTTGATCGTCGCAAAGTCACGGGTTATAAACCCGGCTACCCGAATTCGATTTCAGTTAGGGGATAATAGCGGGGATGCCGCACATTGAAGTACGGGAAGTGGTGAAGGAGTATCCGGGGGTACGGGCACTTGGGGGAGTGTCTTTGAATTTTGCTCCAGGTGAGGTTCATGGCGTTATTGGGGAGAACGGGGCGGGGAAATCGACCTTGATGAAGATCTTGGCGGGGGTGGAACGAGCATCAAGTGGTTCGGTTTGCGTTGATGGAGCGGAGTGTGAGTTTCGGGGAGTGCAGGATGCGATGCGAGCTGGGGTTGCAATGATTCACCAAGAGCTGAATTTGGTGGATGATTTGAGCGTGGCAGAGAATATGTTTTTAGGTCGTGAGGGGAGTTATGTTTCGCAGGGTGATCAATATTCTCTTGCCGAGGGCGAGGATCGAACTTCAGCCAGTAATAAGGGTGGCTTCCTTGCTTCGGTTTTGTTGAACAAGAGCCGGATGGAGGCGGAGGCTTCGCGTTGGTTGATGGAAGTCGGGGCGGAGTTTGGGGCCGATCGAATGGTG
>JAPUDU010000282.1:0-3769 GCA_027492935.1 Fimbriimonadaceae bacterium
CCCAAGCATGCACCACGGGGCAAGGGTCCCCAACGTTGCCCCCACAACCCCCCATGGACGCCGTGATTGTGGCCGGTGGTATCGCTCCTGTAAACGCCGGTTTAGCCACACAAAACCGACAATTCCCAACGCAATGCCAATCAGCATTCCCAAGCTCACAGTAAACGGCACGATCCGTGGCAATTCAGGGATTAAGAACAATGCCCCCGCTGCAATTGCCGATCCTGTAATCGAGCCTGTACCACCCAATACAACCATCGTCAAGATTAAGAATGAAACCTCCATCTTAAACAAATCAGGGTTAACAAAACCTTCTGTGTGAGCAAACAATGCCCCCGCCGCACCCGCAAATCCCGCGCCAACAACAAAAGCCACGACCTTCGCCCGAGTCAGATTAACGCCCATGGCTTGAGCCGCAATTTCATCTTCTCGAACGGCAAGAAATGCTAAGCCGTGCGCTGATTTCAAGAGGTTGCGGCAAACCGCAATACAAATCACCGCGAGAAGGAAAACCGCCGCCAACGATTGTTGTTTCGGCGCAACCGTAAGACCATACGAACCACCCCAAGCGGGTTGGTTGATCGCGATAATCCGAATAATTTCGCCAAATCCTAGCGTGACAATCGCCAAGTAGTCACCCTTCAGGCGCAAACTGGGGAGCCCGACAATGAGACCCGCAAACCCTGCGGCCAAAGCACCAACGATCACACTCACGATTAAATAAGCCGGCATATCCAAAGGCTGCTTGGCAAACAGAGTGTTGCTCACCAAGCCCGCCGCGTACGCTCCAACCATGTAAAACCCAGCGTGCCCAATCGAAAACTGTCCCGTAATCCCGTTGATCAAGTTCAAGCTCACAGCCAAAGTAATGTAGAGTCCACCAAGCAAGAACAACCGGATAACAAATTCGTTGATGAACTGCTGAAGAACAGCATCAAGGGCAATACAGAGAACCACTGCAATAACAACGGAGACCGCCCGTGTAACCAAAATCTTGCTGAGGCTCATACCTTCTCCACCTTGTTTGATCCAAGCAATCCGCCCGGACGAATCAACAACACCAAAATCAAAATCACGAATGCTGCCGCATCTTTGTACGCACTAAATCCAAGCCAAACAACCAGCGTCTCCGCGATACCCATCAGAATCCCACCCAGTACCGCACCAGGAATATTTCCGATTCCCCCCAATACCGCCGCAACAAAGGCTTTAACCCCCGGCAAAACGCCAAAGAACGGCTGCATTGCCGTCCCTTCAAAAGTCGTCAACATCATTGCTCCAGCACCCGCCAAAGCCGAACCCAACATAAATGTCGCTGTTACAACGCGGTTAACGTTAATCCCCATCAAAGAAGCGGAATCAAAGTCATGGCTTGCCGCGCGCATCGCCCGACCCGTCTTCGTATACATAACCAAATAAGTCAAAAGTGACATCAAGATAACAACTGTAATCAGCATGACAACCTTGCCCTGCGTCACAACTATCTCAATCCCTGCCTTGGCAACACTCCCATCCTGCGCCAACACCTCCGGAACGATATTCCAGGTCAAGACTTCTCGGTATGGGTTTGCCTCTTGAGCAATGCTCGGCGGAGGCGTACTCGGCAAAAAGAGTTGTCCTGTGTATTGTAAAAACATCGAAACCCCAATCGCAGTTATCAAAGCCGATATCCGCGACTGGTTTCTCATCGGTCGATAAGCAAAATATTCAATAAGGGCACCAAACACCGCACAAACTGCCATCGCCACTAACAACATAATCACCAAACCCAAAGGATCATTTCTTGGATCAAGATTCTTTGAGTAAGCCGCATTCAAAGCGGTCGGTGAGAAGCCCATCGCATATGAAGTCAAAAGTGCAGTGTATGCACCCAGCATAAAGACTTCACCGTGAGCAAAGTTGATGAGGCGCAAAACCCCATAAACCATCGTATAGCCAAGGGCGATCAACGCGTAAATAGCCCCAATCATAAGGCCATTCACAAGCTGTTGTGGAAGTTGGGTGAAATCCAACTGGATTCCACCCAACATGTTTGCGCATTCAAGCATAAGGTGCGGCTGATTCAAAATGAACCTAGTTCAGTACGTCCGCGGGCTCGAAACCTTTCACAAATTTCTGATCAGTTTTCGTAACTTCAACAACCAAAGCTCGCTTGGCGGGGTCGCCATTCGTTCCCTTGAGTGTAACGTCGCCGCTAACTGCTCTAAATCCTTCCGTGTTCATGATCTCTTTAGCAAGGCTCTCAGAGTTAATCTCTGTCTTCCCTGCGTCCAACCGCTTCAGGGCATCAATAACCAGGTTAACCGCATCGTAGCCAAGTGCGCCCATTGTCGTGCCCGGAAGGTTTCCACCATTTGCCGCTTTAAAGTCCGTCAAGAACTTAGCCACTTCAGGTCGGTTATCTTCGTTGCTGTAGTGGTTGCAGAAATAGCCACCAACAATAGCATCGCCGCCACTTTGAACGATTTCTTTGCTATCCCAACCGTCGCCACCCATCAAAATGGCATCCTTAATGCCGTTTTCTCGGATCTGTCGAGCCATCGGGCCAACTTCAGGGAAGTAACCTGACATAAAGATTCCGTCCGGCTTAGCACCCTTCAAGCGAGTGATCTGTCCACCGAATTGGTTTTCACCGGATTGGTAAAACTCTTCGGCAACAATCTGGCCGCCCAACTCAATAAACTTCTTCTTAAATGTTTCGCTCAAACCTTGGGAATAAGGTTGCTTGTTATCGGTCATAACCGCAACGCGTCGTAATCCTTTATCTTTGAACGCAAAAACCGCCATAACGGGGCCTTGCATGTCGTCGGTGTAGCAAACGCGGCTGATCAATCCATTGCCGTCAGCTGTAATGTCCGGCTTGGTTGCACCAACGGCAACCAAAGGAATTTTCTTTTCTAGAGCAATTGTTTTGATTTGCTTGGTAATTCCGCTCGAAACTTCACCGACCAACGCAACAACACCATCACTCGCCAACTTCGCCGCCGCAGACTTACCTTCTTCCGGCTTCGAGTTGCTGTCTTGAATCATCAATTCGACTTTCTTACCGCCGATACCACCGGTTGCGTTGATCTGATCAACCGCAAGTTGAGCACCAGCAATGCAGTCAACACCCCAAGGTCGAAGTTCGCCATTCTGACTGGCAACAAGACCAATCTTAATGCCATCTCCCGAAGGAGTTGTGCCCGAGCCACCCGAAGTTGAAGCCTCCGGCTTATCAGTCTTAGTTTCATTGGGATCTTTACATCCACCCATGAAACTCATCGATACCAGTGCGAGCGATAACGCCGCTATCTGAAGCAATCCGTTTTTCATAATCAATCCAAACAACCTCCGTCGAGATCCAAACAACTCAAACTTGAGGTCTCCTCAGTTCAGGCCGAGTATACAGGAAAAAACACGGGAGGAAGTCTCTATCTATCAAAACACATGAATGACTCAGGAAAATTCCCGCAACCGTTCTAAACTATAAATATGAGGCTCCAATTTACAATCCCAGCCGGTGTCCTCCTTGCCGTGACCCTAATAGGATGCGATAGCAAAACAACCTACAGCTTCCCTACAACCAAAACTCCCCTTCAGACCCGAACGCCCGCAGAAGAAGACAAAATTGTTTTCTATAAGAGTTACAACGCTTTTGCTAAACAAAACGCAGAAGAACTTGGCGCGAAAAGCGAGAATTTCCTCTTCCCAGTTCTCACGTCCTACCAATCAGGACTCACCATTCTCGCCGCTTCAGAAGGCAAATCATATCAAGAAGCCGCCCGAT
>JAPUDU010000282.1:3779-6251 GCA_027492935.1 Fimbriimonadaceae bacterium
CTCCGAACCGATTCGCCCGACGAATATCCCCTTGTCCAGTTTTTTAACCCCATACTCATCGACCTCCAAAAGCGTACGAATCTCAAATTCGGGTCATCGCTCTGGATGGTTTGGCCCATTCCCCTCCAAAAGCCATTTACCCACGAGATGGCCGAAAAAATTGGTGTCGATATCGTTAACCTTGGAAACACAGGTGTCACTGCCCAACACGCTCTTGACCGATGGTTCACTCAGTTTCAGCCTGAAATAGAAATAGAAAATCCCGGGCTAGAACGTACCGAACCAATCATGAGTATGGGTGTCACCACACTCGCTGTGACCACCAACGTAACAAAAATTGAAGGTAATCAACATGATGAAATGTGGGCTGGTCAGGATGATAACTTCTCGTTCATTGCATGGTCAGTCAATGAAACATTTCATTACCCTCAACCTGAAACCATTCAAATGCTTCTTAATTCAAAACCCAAAGTTGATCAAGCGCAAATCGCTATATTCACAGATCAACGAGAAACAAACTTGACTGATTCATTCAGAACGATTGGTTGCGAAACTCTCCTCACTGGCCCCAACGATTTTCGCAATCTCAGCGTTGAAATCATCCCTGAAGGCGACAACATCGGCGTTCCTTATCTCCGCCAACATGCTTCTATCCGACTGGACATAACTGGCGAAAATCCATTCACCACAAAAAAATCTGTTGGATACGCGATCTTCGACAAAAAATCACAAATACCGATTCTCATCGGAAAATACACTTCTAAAACAAGATAGGTGCGCGATCAGTACAAGATCACGCACCTATCTTTAGTTGAATCAGAACTTGCAGACTTTCAAGCCCGCTTCAACGATCTTTGCCACACTCGGCAAAACGTAAAGTTCGAGCGGCTTAACCCAAGGCACTGGCGTGTCCAACCGTGTCACACGAACCGGAGGAGCATCCAAATACTCAAATGCTTTCTCTGCCATGCGGCTAAGAATTTCGCCGGCAAATCCACATGTCATGGGTGCCTCGTTAACCACTACCAAGCGATTCGTTTTCTTCAACGATTCAATAATGGTTTCCTCATCAAGAGGAACAATCGTGCGAATATCAATAACTTCAGCCGAATAACCTTCTTCTTTCAGTTTTTCTGCCGCTGAAAGCGCATGATAAACGTTTTGACCATAAGTGACAATCGTCAGGTCATCGCCTTCCAAGGCAATCCGAGCCTTACCAAGCGGAACAATATAATCTTCCGTAGGCAAAACCTCTTCAATTTCGCGCCGTCGATACAAATCCTTGATTTCATAGAAAATCACCGGATTAGGATCGCGCAAAGCCGCCTTCATCAAACCCTTCGCATCATAAACTGTGCTCGGGCAAACAATTTTCAAACCGGGAGAGTTCGCAAACCAAGCTTCGTTCATTTGGCTGTGGTAAAGCGCACCACCACCATAAGCACCGGCTGGGCCACGAATAACCATCGGCATACTTACTTCACCCGCTGTGCGATAGTGATAAGTCGCCGTCATGTTTACAATCTGGTCAAAGCCACAAGAAATGAAGTCAATAAACTGCATTTCAACCATAACCGTCTTGCCGTTTAAGCAAAGTCCGCAAGCCGTTCCAACGATTGCCGCTTCACTAATCGGCATATCATAAACCCGCTCACGACCATACTTCGCGTGAAGACCATCTGTAACCCCAAATGCACCACCGAGCGGACCAATATCTTCGCCCATGCAAATCATGTGCGGATTCCGTTCCATCTCTTCGGCCAACGCTTCTTTCAACGCGGTCAAATAATTCGACTTAACTTCTGTAGCTACCGGAGCTGCCATCTTAATTCTCCTCCCGGAAAACCCACATCGCGCCTTCTGTTTCATCGGGCACGGGAGCCTTAATCGCGAACTGAACGCCGCGAGTCAAATAAGCCACAACATCGTCTGGGAAGTCATGGTCAGTTACTTCGCCTGCTCCCTTCCCTTCGGCGGGATGCTGATCTGCCTCTTCCTGAGTCAAGATTCCCATCTCGATCATGCGGGCCTTCATAACCGCCAACGGATCTCGCTTGCGGCCTTCTAAAACTTCTTCTTCCGGTCGATACCGATCGGCTCGGTCATCGTCATGGTCGCCGTGACCATAAGCGCGGAACGTCTTACATTCAACAATGCTCGGACCTTTTCCACTGCGCGCGTGTTCTACCGCCATCATGACCTTGTCATAAACGTCGATAACATCTTGACCATCAGCGATAAATCCTGGAATTCCAAAACCGTCTGCGCGTCGAGCAAAATCTTGCTGTGCGTATTCGTAATGAGTCGGCGTACCGTATGCCCATTGGTTGTTTTCAATGATCGTAACCACTGGCAATTTCTCAACCGCCGCAAAGTTAATCGCTTCATGGAAT
This sequence comes from Fimbriimonadaceae bacterium, assembly GCA_027492935.1. Lineage (GTDB taxonomy): Bacteria > Armatimonadota > Fimbriimonadia > Fimbriimonadales > Fimbriimonadaceae > UphvI-Ar2. The sequence goes on from JAPUDU010000282.1 coordinate 6,173, forward strand.
ACACCTTGAGCCGTCGAACCTTCACCATTAAAAGTCATGGCAACTGTATTCAAGCCGTTCAATCGATCAGCAAGCACAA
>JAPUDU010000283.1 GCA_027492935.1 Fimbriimonadaceae bacterium
GCAGGTGTTGATTCAAGGTGCCGCCATACATCACATTCATGAACTGGCACCCATAACAGATTCCTAAAACCGGAGTACTTGGGCTCAGAGCCTTGAAAAGTGCAATCTCAGCATCTGTACGTTGCCGATTCTCAGGCACAGCTTCCGGATGCAATTCGTCCCCCCAGAGTGAGGCATCAAAGTCACCCCCACCCGGAATTACAAGACCATCAAGAATCTCTCCAATTGAAGCCGTATCGGATCCAGGAGGAATCAAGATTGGAACGCCTCCTGCCTCAATAACGCGAGTCGCATAGTCGCGATTAACGTACAACCGTTCATGCTCACGCGTTCCCGACGTGAAGTTCATGATGCTAGAAGTGATTCCGATAATCGGCTTCATGAACAAAGCTCCTGAATGTTCGAAACGTTGTCTCGAATAGCATTTAAGAACTCGGCCCCACCCACACCGTTAATCAGTCGGTGATCAATCGTAATGCCGACATTTGCGCAACGCATCACCTTAAATTCACCCGGAACTTCGTTCGACAACCCGTTATAAGCTTCGCCCAAGAAAATTGTGGCTACGCCTGGTGGGACAACAACCGCCATCGCTTCACGGATTCCGTGACCCGCCATGTTTGTAATGCTAAGTGTCACCGATTCATCAGCTTGATCCTTACCTTCCCGAGCTTCGTTGATTCTCGATCGAGCAGTTGTAGCAAATTCAACCCAACCCAACGTATTCGAATCTCGTACAACAGCCACAACTAGTTCATCGCCCGGTAAAGCAACTGCAATCCCTAACTGCAGACTATCGTAAGTGCGAATAGTTGAATCACCTACAAGCGTTGACCGCACAATCGGATGATCTGTTGCCGCTTTTGCAACAGCATAGGCAAGATAAGTAAATGCGCTCGGTTGAAAATCGCCGCCCTTTGCCTTAGTTTCTTCTCGTAGCTCTTCAATCTTGCCCCAGTCAACAACAATCGACATCATCCCAGGCACAACGATCTGATTACTTCTTTGCAAGCGACTAGCCAATACGCGTTGCTTGCCTCCCATTGCAACTTCTGAGAAGTTCTTGCCCCGAGAAGGCGTGTCATTAGCTTTTGTTCCGCCAGATAAGAACGCATCAACGTCAGCTGGCATCAATTTGCTTCCGCTCGACGGAATCGCTTCAATCTGCTCGTTGCTAAGTCCCTTCTCTTTAGCGTATGCACGAGTTCTCGGTGGAACATCGCGCCTCCGCGATCCATCAGAGACACTCTGGCTTTGTATTGATGTCGGGGCTGATTGCGCGCTGGCAGCACCACTGGTTGAAGCCATTGCACCGTCAACTTTGTCGTCGGTCCGGAAACGGGCCACCTCTGCGCCAATGGGTAGCACATCATCAACGGCCGCTAACCATTCAATGACCTCACCTTCATAAGGACATTCAACATCCATTACCGCTTTGTCTGTCTCAATCTGATAGACCGCGTCATCCCGCTTCACAGCGTCTCCAACGTTTTTCAAAATTGCCACTAACCGAGCTTCCTGCAAACCTTCCCCAATCGCCGGAATGCGCAGGCTAACAACTCCGTCATTGCTTGCTTCAGGTTCATTCATGAGTGGAGCGGCTACCACTTCGGCAATTTCGGGAGAAACTTCGTCAACGGTATCAACAATAAGAATAGGGGCTCCGATAGACAAAACATCATCTGGGCTTGCCAACCACCGAACGACGCGACCAGAAACCGAGGACTCGACATCCATCACAGCCTTATCGGTTTCCATTTGGTAAATCGCTTCGTCGCGAGAAATCATATCGCCCGGTTGCTTTAAAAGTGCAACCACACGCGCTTCTTGCAGGCCTTCACCTATCGCTGGAATGTTTAATTGAATTTCAGGCATCGTCGCTCCGTAACACTTACAGTTTGACACAGCCCGAAATCTAATTAGTGGTTAGTTCCTTCAACTCCGAATCCACCCAGTAAAGCGCCACCTAATAAGTGAGCATGTAAGTGAGGCACCGTTTGGCGTCCGTTCTTACCTTGATTAATCACTACACGGTATCCGTCATCTAAGCCCTCTTGCTCCGCAATCACCTTCGCCGCATTCAACAAATGCTGATGATCACCCGAATCCGGTAGCTCAGCCAAACCCGATATCTCAGCTCGAGTGACGATGACGATATGCACAGGAGCCTGTGGTTCAATATCACGGAACGCCACAACATAATCGTTCTCATAAACGAGAGTTGCAGGAATCTCACGATTGATGATCTTCGTAAAAAGTGTCGCCATTGCCCAAAGTATAGCGAGGGTCCCGCGAACTGAGCAAAACCAACGTCATAATTGACACTCGCGACCCCGCATTTTGGCGACCAAACTGACGCTTCCACAGTTAAAGGCCCCTGCAGCGGACTCATTAAGGAAATTGCCATGGCAAAAAAAGTCAGTTCTGTTATCAAGTTGAATATCGACGCAGGTAAAGGAAATCCTGCCCCTCCAGTCGGACCTGCTCTCGGTCAAGCCGGGATCAATATGATGGAGTTTCTCAAGAAATTCAACGAAATGACCGCAAAGTCAATGGGATACAAACTCCCCGTTGAAATCACCGTTTTTGAAGATCGTTCCTACACATTCGTTGTCAAAGAACCCCTCATGAGTGCTCTCATCCTTAAGGCAATGGGCCTGAGTAAAGGAAGTAGCAACCCCAGCAAAGAATCAGCCGGTGTTCTTACAAAAGAAAAAGCAATTGAAGTTGCAAAAATGAAAATGCCTGACCTCAACACCGACGATGTTGAAGAAGCGCTTAAAATTGTTGCTGGAACCGCCCGTTCAATGGGTATTGACACTAACTTCTAACTAAAACCCTTTACAAAATAAAAAAAGTCCCGAAAATAATAACAAACTCCTTGCTCAAACATCCAATATCATGTAAGAGCAAGGAGTTTTTTGCTCACGATTAAAGAAATGCGCACATCGTTCGCCACTGTGATTCTCTTCACCCTGGTCGCTACTGCTTTTTGTGGCCCAGATACTGAGTCATTTGGACCGGGACAAGCTATCGCCGACGAAATTCGTACCGTCGCTAGCACTGACATTGCGTGGATTCCTGCGGCGATGCTGGAAAACGAAGCCAAAGGAGATCTCAGCACTTATCTTAAATTTGGTACGGATGAAATCGCAGTCGTTTCATTAACTGGCGATCAAATCAAGCTTGCACTCGAACGTTCTGTTAACCTCTACCCAACGCCAAATCCCAGCTTCTTACAGATTTCTGGTCTTGAAGTCTCATTCTCAAAGTCTGCCGCGCCTGATAGCCGTATCAGAACAATTCTCGTCAACGGAACAGAGCTAAACAGCAAACAAAATTATGATGTGGCAATGCCAATCACCATCGCACGCGGTGGATTGGGATTCTTCACCGTTTGGAAAAAAACTTCTATTAGTCGTACTCTTGAAGGCACCACGCTCGAAAAGATTCTGAAAGGTAAATCAGGCTTTGCACGAACGGCACGTTGGAAAGCTGTTGATTAAGTCATAGCATTGATCGGCAAGCCCAAAGCATCCTCTCACTCCTAAAATCCGTCCTTCTATTGGGCTGTAATTCCAGGTAAAATTTAGGTTCATTTCAACCTGGCGCAAAGCCCTACCGAAACGGATCCTGTCCATGAGTGAAAAACCCAACGAGAATGTAAACGATATTCCTGCTGATCAACAAGATCAAGCAGTGAGTTCACGAGAAGCAACCGCCGACGATAAACTCACCAAAAAAGTTGAGACTACGTACGACGCGAGCAGTATCACCGTTCTTGAAGGACTTGAAGCCGTTCGCAAACGCCCGGGAATGTACGTCGGCGATAACGGTAAAAAGGGTCTTCACCAAATGTTCCGCGAAGCACTCGACAACGGGGTTGATGAGGCAATGGCAGGACATGCCGACCAAATTGATGTCGTTCTCTACAAAGACGGATCAATCAGTACGGAAGATAACGGACGTGGAATTCCGACCGGAATTCATGAGAAAGAGGGTATCTCAGCACTCACTGTTGTTATGACCAAACTCCACGCCGGTGGAAAGTTCGGCGAAGGCGGAGGATATAAAGTTTCTGGTGGTCTTCACGGTGTTGGAATTTCTTGTACAAACGCTCTTTCAGAATGGATGCTGACGACCGTCCAACAAAAAGGTGAAATCTTCCAACAGCGATTCGAAGCGGGCGTACCAGTCACAGAGGTCGAAGTCATCGGTAAATCCAAAAAAACTGGAACAAAACAACATTGGAAGCCCGACATAACCGCACTGACCACTGTCGAACATGATCCTAATATTATTCGCCGGCGACTCAAAGAGCTCGCTTATCTCAACCCAAGTGTAACATTCACTCTCGATATCGAAGGGAGCGAAGAGCCAAAAGAAGTCTATTACTTTGAACGTGGAATTGTCCAATTGGTTGAAGATGTGAATGAATCGGAAACCGTCATTCACAAGCCGATCTATTTCCACCGTGTCCGTGAAGATATGGAACTTGAAGTTGCACTGCAATACAATACAGGTTTCCATACGAATACCCTGGCTTATTGCAACAATATTCATCAACCTGATGGTGGAACTCACGTTTCCGGTTTTGGCCAAGCCTTAACCCGCGTGATCAACAGCTATGCCCGGCGAATGAATCTTCTCAAAGAAAAAGATCGCAATTTCACTGCTGATGATGCTGCGGAAGGTGTAACCGCGGTTATCTCGCTTAAAATTCAAAACCCAAGCTATAACTCTCAAGACAAGGTTAAGCTTGTAACTCCAGAAGTTCAAGGTGCCACCAACTCACTTGTAGGTGACGGTCTCAGCACATATCTCGAAGAAAACCCTGCCGTTGCAAAGCGGATTGTTGAAAAAGCCCAACTTGCCCAACAAGCACGGGAAGCCGCCCGTAAAGCTGCTGAAGCAGTTAAGCGTTCTTCAGCAATGGAAGCATTTGGTCTTCCCGGCAAACTCAGTGACTGTGTTAGTCGGAATGCAAGCGAATGCGAGTTATTCATTGTCGAAGGTGACTCTGCTGGCGGAACAGTTAAGCAGGCCCGCGACCGCATGACGCAAGCTCTCTTGCCTCTGCGAGGAAAAATCCTTAACGTTGAACGCGCCCGTATCGACAAAGCTCTTGACAACGAAGAAATTAAATCCCTGATAGCCGCCCTCGGCGCAGGTGTCGACATTCACACTTCAAGAACTGGTTCTGATGAAGGTGAACAACCCGCCGACGAAAAAGGTTCTAGCGAGCACTTTAACATCGAAAAACTGCGCTACCACAAGATCATCATCATGACTGATGCTGATGTTGATGGCGAACACATCCGCACCCTTCTGCTAACGTTTTTCTACCGTTACATGAAGCCTCTCATCACCTGCGGAAACCTCTACTTCGCTCAACCACCCCTGTTCGTTATCCGAGCCGGAAAAGATGAGCGATTCTACGCAATGGATGAAGAAGAGCGGGACACAATCATCAAAGACCTTAAGAGAAAGAATGTAACTGTTACACGATTCAAAGGACTCGGAGAAATGAACGCCGATGAACTTGAAGAAACAACTATGAACCCTGAGTTTCGGCGACTCATCAAAGTTGGATACGAAAAGGAGTTTGACAGTGATGTCGAACAAATGTTCAGCCGACTAATGGGCGACAAGGTCGAACCTCGCCGTGACTTCATTATGAAGCACGCTAAGGATGCGGGTGATCTTGACTGGCATTATTAAATGCCAGTCAAGATCACAGAGTTATTAGTTGCGGTACTTATTCGCTTCCTTAATAAATTCGGTGACCGCTTCTTTGCGCATGTTTACCTTGACAACTTCTAATTGCGCACCCGTGTAATCATTTATTGAAATGATAGACACCTCGTATAACCCATCCCCAATATCAAAAGCGTAAATTTGGTCAATCAAATCAGATGAAACAGCATGAACCGAATCGGTTACCGGAAGAGAGATCAAATGAGTGCTTTGTTGTTTCTGTTGCACAGGCTCTGCAATAGCAGTTTGGCCAAAAAGGGCACCTGCGATTACCAATGTGATTAAGGCTCCGAATGCAAAAGGTCTGATGGTGTTCATACTGTATTACTATAAACCGAAACAGTTGTGAATAGCAACTTTAACCTTCAGGATTGATAATTCTTACATTGCGCCCCATCTCAAAAAAATCAATCGCAATTTGCCAGCATTCATTAACATTCACAAGAT
>JAPUDU010000284.1:0-3189 GCA_027492935.1 Fimbriimonadaceae bacterium
GAGGGTAATGATGAAGCATTCTTTGCAAAAATTAACTTACTTTCAAATTGGAGATATTTAAGATTGTTTTTGAGAAGGAGAGTTTTATGGACGATGATGAACTAATTTACGATCCTTTTGAAGCATTTATCGTTCCTGATCAGTGGTATACATTTGAAGATTTAAAATACACGATAAACAAGTATATTGAATTGCACGCAACACTACAGGAGTTTCATGAGGAAGCAAAATCATCACTATTGACGCTATTATTTTCATTTATGTCAGAATCACTTGATGGTAAGAAATTATTTTTTCAAGAGCAAGTAAGTGACAATACAGTTGATTATTGGATACTTGATTTGTTGAAGCAATTGAATTCAATGGCTGGCGATGCAGGAGATGAAGAAGTTCTGCAATTGCTGCAGCTTTTTCCAGAAATTTGACGATTATCTGTTTATGTATAGATAGGCTCACTTACTCTTACGATGCGGTTGGCAACCAGACGATACGACTTTGCTCATGAACTTTGTGGGTCAGATAAGAACAGCCACATAATTTGGCTTTGCAGTGAAGCCCGTTCAGGACACGAATGAGAATCTGATTTAAGCAATTCACTGTGTGACATCCACGATGGATCACGGCAAAGAGAGCCGTCAGATAACTTATGCTAGTGACGCGACGACTTACTCTGGGGATGGTTTGAAGCGTAGCGATACAGTGTCCACTGGTAGCGGCAAAGAAATGCCCAAAACAGGGCAATCTAAGAATTACGAGGATATTAAAACTAGCATGGATAAATTCATGGCTAACGTTAGGAAATGAATGCTATAAATAGTGAATGTTTCAAAGCCGGTGATACTGGACACGAAATCGCTTGCAATGATGCATTAAGTGGTAAAGTATATGAGCTGCAGCTTGCAGTAATCACGATCCACCATGTTAAATAGTAGACAAAAATACCCTTCATCTCTAGGAGATGGTGTAGGAGAAGAAGCGGATATTGTTAGAAGGCTTTTTGCAGATCGTTTTGTTGATGAGTGCCCTACATACATCCTATCTTTGGATCCCGACTTGATTTTTTGGTTTGACTTTGCGTCGTTGAAGGCTGGCCGCGATGAAATCAAAGAATACTGTTCGGAAGGAACTATTCTCAGGGATAAATTAGAATTTTATATCCTGGAATCGAATGAGTTTTCTTCTGAAGAAGTTATATGTTTAACCGAATGGTATTTAAGTTAATTATTTTTGACTGATTAAATGATTAGGGAAAATTATTTGAATACGCAAAATGTTTTGTAAGTAGTATGCTGGTCTCCTTTGAATCGAATTCCAGTAGCAGGTGAATTTAATGTGGCATGGAAGTAATTATCTTCTGTAATTGGATGTATTAGTTTGAGGAAGGCATGCTCAGAAGGTACAGCTTCCAAGGAAGATCAGCGGGAAATGGCTATAAATCTGCTTTCAAACTCGAGGATCATGGATCGAAAAGGACAAGCTTTTTTCACGAAGCATTCGAAATGGTGTGAAAGAAACAAAGATATGATTTCTCAAATTTGGCTGGCGGACTAGGATTCGAACCTAGATTGACGGCATCAAAAACCGCTGTCCTACCATTGGACGATCCGCCAAAAAGCAATGCAAACTATACCCGAGGGAGGCGAGGTTTGGTTTGGGTCTGTTTGGGTTGAATCAGGTTCGTTTATTTGGGATAGACTTATCTTCATGGCGAATTACGCAGAACGTCGGAGATTATTGGGGAGTGAGTTGAGGAAGGCGGGGGTGAGTAGTTTGATTGCGACTTCGCCGATTACTATGGAATATTTTTCGGGTTTTAATGAAGGTGGGGGGGAACGGTTGATGGCTCTGATTCTGAATCAGGATGGGGGTATGCGTTTATTCTGTCCGGCGTTGAGTGTGAATCAGGCGACTCGATGTGGGATTGAGAATGTAAAGGGGTTTGTTGATGGGGAAGATCCGGGGCCAGAGGTGAGGACTTCGGGATTGAGCGGGAAGATTGCAGTTGACGACGAGATGCTGGCGAGTATTTTGTTACGGTTCCAGCAGTGGCTTCCGACGGTGAACTTTGTGGAAGGGAGCCGGATTGCGGGTCAGGTGATGCGGAAGAAGGCATCTGACGAATTAGAGCAGCTTTACAAGGCGGGGGCGATGGCGGACACGGCAATTGACCGCATTAGAGACTCGATTAAGGCGGGTGATACTGAATTTAGTGTGGCTGAGCGGCTAGAAAATGAGATGAAAGCTCAGGGCGGTTTGCCGATGTTTGCGATTGTGGCGGCAGGAGCAAATGGGGCAGAACCTCATCACCATACTGATGGCACAGTTTTGAAAAGTGGCGACGTTCTGATTATGGATTTTGGTTGCAAGACGGGTGGTTACTTGAGTGACATCACGCGCACAGTTGCTATCGGTGAGCCCGATCCGGAAGCGGACAAGGTTTACCAAGTTGTTTATGATGCGCATATGGCGGCGAGGGCTGTAATTCGACCAGGAGTTACGGCGGGAGCCATTGATGGGGCAGCAAGGGGCGTTATTGAGGCAGCAGGATATGGCGAGTACTTTGTTCACCGTACGGGTCACGGACTGGGAATGCGAGTGCACGAGGAGCCTTACATCATGCCTAAGAGTGACGAAGTAATTGTTGAGGGTGATGTCTTCAGTATTGAGCCGGGTATTTACTTGCCGTGCCGCTTTGGGGTGAGGATTGAGAACATTGTTACTTGCACGGCTGATGGTCATGCGAGTTTTAATGTTGATCCTTCGCCGGTTCTGGTTCGGGTTTGAACAAAAAAATTGCCGACTGATTGAGTATCAGTCGGCAATTGCGTCTTTTTAGGGACGTGAGTTTAGTTTTTCTTGTTTCGTCGCTTTCGAGCGATCAGACCAGCGCCAGCGGCGAGGGCGATCATTGTCATCGGCTCCGGAACTGAATCTGGTGGGTTGTCGTTGACGACGAACGGCACGATTGCAAGCGGTAGAAGGAATGCAGGATTGAATCCGCCTCCACCGATGATGCTTGTGACGTCTGCCGGGGCTGACGATGGGAATGCCAATGCGGAAGATTCGAGATCGGACGGTAGAGTTGAAGCGACTAGGTCGGTTGCAGTTCCGTCGGGAATCAAGATTGCTTCTTCGGGCTTGGTGATGTTTGCGTTAACCGGTTGATCCATTGAGATGGATGTGTTCTCG
>JAPUDU010000284.1:3199-6201 GCA_027492935.1 Fimbriimonadaceae bacterium
GTACCGCGCATCATCGGGTTGCCGCATGATTCTTTGAGGACGATTGTGCCTTCTTGATCGACCCAAACCTTGGTGCCAGCTTTATAGAAAATTGCTCGTGCTCTTAGCTCTTCTGATTCGGGGACGTTGTAGACGAGGTAGACGCCATCTTCTTTGAGTGTGTCCATTTTAAGAGTTCCGAAATAATCGAGGACTTCTTTACGGGACATCCCAAAGTGTCGCATAAAGCGATTCATCACTTGATCGTCTGATTCGATTTGCTTCATCAACTCGGTATGTGTTTTTGCCGGCTTGTTGAGGAAGCTATTAGGCTCGGTTCGCGCCGTTGCGACAGCGACTAAAGTTGCTGCAGCGATGAGCGCTACCAGTTTCGCGATTTTATTGTTCATAAACCCACTCCGGAAAAGACGACTGTGCACCAAGCGTGCCAATACGTCAGTTGATCAACCAAATTCGGTCGATACAGGTATATAGTACATCGTTTCGGGGTGAATGTTCCCAGTATCGGGTCTAGTATTTTGATGTTCTGGTGAAAATAAGAGGAAGTACTTTCTCAGTGGGGATAAATTAGATGTCTATTTGCTGTTCGGCCAGCAATTTTTTGCTTCTTTGCGCTCTTTCAATAATTTCGAGGGCATCTTTGGCGGCGGCTTGTTCGCCTTCTTTTTTTGATCGGCCTTTTCCTTCGGCGATGACTTCGTTATCAAAAATGACTTGGACAGTGAACCGTTTGTCGTGAGCGAGACCGTTTTCGTTTGCGACTTTATAGGTTGGAGTTTTTCGCCAGAGAGCTTGGGATACTTCTTGAAGGCGAGATTTAAAATCGTTGGGGCTGACATCGCCGGCGCTTACTTGCATTAAATAGTCGTCGAGTTGCTCGAGAACAAACCACCGGGCTTTTTCAAGACCGGATTCAATATAGATGGCACCGATTACTGATTCAAAGATATCGCAGAGGATTCCTGGTCGATTTCGTCCGCCGGAAATTTCTTCTCCCGGTCCGAGTTCAAGAAGGGCATCCAGTCCGAGCGCGAGTGCGCGGTCGGCGAGGGGGGCTTCTTGTACGACCGAGGATCGAGCCTTGGACATATTGCCTTGATCCCAATCAGGGTGATGTTCGTAGAGATATTGGGCAATGATCAGGCTCAGAACGGCATCGCCATAAAATTCCAATCGCTCATAGCTTTCGGTTACCGAATCTTCTGCGGCAGATCTGTGCCGCATTGCTAATTTGAAGAGGGCTTCGCTTTTGAGTGGGATTGGTTTGGGGATCATGTTATGTCGGCGAGCGCGGTTTGGAGGCGCGCAAGCCCTTCAGTTATTGTATTGGGGTTGGTCGCGTAGCTTAATCGCAAGTGTCCTGGACCGTGGAAGACCGTGCCAGGAACCGTGGCGATATGGGCATTTTCGAGCAAATGGTTTGCCAGATCAATATCGTTGTTAATTTTCCCTGTGAGGTGGTTTTCGACGTTGATATAGAAATAGAAGGCACCTTTGGGATCGGTTACTGAGAGGCCAGGGATTTGGCGAATCAAGCCAAGACCGAGCTGACGTCTCTCCGTAAAGGCTTGAACCATTCCAGAAATAAGAGCAGGATCGGAATCTAATGCAGCAGCGGCACCGACTTGTGCAAATGTGGTTGCGTTGCTCGTGACCTGATCTTGATAGTTGGCCATTGCGGTGGCTATTTCTGGGGGGGCAATAGCGAAACCGATTCGCCATCCGGTCATTGAGTAGGTTTTGCTAACACCGAGAATCGTTATGGTGCGAGATGCAACTTCTTTTCCGAGGCTTGCGAAACTTGTGTGCTCGTGGTCGTAAATGAGATTTTCGTAAATTTCGTCGCTGATGATTGTGAGGTTATGCCGGATTGCGATTGCGGCAACTTCTTTGATGAGATTACGATCCCATGCTCCGCCAGTTGGATTGGAGGGGGTGTTACAAATCATTGCACGGGTACGCGGCGTGATTGCGGCCTTAATCTGATCGGGATGGGGGCAGTATCCGGTTTCGGCGGTGGTCGGGATGATGACGGGTTTACCGCCAGCGAGAATGACTTGATCGGCGTATGTCATCCAGAACGGTGCGAAAAGGAGAACTTCATCGCCTTCGTTAAGAAGGACTTGGAGAGTGTTAAAAATAGAGTGTTTAGCCCCACAGGAGACGACGATTTGATTTTTTTCGCAATTAAATTTGTTTTCTCGAGCGGTTTTTCGTTGGATTGCTTCAACGAGGAGGGGAAGGCCGCGCGATGGGCAATATTTGGTAAATCCGTCGTCAAGGGCTTTCTTGGCCGCTTCGATAATTGGTTCAGGCGTGTTGAAATCGGGTTCGCCAGCGGCAAAGGAGAGTACGTTTATGCCTTCAGCTTGCATTTCGCGGGCTTTGGCGGTCATCGCAAGGGTTGGCGATGGTTTGATCAATTGGCAACGACTACTTAGCTCGGTTTGAACCACGAGGGTTAGTTTACCGGAGTATTCTTGGGGGCGTGATTCCTAGGCACCGCACGATCTTGGTTGGTTCGGCGCTCGTTTTGTTTGTTGTTTCACTGCTTTTTCTGATGTTTTCTGGTTCGGTTGCTTTATCACCGGGCGAAGTTTTTGGCTCAATGTTTCAGCCGGAGTCAGGAAGTTTGGGGGAGACAGTGATTTGGCAATTAAGATTGCCAAGGCTTGTAGCGGGGCTTGTGGCGGGTTTTGGGTTGGGCTGTGTGGGCGTGGTTTTTCAGACACTCTTGAGGAATCCGTTAGCGGAGCCGTATGTTATGGGGGTGAGCAGTGGGGCGGGGGTAGGTGGGGTCTTGGTTCTGTCAGCCGGGCTTGCGGGGGCCGCAGGCGGAGCTTTGATGCCTGTTGGCGGGATTGTTGGTGGGCTGCTGGCGTTAGTTTTAGTGTTTGGGCTTTCCGGATGGTTTAAGAAGCCGGATGTTATTCGGTTGCTTTTGAGCGGGGTGGTTGTGGGGGCGATGTTGGGATCGCTGGTTTCGTTGGTATTGCTTTTTG
>JAPUDU010000285.1 GCA_027492935.1 Fimbriimonadaceae bacterium
AAGCAGCCAGTGGGCGCAGAATGGCGTCGGTCGGCAGCCGGCCAGGAAGAGACGTAGAAGTGGTGAAAGCTCGCCCGGCGCCAACGTCGGCTAACTGATCCGGAACCCGCCGCCCGGCTCTGTTCGCTGTCGGTCTAGTTCTTGGCCGCAGCGGTCGTTGGCGCCTCACGACGTGGGCGAAGGATACGAATTTTTTACCGGCCATAGGGCGGAAAATCGCGCTGAGTGGGTGCTTAGCTCTTAACGCTATGGCAGGACGAACCCAGAGACGATGCATGGAACTCGGGAAACCGAGAAAACCCGGAAATAGTACTTCTATGGCCATTTCGTGACAGCACGCCGCGGCGATTCAATTTTCCTTTTTTTCCTGAGGACGCTTTCGCTGATCGCAGCCCCGATTGAACCCGAGTTCGGCACCAAGCTTTCCTTGGCTTCACAATACCCATAAGCTGCTTTACCAAGCTTGGCAAGACACTACGTTGGTACGACAGCGGGAAGCCGAGGGGCCCCCCCGGCAGTTCGGGCCGAAGCCCAAGCACAGGAGGCGCCAATATAACTTCACTGATGAATCGGACATTCGTTCGGACTACCACACGGAGACCACGTGGGCGCCGAAAGGCAAAAGTGCAGTGGTTGACGTCACCGGATGGCGTTTCCCGTGGAGCATGACCGCGGGGAAGAGCCAGCGCGGCAATTTGCGCTTCATGTCGCATGATGGGTCGGTCAATCCCGATGTCTTTCGGGGATTCTTCAAGCGCTTGATGATCCGAGCCGAAAAACCGTCCTTCTGATCGTTGATAGCCGCCCAATTCACAAAGCCCAGCTGATTAAGGGCTTCGTCGAAGCTCAACAGGGAAGCCTCAAAATGCTCTACCTGCCGCTTTATTCGTTTCCGCCGCTTCCCCATGAACGGCTCTGGGCGCATGCGAAGCAGTGACATCACCGGCAGTTGGTGTAACATAAGGATGAGGCGAAGCAACTGGCTATCGGCGCTTTGCGCGGCATCCCGCAATTGACAACCCTGGTGAGATCTTTATGGCGCCAGCCAAAGTTTCAGCACGCTGCTTCTTATCATTATTTATGCAAAAATAGTTCTTTGCTTTCATTTCCACAAACGCCCTTTTGATGACCTTTCCCCAGCGAGCGTCTATCCTTGAGCGAAGTCGCTAGATCCGCGGCCTACATTAATCTTCAGCTCAGCGTCGCAGGGGTGAAGATTATAACTGAAAAAACCAAATTTAATATGAGCCGACACGACGATCTAAAGCGCCTGAACCGCAACTCGAGAAACAAGGTTCGCCACATCCTCAGCACCAGTGGAAATGATGGCATATTGAAACTCCTGCAATTACGAGGGCACTTGGGTAAGCAGCAATCCGATGCTCTAGAGATGGTTCTTTGCAGTCCAGCACTAATTCAGGGCGCTATACCTTTCTTGCCCTTCCCAAGAACTCCGCCTTTTACTGACCGACTGCAACCAACCAGGCTGAGATCGCTAGACGTCTTTCTGCGAGAACTTGATCACACTGTCTCCATCCACAAGCAAAGGCTTTGTCGAGTAGCTCTTTCTCTAAGAGCAATCGACATGGCGCTTGCTCACGACGCCCTTGAGTCATGCGTTGATCCAATTTCTTCGTCGATCGCAATGGATGGTTGGAGTCACGCGATACTGCGCCGATTGATCCTTATCCGCGAATCTCTTCCAGACGAAAACGCTGTCATTGAGGACCTGGTTAATCGTGCGGGCCTTAAAACAAACGCGATTGCCGTCGCATCGTTGATACACACGTATTCACCGGGCCAAAACTATCTGACGATCAAGCGCTCGATACTTAACACTATTGACCGAGGCGCAATCAATAAATACAGCCGCACCATAGCACGGATTGCGGTTCAGCCATTCGCCAACGACAGCGACGATCTTGCATCTCTCCTTGCCGAAGTCGAGAAGTGCTCGCTCATTGATGTTGCCATAGTTGCGAAGTTCAATGCGCATTTGTTTGACGTTTCGAAATATCCAAACATCCTCGATCTGACGAGTCGGTTGGGTGACAATTCGCTTTTCGAGGAGCTTTTAGTTAAGTTGTATCCGACATCTGACAGCGAAAGCGAATACGTGTTCTTCAAGCAAAGTAGTGTTTGGCTCGAGTACGATCCCGTGCGCGACTATCGGATACTAGTTGACGGTTACTATGACACGTCAAGGCTGCTCGTGGAAGCTCTTCACCCAAGCCTCGCGGGCATACTCGAAAAATGGATTGGCGACCCGGGGCTCGATCTGCTTGTAAGCAAACGCAGGTTCACTCAGCATAGTCATACAAGCCTTAGTCAGCTAGAAGCATCGGGCACGGTCAGTCGTTCAGCTATATTCAACTATTGGCTTTATAAAACCGAAGGGCTGATTGGTTTTGAGCGTGACCACCTTTTGACTCTGATGGGGTTAACACGCGAACTTGCCCGCACAGTCCCAATCGCCGCAACGCGAACCGCTGCGCGATTGTCTCAGGACAATTTAGTAAAATTAATTCTCCTGCTATTGCTTGCAAAGAGAAGCAAAAATGAGCTCGACAACTTTCAGCTCAGAAAGCTTTTGGAAAACCTCACCATGAAGGAGTACGGCGGCTCGCTGGTAAGACTTGTGGAAGCATATCAACCCTCCCACCCATACGTCGCTGAGTACATCTACGATGTTGCGACTGAGGACTTCCTTGCAAAACTCAACAAGCTTGCGCCTCATCTCTCGGACATTCCGGACATTCGAGCATCGCTTCATGAATGGATGGCAAGGACTACCGGAGACGAGCATTACTCTGAACGAGCACGTGCGGTGCGCATCGATCATCAACTTAATCGTGTCCGCAACGAAATTGATGATCATCGCATTTACGTTGACCCTTCCAGATTTTCGTCTTGGATTGAGGACGAAATGATGATCGAGCTCAATAGCGCGCTGACGGCTACTGGTTCCGGCAAGAAAAACATTGCTGTCAATTGCGACGAGTCTGTGTTGACAGTGGTAATGACCCAGTCCTATTCAGCCTTCTGCGCTAACTCGGTTTTTGGCATTGCCTCGTATATTGGGCGAAGAATTAGACACGGCACCTTCCACGGTCACCTATATTCAAGCGTTGTGAATCACATCGAAGGAATCCTGAGGTTCTCTTCACTATTCAGAAGCCATCAATTCGCACAGCGCTGGGCGACGTGGAAAGAGTGCTACGACAAAGCGATCTGTGAGATTATCAAAGACAAGCTTCACGTTCACTCCAAAGCAAAACCCTACGGCTTGCTTCAACCAGACGCCTACAGTCCGCACAAGCAAGAAATCCTGAGCGCAGCAGTAAAACTGATTAGCATGAACTACAGTGAAACCAAATCTACTGTAGGCCTCGACCAAATTATTACCGATTATTGTTGGCGATTGGCAGAGCACGATCTTATGGTAATAACGGCATACCTAAAATCTCAGAAAACGACTATCAAGCAACTGTCCTTGTTGGATGACGTGATTTCCACAGCAACACCATTCGAACAGAGACTTGCCGCCGACTTCAAGCGTGAACTTATTCATTCAATTGACAACAAATTGTCATCCATGTACGGCTGGTTTAAACGTCCTTCAAACGTTGCCCCTAAGGCGTCTCTCTCGCTGCTATATGATGCCGTGGTCGGCGAGGTGAGAGATACAATCCCTAATTTTAACCCTCGAACTGAGGCCAGTCCTGACGGTGACGTCGAATTGGTCGGTGGGGTTTATCACATCATGTACGACTCTCTTGCTGTCGTCGTGTCCAACGCCGCAAAATATGGCGACCCGCATAAGCCAGTTGAGCGGAAATTCTCAACCGTGTGCGACGGGGTGGTCAAAAAAAAGGGGAAGCGGCTCATCGTTGAGATTAATTCTTCTATCTGCGCCGCCGACCGGCCAGAAGATGTCGCAATAATAATTGAGCAGCGGAAGACTGCCAACTTTGATGACGCAAATCTTTATCAAGGGTCAAGCGGCATCCCGAAACTCATGCAATTAGCAAACACTCGTCAAGATTTTTCTGTTGAGTTTCTTGGCGTCGTAGCCAATGAGGTTAGGGTAAGGTTTGCGTATGATCTCGAACACTGACCAAGTTAGATGCTTAGTGGTAGAAGACGACGACTTCAAGTTGGAAAGCATTCGTTTACACCTGAAAGACGTGCTGCAAGGGAAAGCATTAATCACAGAGTGCCATGCATTGTCTACCGCGACGTCTGAGCTAACATCGGCTCGCTTCGATGTCGTAATCATCGACATGTCGATTCACAGTCATGAACCTGAAGTTGGCGCTGGCTCCCCTGTCCCTTTACCGTCTGGTGGATTAGACGTTCTCTTCGAGGTTAGTTACTTGAATTGCAACTCCGAATGCATAATTCTAACTCAATACACCGACATCGAGATTGAGGGGCTTCCTGTGCCAGTCGATTTGGCCGCGGCGGAGATAGAGTTAAAATTCGGAATAAAAGTCGCTGGGTGTATTCAGTACTCCGAAAACGACGCCAAGTGGAAAGCTGACATGTGCAAGATTCTGGAGGGAATGTGAAGATACTTTTGCTTGAAGACAATCAGGAAAAGCGAGAAACAATTAGGGAGGCGGTGCTTGAGGTTGTTCCTGGAGCGAAGATCGACTACGCCATGAACTGGTTTGACTATTCTCGCCAAATCGTGGCGACAGAATTTGACCTAATTCTTTTGGATTTACTTGTTCCCCGTTCGGCTAGGGATTCTAGGGTTGAGGATCACCGCGCGCAACTTGTAGAGACCACGAGAGATTATGATAGCAAGTCGTTCCGAACACCTGCGATTGTTCTAACTGAGTACTTGGCGCAATCAGAGGAGTGCTTTCCATCTTTTAATAATGTTGACATTACTGTCATATCTTTCGACTTGCAGGGAGAATGGAAAGAGGCGCTGAGATTAAAAATACTTGCTGCGCGACCAAAACCGAAGTTTGAGTTCATAATTTTTTGTGCGCTCGAAATTGAGGTCGGTGCGTACGAAAAAACGGTGGAGTCTTTTGGAAAGCTTCAGACCATATCCGGATTGCTTTGCCGCGAAGTTCTGATAGCCAACCGGGAGGGAGTTATCGTACAGGCTTCGCGCATGGGGCTGGTCACAGGCGCGGTGACGGCATCTCTCGCAATAGAACGCTTCGAGCCTCGGCTCGTCTGCATGAGTGGAATCTGCGGTGGCGCACCACAACAGGCGGCCATCTACGATCTATTAATTACTGATGTTTGCCATCAGCATGATGTTGGCAAATGGAGTGATGAAGGATTTAAATCCGAGCACTACGACGTACAAATTGATAACGGCGTACGGAATAAGTTAGAGGAACTTAGAGCAGATAAGGCGATGCATAGGTTGATTGCGGAAAATCTTGGCGTTAAGAGTTCAGAGTACCCGGCTGGAGTGGACGAGGTAGCACCCAAACAGCTGATCGTTCCGACAAGCAGCGGCAGTGCCGTAATAGCAGAAGAGGGAAAAACCGATTCTTTGTCGGTGGGACAAAGGAAGCTCGCAGGCTTCGATATGGAGGTGTTTGCTATTTATGAGGCGGCTCGCCTCGCCGCAGGAAAACCTTCGTTCTTTGCGGTAAAGTCGGTCGTTGATGATGGTGACAAGAATAAGGGGGACCGTTTTCATCGAGTTGGGAGCCTCTTGTCAGCAAGGTTCGTGACTGAAGCGATCCGCAGAGGAATTGTGGACGTCTAAGCGTTGTCGTTCAGAAGGGTCGGGTCGGTTGGCTGTGACTCAACCTCATTAGTGAGTTCCAATGCCGACTTAGGCTACATCGCAGCCATATGAAACTAGCGCTCATTGAATTCCTTTTCCAGGGGTATGAGTTCGCGGCAGGGAAACTCGGAGCTGAACTGGGCTTTGCCATCTGCTAAACGCAAAAGCGACGGTTGCCTACGTCGAAAAATCTTATCGTCCGTTTTGGCACGGTAGTGAACCTAATACACCAAATCGCCAATTTCGGATCGGGCCAATGATGAGACCGGCAATCCACAGTTTCGACAGGCGGCTTGTTGAGCACAAAGCCGCCATAGCTTTTGCCAGCGTCATCAGGCCGCTCTGGGTCGATCGCTGCCAGTGGCCTGAA
>JAPUDU010000286.1 GCA_027492935.1 Fimbriimonadaceae bacterium
GCCCCAATTTCCCTGCCGCGGGTTTGGGAATTGGGGGTTGGGGGGTGTGGGTCGAGAGATCACGTGCTCTACCCCATGCCCAAACTTCGGTGCCCGAACCCCCAACAACCGATGAACCTCTTTCCACGCAATCCCGCCCAAACACAGTACCGTTCGCCACTCCCGCAAACCCCAAGTCCCCTCAAGCCACTCCCGGCAATTCACCAATTCACTGGGAAGAGGCTTATTATCTGGCGGCGCACAGTGACAACTTGCCGTAATCACACAACCCTTTAACTTTAAACCATCATCCGACGAAACCCCAAACTCCTGATTCGCCAACCCAGCCCGATACATCGCCCGAAAAAGCCACTCCCCGCTCCGATCCCCAGTAAACATGCGCCCCGTCCGATTAGCTCCATGCGCCGCCGGAGCCAAACCCACGATCAACCCGTTACCCGCCGCATCGCCAAAATTCGGAACCGGCTTCCCCCAATAATCATCCGCCAAAAAACTCTTCCGCTTCTCCAACGCAACCCGCACACACCAATCCCGCAATCGTGGACAACGCTCACAGGCAACAATTTTTTCGTTCAATGCGTCAAAATCCACAGAGCTATTCAACCTCATCTTAAATCAAAAGCGCAGACTAAAAAGCGTAAGCTGGCCCCTAAGAAAACATGCCCCAATACGAATACGAAAAACTTGATGGAGAATGCGAAATCTGCCCTGGCAGATTCGTCGCGATCCAATCACTTACTGAAGAACCACTCACCCACTGCCCCACCTGCGGCCTCCACGTCAAAAAAGTCATATCTCAAGCATCGATCAAAATCGGTAAATCAACCAATGCCGATAAAGCCGCAAAACACGGGTTAACAACTTACAAACGTGCTCAAGAAGGAACGTGGGAAAAAGTCGCCGGCGAAGGCGTAGATGTCGTCCAAGGCACCCCCGATCAACTCAAAGAAGTCAAAGCCGAACGAGCAAAGAAAAAACCAATCAACCTCGACTAAATCAGCCGATCTTCCAACTTCACATCAGAGCGTTCCTCAATCGGTTCCTGAACAGACCCCAAATTCGCCCGCAGAATATCGCCTTCTTCTTGAACCCGTTCCGCAATCTGGTCAGTTAGCTCGCGCATCTTTTTCTGACCAACCTTGCTCAAAATTGTAAAGGCAACAATCCCCACCGCCAAAAGCCCAACCGCAAAAGCAATATTTACCGTGGGATTCACGTTTGGACTATTTTTGCCATCCAGTAGCATCATCAAACTGATAAACGAAAGAATGAGCGGTGCATGCAGACCAGCAAAATAAGGCAACAATGCACTCTGACGAGTCGTGATCCGTGTTCGACCATTGCGACTGGTTAACTTCAACTGCCCCTGGGCCGGAAACCGCGAAATTTGCATCTGCAAAGTCCGACCAACTTGCATACCAACATTCGACATCCCTGGGCCACGCCCCCCTGTCCCCCTTATCCGCGCAGGCAAAATCTCCGAAACAACATCAAAATTCTCCGGCGGTAACTCCACCTCCACAACTCGCTCAAATTCTGTCCAAAGGGGAATTCCTAAAAAAGTCTTTGCCTCCTCTTCTCCCGATGGAGTTCCCTGCATTGCCTGACTCAAAAACGCAGGATCAATCCCAGCTTCAGCCGCCATCTTTTCGAGCTCTTCATAGCTAATCCCGGGCGTGTATTCACCTCCACCCGCTTTTTCCTGTAACTTGGCTGCACGAACAACCAAGTCGGCCGCCTCTTTCTCACTAAAGTATTTATTGCTCACTTTTCACAAACCATCTTACCGATCACTTACCCACCCTGTTCTGCAATTCGTCCGGCAACTCAACTGAATGCTTTGAATGTCTCTCCCCACGAACCCGCTCCTGAATCGATTCGCCAAGTCGATCAACCTTTGCTAAAATCCGTTTCCGGCTTGCCCGCATCCCCCAACCAACACCAAAATAGCCAATCAAACCCATCGACAAAACCCCCTCAATAGCCCGATCCAATTCCCCAATATCACGTTTCAAAGTCAAACCAAAAAAGATCAGCATCGGTAAAAAGAGGAGCGGAAAGAATGGAGCCAACCGCATACCGGAAACCTTTGACCGAGCCAATATCCTCGTCTTCCCCTCACGCACGCTCACGTCCACCGTGATATAACGAAAACCCTCCCAAAACTCTCTTGTTTCCCGCACACCCGGAGTTCCTGGATCCTCATAGCGAGCCCCAATGAGGTCAGCAAACTCATCCAATTGTGCCGCCGTTAACTCCCCATCAATTATCCGTTCAAAAGTCTCGTTCCCAGGCCAAGCCCACCCTTTAGAAACATCATCCCGCGCCTGTATCGAACCCGTGCCCCGAGATAAAACATCACGTAAACGAGATGAATCAACCCCCATTTCCCCCGCCATCGCCATCAACTCCGATTCCGAAACTGAGTCATCGTCCCGAACCCCATCGGCCCGCGAAGCCGCTGCCATTAAGGCATCCATCGCTTCTTCCCGGGAATATCGTTTCTCGCTCACCAATAACTCCTTACGGTCTATTCGCTACGGAGGTTTTCGCGTAGCTCGTTTTCTGTCGACGAAACCGTAGATTGAGTATTACCAAGATTCTCTCGCAAGATCGTGGCTTCATCCTCAACTGCAATTGCAATCCGGTCAAGTTTGTCCGGAATTCGATCACGAAACTTCTGTAAAGCCGCTCCCATAGCTGCCCACAACCCCGCCGAACCTAGCCCCCAAATCGACATAACCAGCGGCCACATATCCGGGGCTTGTTTAGCTGTCACCGCGATGCAAGCAAACATTCCCAACAGCACAGTCGGAAACCAAATCGCCCAAGTAGCAACCGCATTGCTAGATGTTGCTTTGATCCGAGTGCGACCATGCCGAGAGCTCACCTCCATCGTTCCATACATCATCCCCTCATAAAACTGCCCTTTAATCATCCGCCCAATAATGCTCGGACCACCCATTCCCCCCTGAGTTCCGCCACCATAACCCGGATTGTAAAACTCACTGGCAATCACATCAAAGCTTTCTGGCGGTAGTTCAGCATCAACCACACGTTCAAACTCCTCACTTAATGGCATCCCTAAAAAGCGCCGAGGCTTTCCCGCTGCCTTAACCGAACTCACACTATGCCCTGCCAAAGCCTTACGCAAATATTCCGGATCAACCCCCACGTCGCTCGCCATTTTTTGCATTTCTGCCCAACTCACACCCGCCACATAGCTTGCTCCTTCCCCATCCGATTCTTGCAGCTTCGCCGCCGCAACAATCAAATCCGCCGCTTCCTGCTCACTATATATTTTTCGATCATCCACTATTGGTCAACCTCACATTCCGGAACCCATCACTCATTCCCCACGCCGTACTTACCGATCCAGTTGCAACCAAAGTGCCAGGAGAAGCAACCGTTTGCGCCATCCCAACTAAATCTGGCAAATAGTCCGGCAACGAACTGTCCGGTGACCAATCCCCCATCACTCGACCCAAGAAACCAGTATCAAATTGCCCCGCCCCAAAATCCGGTTGAGCAATCACATCCAGAAGATAAGTCTGATTCGTCTTCACACCCAAAATATGAGTCTCCCGCAATGCCGTATCCATCTTCCGAATCGCTGAATTTCGATCCGCTCCATGCACAATCAGCTTGCCCAGCAACGAATCGTAAAACCGACTCACCTCATCCCCACTCCGGTAACCAACATCAAACCGAACGCCATTCCCAGTCGGCCCCACAACACGTAAAAGCTGACCAATAGACGGCAAAAAGCCATTGCCCGGATCTTCCGCAATCAATCGAACCTCAACCGCATGACCTCGAATCATCGAACGATCGCCCGTCATCAACCCTTCCGGCAATTCCAAAAATTCACCTGATGCAATTCGAATCTGCCATTGCACCAAATCAAGGCCAGTAATTAGCTCCGTAACGGGATGCTCAACCTGCAACCGAGCATTTACCTCCAAAAAGTAAAATTCACCGCTCGCTTCGTCGAACATAAATTCGACTGTCCCCGCACCAATGTAGCCCGCCGCCAAAATCAATTTTCGACAAGCCGCTTGCATCCGTGACCACAGGTCATCGGTCATAACTGGGCTCGGAGCTTCTTCAAGTACCTTCTGATGCCGCCGTTGCAAGCTGCATTCCCGCTCAAACAAACAAGCCACATTTCCATGTCCATCCGCCAATATCTGAACTTCAATATGTCGAGGCTGTTCCACCAGCTTTTCGACCATCAATGCATCGCTTCCAAATGCTTTCCGCGCTTCATCCATTGCCAGCTTGCATTCATGCTCGATCTGCGATTCCTCCCGCACAATCCGCATCCCGCGACCACCCCCTCCAGCGCTGGCTTTCAGCATCACCGGATATCCAATACGCCCCGCTTCTTCTTTCAGCCGCTCGACCGATGCTCCCGGTTCAAAGAAACCAGGGGTAATCGATACACCGCATTCCACCGCGAGTTTCTTCGCATCAATCTTCTCACCCAACTTCCGCATCGCCGTTGCTGGCGGCCCAATAAACTTCACTCCGGCTTTCTCACAAGCCTCCGCAAATTCCGGTCTCTCGCTCAAAAATCCATAACCCGGGTGGATTGCATCGGCCCCGGTCTGTCGCGCCGCATCCAAAACCGCCGCAATGTTGAGATAACTCTGCCCCGGCTCCGATCCCCCAATACAAACTGATTCATCCGCCTGCGCAACGTGCATTGCCCCCGCATCTGCTTCCGAATAAACCGCGACCGTCCGCACACCCATCTCCCGACAAGCTGCAAATACCCGAACCGCAATCTCCCCCCGGTTCGCTACCAATACCTTTTTGATCACAATTCCAATTATGCCATTCCAGAACCCAGAGAGTTAGACGGTGAATCTTCTCATTATCAATCTAGCGCGCTAAACAACAAGGCAAAAAATTTACACCCAGCAGTCAAATTGCTAATCGATTGGATGAATTCTCGCCTAATTTCAATTCCAGTATGGGAATGCACATCGGAAATCGTTTACCCAGTTCTCAGATTCACTCTCAAAGGAAGCCGCCCGCTTATCCAAATGATCCGCCTTTCCCACCCCAAGTTTGGGGAGGGTGGCCCGAAGGGCCGGGAGGGGTTGCAATCAGCTACCTGGTTCACTCACAAAGGAAGCCCCCTGCATATCCAAATGAACCGCCTTTCCCGCCCCAAGTTTGGGGAGGGTGGCCCGAAGGGCCGGGAGGGGTTGCAATCAGCTACCTGGTTCACTCACAAAGGAAGCCACCCGCTTATACAAATGAACCGCCTTTCCCGCCCCAAGTTTGGGGAGGGTGGCCCGAAGGGTCGGGAGGGGTTGCAATCAGCTACCCGGTTCACTCACAAAGGAAGCCGTCCGCTTATCCAAAAACGCCGCAACCCCCTCCTTCCCCTCAGCCCCCGAACGCGCCCGCGCCAGCAACTTGCTCGATTCATCATTAGACAAAGGCGGCTGGCAAGCCAACCACTTACTCGTCGCTACTGCTTCTGGACCGTTACGCAAAACATCTTTAACCTTAGACATCGCCACCGCCCGAACATCATCCTCCGAAGCCACATCATGCACAAGCCCAATCCGAAGTGCCTTCTCCGTCTCAAAAACCTCACCCGTCGTAAACAACGCCCGCGAATGACCACCCCCAATCTTATGAATCACATAAGGCGAAATCGTCGCCGCAACCAGCCCCAAACGAACCTCACTAAATGAAAATTTCGTCCCCTCAACCGCCACTGCAACATCCGCCGCCGCAACCAAACCACACCCTCCCCCAAACGCCGAACCATGAACCTGCGCAACAATCACCGCCGGGCAACTCACCCTCGCATCAAAAAGCTCAGCCAACTTCAATGCATCCGCCGCATTCTGCTCCTCGGTGTAGTTCGCCGCCGCCCGCATCCAGTTCAAGTCCCCACCTGCACAAAACGCTTTCCCTTCTCCCCGAATCAATATCGCCCGAATCCCTTTGTCCAAACCCTTAAACAAATCCGAAAGCGCCGCGATCAACTCATCATTAAACGCATTCCGAACTTCCGGCCGATCCAACGCCACATCAAGCCACTCACCCTTATTCTCTACTCT
>JAPUDU010000287.1:0-306 GCA_027492935.1 Fimbriimonadaceae bacterium
GTCGTTTGCGGTACCAGCCGCTCCTTGTTGAGGTTCGTCAGACGCAAAGGATGCAAGCAAAACCGGCAGAAGCAGGAACGCATTCATGTTTGCTTAGATGTTAGAAGTGCCTCTAGGTTACGTAAATATTGGGTCGATTTTGTGTAACAAATCGACCCAATATCCGCGTCTGCGCACGCACGATAACTAATCGTTAATTGTCATTATCCCAGGAATAAGTGTGAATTCCTGACCCTACTTCAACAGGAGTAAAGTTGCTTGTTGGTAGTTGGATTAGAGCCGTTGTATTGGCAGGAATCTCTACCG
>JAPUDU010000287.1:316-6079 GCA_027492935.1 Fimbriimonadaceae bacterium
TTCTCCAATCTGTCTTGATTGGCCCGCGAACCGAGTTGTATGTTGTTTTTGCAAACTTGAGGTTCGGGTCGATTTGAGGGGCAATGAGAATTTTTCCATAACCGGCATCTAATGGGCTGATACCACCAATCGTTTTGAACATCCAACCCGCAACTGCTCCATAAGCATAGTGGGCGAATGAGTTCATGCCTGTATCTTGGAATCCTTTTTCGGGAGTCCAGCCATCCCATCGTTCCCAGATTGAGGTCGCCCCGTTTTTGACAGGGAAGAGCCAACTCGGGAAGTCGGTGTTGTGCAGGAGCTTGAAGGCAATGTCGTTGCGGCCCATTTTGGAAAGAACGTGGAGAAGATCGCGAGTGCCAACAAATCCCGTGCTGAGGTGGGTTTTGCGAGCTTCGATGTTTTCAATCAAGTGCTTTTCGGCGAGGGCTTCTTGCGCAGGGGTGAGAAGTTCGAATCCGAGAGCGAGTACGTAGCCGCATTGAGTGTCGCCTTTAACGACGCCAGTTTCGGAGACATACGCTTTTTGGAATGCGACTTTAATTTGGTCGTGTAGTTTTTGGTAAGCAGCAGCTTCTTCTTTATGACCGAGAATTGTGGCGGCTCGGGCTACTAGAGCTACGCTTCCAGCGAAGTAGCTGGTGGTGATGACATCCTTAGGAGTGTCAGCATTTATACTCAGCCAGTCTCCGAAGCAGTGGTAGTTGTCGGGGGGCAGAAGGCTATCCTTCGATCGGTTTCGGCAGAACTCGACGAACTTCTTCATGTTGGGATAGTGCCGAGCAAGAAGTTCTTTGTCGCCATAGGCGTCGTAGATGGCCATTGGGCAAATGACACCGGCGTCGGACCAGGCGGGGCCACCATCTTCTAAACCTTTGAGGACAGGAGCTACTTGTGGATATTGACCATCTGCTCGCTGAGCGTCATCCAATGTGACTAGCCACTTGTTGAAGAAGGCCTGAACATCGGAGAAGTAAGCGGCGGTTTGGACGTATGCCTGAGCATCGCCAGTCCAGCCGAGGCGTTCGTCTCGTTGAGGGCAGTCGGTGGGGACATCGACGAAGTTCATCTTTTGTGTCCACCAGCAGTTGCTCAGGAGTTGATTGAGCATAGCGTCGCTGGTTTCTTGTGTTCCGACTTCTGGCGTTGCAGATGAAATAGCGACAGCCTGAATGGAATCCAGCTTGGGTGCGGTTGTTAGTCCACTGACTTCGATGAATTGGAAACCGTGGAATGTGAATCTAGGGTTCCAAGTTTCGACGTTGCTACTTTTGCAAGTGTATTGGTCGATAGCTTGGGCGAGACGGAGGTTATCGGTGTAAAGATTGCCCTTATCGTCTAATCGTTCGCCGTGGCGAATGGTGATTGTGGTTCCAGCTTTCTCTTTTACATGGATTCGGGTGTAACCGGAGAGGTTTTGTCCGAAGTCGATAAGGTACTTGCCATCGGCGAGCTTCTTAACGGTTTTGGCTGGGAGGACGGCGTATTCGCGGACGGGGTCGCCAGTGAAGGCTTCGAGTGAAGTCTTGTAGGTGCCGACTTGAGCGGGTTTCCAATCCTTGGGCGTAATGCGCGCATCAAATTTTTCGCCGTGGAGGAAGTGCTCGTCGAGAATTGGGCCGCCCGATACCATCCAAGATTTATCGGTTTTGATTGTTTCTTTGGTGCCGTCGGAGTATTCAACTTCGATTTGAATTTTGGTCATCGGAGTGTCGCCGTAGTGTTCGCGTTGGGCACCCCAGGCGATGTATCCGGCGTACCAACCTTGACCGAGGATGGCTTGGACTGTGTTTTCTCCTTGTTTGAGGAGCTTGGTGATGTCAACAGCCCGATAGTAAGTGCGGATTCGGTAATCGGTCCAACCAGGAGTAAAGAGATCGTCGTTCACTCTCTTGCCGTTGATCTCTAGGTCGACATTACCGAGGGCGGTGTAGTAGGCGGTTGCTCGAGTGATTTTGGGTTTAGGTGTGAATGTTTTTTGGAAGTATTGTGCTGGGGCTTTTACAAACCGGACTTTGCGAACGGTGTTCCAAGGAGCGATTCCGTTTTTGCCGAGGACTTTCGCTGGTTTACCATCGCCCAACCAGGAGTCATCGGTGGTAACTATTTTTGCGATATTCGAGCTATCAGTTAAGGTGAGGGCGGCAATCAACCCGGCATATCCTTGACCGACATTGGTTGCAATTACTTCGAGATCGTTACTACCGGGTTTTAGATGGGGGGTGATATCAATGGTTTGCAGTTGTGACCATGCTTCTGGGTCTGTGGTGTGGTGAACGTTTTTGCCGTTGATCTTGAGAACAAAGGTGTTATCGGCAGTAAGGGTGATCTCCGCTTTTTTGAGTGAATTGTTGTCGAATGACTTTGTGAAAGTGTGGGTTGCGGCGGGGTACTGGCTTACGTTAGCACCGGGAACCCATATCCAATTGGCTTCAGCTAAGGAATCTGGAATTGAAACTGGCTTGGCTCCATGAATCCAATCTGCTTTCCAATCGGATTGGCTGAGGAGTCCGACAGCAAAGTTTGCGGGTGCGGACCATGTTGTGGCGGAATTATCGTTGTTCCACGATTGAACCATCCACCAGACACGACTTCGAGAGATTAGTTTTTTGCCTTGGTATTTGATTCCAAAGGTGGCTGAAGATTTGATTTTGCCCGAATCCCAGAGGTCATATTTTTGCTTTTGAAGATTCGTTTGGGTTGAAGCGGCAACGATTCGGTAAGCGGTTTGTTTTTGGTTTTTGGCAGTTTTTGAAGTTGCTCTGAGCTTCCAGCTTAGAGTTGGTTGAATAATTTGAACTGCTTCAGGGTTGGTTAGGCTTTCGCACCGGAGCTCGTAGGGAAGCATCGGTGCCTCGGCGGGGCTGTTTAGAATGGTGGCAAGAAACACAGGTGCATTATTTCACAAGTCGGTTTTGAAAAGTGATAAAATGCGGTGGAAAACCTTCAGTTTTTGTATGTCGAATCTTGACGAAGGAAAGTCGTACGGCAATGCATCAGGTTTTTTGAAGAATAAACGATTAAATGCACGGTGTGGACTTGTAACAGAAATTGTATGACCGGCTTCATGCAATGTGAAAATTGAGGTTGCGAATAGCAATCTTGATTGTGTTGCCGAGGACACAGATTAGGGTTATGGTGGGAGCGGTGGGAATCGAACCCACGACCAAGAGATTATGAGCCTCCTGCTCTAACCGCTGAGCTACACTCCCAGGTTAGTCGTGTGATTCTACCTGTGGGTTTATTTTTGATTCTGGAATGCTATTTGAAGTCCTTGCCATAAACACTCATGGTGTGAGCCGTATTAGTTGCTTTGTTAACGGAGTAGAGAAGTTGGTGAGAGTTAATTTGACTGAGCAAGTCGGTGAGGGTTCATACTTAGGGTGAGGGCATGAGAATTCAGGATTTTGTGGTGAGGCAGACGCAGAAGGCGTTGATGGATTTGATTAGCACGGTTGAAGCTTTGCCGGAAGATCGAATTGATTGGTCTCCGGGTGATGGCA
Organism: Fimbriimonadaceae bacterium; assembly: GCA_027492935.1. Classification (GTDB taxonomy): domain Bacteria; phylum Armatimonadota; class Fimbriimonadia; order Fimbriimonadales; family Fimbriimonadaceae; genus UphvI-Ar2. Next base: position 3,820 of record JAPUDU010000287.1, read on the forward strand.
TGCGATCGGCTTTGAGCATGATGCAAGAGGTTGCTGTGTCACCTGAGTTTCATATTGCTTTGCTTGATAAAGGTGAATTGACTCCGAGTTTCCATAGTGATTTGGTTGCGAGGGCAGCGGGCCTTCTTAGTTTTGAGGAGTGCCGTTTAGAAGCTCAGGTTTCGACAATGCGATTTTGTTCGGCAGTTTTAGCTTTTCCGGACGAGCGATTGGATGATGAGATCGTGTTGCCGTTTGGGCCGGGTGTCGCGATGACCATGGCTGACGTTTTGGGCCAGCACTATTGGAATATGGTTTATCACTTAGGGCAGGTGAATTATATTCAGACCGCTTTGGGCGACAAAGCAATGCATTAGGTTAGGTTGTGGCGAATGAGTCGTCGTGTGTTTCAAGTAAATTGTTTGAATGGAATCACCTGAACCTCAATTAGACAAGAACATTGAGGAGGTTCTTGACGAAAAGCCTTCATTCCTACTTTGGGTGATGGGTTATATCGTGAGCTTACTTATGGCGGGTGCGTTCTTTATAACGGGGTTATTTATCGCGATTGGGACAGGGAATAAGGACACAATGATGGGTGGGGTTCTGATGGGCTTTATTCCAGGGGTGATTGGCGGGGCTACATATGCCGGTTTGGTTTATGCGATTTATGCAAAGTGGGCCAAGCGTGCGGTGGCAGTTGCTTTGTTCACCGTTGTTATCCCTTTGGTGACAATTCCATTTTTCTTTGGATTGATGAGCGGGTACGCGATATTTTTGGCGCCGTTGGGGACAATTATTGGTGGGCTCGGAATGCCGGGAATTGTTTGGTCTTATAGAAAGCGTGGGTTTGGCAAGGTGAAGGCTCCGGCTGGAAGTTGGGAAGATAACTTTTAATACTCCGACTCATTTACCCACTTCGCGAGTTTGATTGTAGCGAATGCTACCAAGCATCCCCCTATGAGTAGGGGTATGCCTTGTCGCGGATCTGGGGCAGGGTCCCCAGTTGTAAGGCGGGCGACGAGCAAGTAACCTCGCGCCAGGAGTGAGTACGCAATTAGTCCGCCCAGAATATATGTTGCGACTGCGCCTATGGTTGGGGTTTCGGGTGGGGAAGGGAATAGGGGCATCTTTCTATTAGTCTCCGAACGGATGAATTGACCCCTCGACCCATCGGCAGGCGCGTCGAGTGAGAAAGATTGTTGCGCCGGCCCCGACAAAGCAGTAGAAAGCTGCTCTTGGGTCAGGGTCAGGAATTGGCTCTGGTGTTCTTCCTTGAATGGTTTTTGGCGCAGTAGGCTTGAGAAAGGTGTATGCAGTGACCATTAGCCCTGTGAATATGACCACCCCAATGAAGATAATTCCGAGTTGTGTTGGCTCGGGAGTGGTCTCTCTTCTGAGTGGATGGGACTTAATCAGGAATTCAAAAAGCATTTTATTGGGGTTGGTCCTTTTGTGTCTTAAAAGGTGATACGGGGAAATTTGAACCTAGGTTTTGGTGTTTGTGCTGGTTTGTCGTATTATTGTGTTGTTGAGGACTGAGCTAGTGGTCCCGGTTTTCCGAAAAGTTCCTAGGGGTCCTTGACTCTTGGAAGGGTCGCTGGTATAGTTCCTCTTCGCCGCTGGACGAAAGTTCAGCAAGACCGGAGATCGGTCGAAAGCATTTTGAAAGCCTCATAGTGGTTTGTTGACTGCGCGTAAAAGACACCGGAAGCTACTCGAATGAAAGTTTAATTCGAAAGCTAAAGAGGGTGTATGGTGAATGCCTAGGGACAAGTTGCCGAAGAAGGACGTGTAAGCGACGATACGCTGCGGGTAGGTGCACAGAACCGATGATCCGCAGATTTCCGAATGGGGAAACCCAGCGAGGGTAATGCCTCGTTATCCAAGAGTAAATACATAGCTCTTGAGAAGGGCACCTGGTGAACTGAAACATCTTACTAACCAGAGGAAGAGATACCGAAGGTACTCCGTCAGTAGCGGCGAGCGAACGCGGATCAGCCTAAACCAGTCGGCTTGCCGGCTGGGGTTGTGGGGCATCCACTATATCTCCCTAAATTTGGGACGACTCAAGTAATTGATTCGCACCTAAATTTAGAGAGATATAGAAAAAAAGACTAGAGAAGTATAGAGGAAGAACGTTGGAAAGCGTTTCCATAGAGGGTGATAGGCCCGTACTCAAAATATAACTCAGATTTAGGATGTACCCGAGTAGCGCGAAGCACGAGGAATTTCGCGTGAATCATCCCGGACCACCGGGAAAGGCTAAGTACAACTTGTC
>JAPUDU010000288.1 GCA_027492935.1 Fimbriimonadaceae bacterium
TTCAAGTAAATCGACAATTGCATCAACCGCACACGACTCTGCCATGATCTGCCCAAGCTCGGGCCGCTCAGCAAGTTCTTTGAGGGAAACGATCTCATTGGCTTGCTTCGTCGCCCGCGTGTGGGCTTCCTCTTCACTCTTTAACTCATTCAATGCCCGCGCCCGGTCTTGAGCGATTCTCGACTTAGTTGCCATCGCTCCCTCTTTCCGGCTACCGCTTGGCGTGTGGGTGATATACATCACCCCGTCCTCAACCCGCGCATGAGTTACAGTGCCGTCGTTAGCGATCACTTCAAGCGGGGGCCTCATTCCAGGCTCTTGAGCATGGTGCCGCATTGCACCTGCAAGAAGGAACACAACGTCACGGGGAACGTCTCGGCTTTGGTTTTCAACATCGGCGAGCAAACTTTCTGGCACGTCTGGATCCGCATTGTGCGATTCGAAGTCCGGGCATTCCTTGGATTTCGCAATCTGAACCTCGTGAACCAAATCACGCACTCCGTCCGCAACCTCAAGATGACCCCGTGCTTTACCGTTGGCGAGCGGAATCTCCTGATCCAGGGATAGTGCTGCACGTTCCAGCTCCGCGCCATAACTCCCCAAGATGTTGCCCTGCATCGGAGTCTCGGTTGACTCCGCCGAAACGTCCTCCGGCTTTGTGCCCTCAGGTTCGGTAGTAGGTTCTTGTGGTTCTTCAGCATCTTTCGCCGCTAGATCCGCAAGCGTTTCCTCGGTCGTTTCCGGTTCAGCTTTCTCCGGATCTTCACCCTTAGTGCTCTCGGTTGACTCCGCCGAAACGTCCTCCGGCTTTGTGCCCTCAGGTTCGGTAGTAGGTTCTTGTGGTTTGTTTGTGTTCTTAGCCATTGGCTTGATGTCCTTCACGCGAGTCCGTTAACCTCCAAAAACTTTTGAAGGTACTCCTCGGATCCATATTCGAGCGGTCGCTCGATTGTCCGCAACCGATCAGGAAGCCTGACCAGTGCTCTGCTGGCGTTGCCGCCCGCGTCGATCTTGTTATCCTTGTCGCCTTTCTCATTCATGAAAAAGCAGTACTCGTCAATGAATTCTTCATTCCAATCTGCTTTCACGATGTAGAAGTTGCCTTCGTGCAACGCCTCAAAGTCGAGGCTGGCTTTGGCGAGCTTGTCCCCCTTGCATGGGACAGCCGTTAGCCTGATCTTCCGTTGAAGCTGGATGGACTCGGCTTCGGTGTAGATCCTCAGCGCGTCCCATTCCTTCTCGTTCTCCCACGGCGTCAGGTCAATGCGCTCATTCAGCGCAAGGTTGTCAATGGTCGGCAAGCTGATCGCTTGGTTTTCCATGGCGTGAAGCGTTGGCACCGGGTCGGTTCGCATGGTGTCCAAAATGAACTCCCGCCCAACCGGCTCTTTCATCTGCTTTTCCTTCACGTTCAACGTGTAGAAATTCCGAGCCTGCCGTGTCTTCAAAACCCCAGCCCATGGATCTCCCTCGTTGGTTAAGCCGATATCCCAACCGCGAACTGTCCAGTACATCGGAGGCACGTCTTCGCGCTCAATGATCTTGAACATTTCACGGGTGCAAAATCGTCCGCTCCCCTTCGCCGACCAGTCGCCTTTCTCTTGCTGGGCACGGATCACCGGATCCGGTATTGCATCAAACTTGCGCTTGTAGTCCGCTTGGTCAATCCCCGGATTGTCGAGGTAAGTAGCGTGTATGTAAGCGTGACCCGCCGCCCTAGTTTTGGGATCTACGAAAAACTCGCGGCAATAATCGTGACTTCGCCCACCAGGGTTAGCCGTACCGCAAAGGCAAGTCGGTAGCTCTTGGTCTGGACGCTTGCGAAGACGAGTCTTGAGCAAGTTGATCATCTTCTGCTCGAACTGAGTCATTTCCTCTAGGAAAATGTCTGTCGCCGAGTTCCCCTGAATCTTCTCCCAGTCGCTTTCGTGATCGACTGCCAGGAACTGAACCAATGAACCATTTGGGAAAATGAACATGTGGTCTTGCTTTTCGTGAACAACCCCCGTCCCCTTCCACCACTTCTCAGCGTTCCGGTAGATACCGTTAGTCGAACGCATGTCCTTAAGGTGTCGCCGGATGACCCAGATCTCGCGCGGCTCTTGCTCGGCTCTCATCGATATGCGACAAAGCGCACCTGTGGATTTCGCCCCACCTGCTCCGCCACCGTAAAGGATAAATTCAGCCGGACAGTTAATGAACTCCCACTGTTTCGGGAACGGCTCAAACAGGCAGTACCGGCTAAACCTTTTTCGCGGGTCGGCTAGTCCTCTTCGCGCGGCTTCGGCTTCAATCTTCTTCCGGGCTTCTGCCGGGACTTTCATCTTCGCCATCGCTGTCGCTGTCGTCTGGGATCATCCCAAACAGTTCTGTAAGCTGTTCGTCTGTGAGCTGGCTGAGGTTAATGCGCTCTTGCCACTGACCAGCCTCTTGCGCCCCTTGCCTCGCGAGCGACATTTCCAATTTGATCCGATCCAAAATTGCTTCACCAACGCGGGCGGTTCCTTTGTTCTGCAAGTCTCGACTTTCTTCGATATCTGAATAAGCTTCGTCAATCTCAACGCCGAGCTGCATCATGCGACGTTGCAAGGTTTCAATCCTGAACTTGCGGCTTGTGATGCCCTGCTCTTCGAGCTGTGCCAGCACCTTCGCGCGTTGCTGACTCGCATAGTCGTCAACCATCTGACGGAACCACGCAAAGCTAAGCCATCGTTCTAACGTGCGGTCACTGATACCAGCCTCCTTCGCCACGTCCTTGCGGGGCATTTCTGCCGCCATTGCCATCGCCGCTCGGTGATGCTGAAAATTCGTATTAATCGGTTTCGGTTCCGACTTCTTTGATCGTGCCATTCCTTTGGCTCCTAAAATTTACTGGGCATAAAATCTGATTGGCCGTTTACATCACTGACCCTTGCGGGCTGGGCGACTCCACGACCAAAACGTTTAAGTGGGGCGGATCACTTCCCGGTTCACCGCCCCTTTCTTCACCTGCTCACTCAGAAGTTAAAAGCGAATCCCGACCTGACCGCCAAGCCGAAGCCTGCCGGAGTCTAACGAATCACCCTGCTCAACCAAAAAGGTCAAGCTGGCTTTCGCCACGATGCTAAGCCGGGGGTCAACTTCCCATACCCAGGGGTACTGCAAGCCACCGCCATAAACCGGAATATTCCCACCCAGTCGGTAACCAACGGCAATAACTCCGTCAAGGCCGTGAACGCCTCGGAAGTTCGGCAGCACTACCGTTGTGGTGAGTGAATACCGTTCGCCGTCCGTCGTCGCCTCGAACACAAGGTCCAGCGGCTTCGGCGGCGGTGCCGGTTGAATCATGAGCGGCTTAATGTTAAGGGTCAAACCCTCCGCAACAAAGTCGCGATCACCAGGCGGAGCCATTGCCCACGCTTGAGACATCACACACAAACAGCAACCGAGCAAGGCTAAGGCTTTCAAGTCGATACCACCGATTCATCATCGTTCATGACAATAGCTTTCGTGGCCCACATTGCCGATGTCTCAAGTTCCGTGATCGCTACCGAGCGTTCGCGTGATACTGGGCACTCGGCTTCGATTACATCGAGCAAATTGGAATATGCTTCGCGGATTTTCTGGATGCTCTCAATGCCGCCTGGTGACGGCTGGTGATAAGCAAATGCTTTCTTCATTCTGGTTTTCCTTCTTCGGCGATCTGTCCGCCCAAGTCTTTATCATCTGAGAACTGTTCAAGCTCTCTATTCAGGAGCCGCCGAACCCACCGAAGCAACGGCCCAAGCCGTTTGATGTTGAGCTTTGCCACGTTCTCAAGAACGCTCAGGGCTTCGATCGCCACAATCGCACCTAACGCCATCGCAACACTCAGCGAAGCAATTGGCTGAGGTGCGCGCACCACCTCGCAGATTCCCCAAACCGCGAGGACTGTTGCACCGTAACCAATCATCTTTTCCAAGACCCTCCGGGCAACTGATGAGCTGATCGGGTCGCCGCGGTGCTTTGCCGCCGCTACTCCCGTAATGGTGTCAACCGCGACCATTAAAAAAGCTATCACCATGAGCCGGTATTCATATTGCAGGGCCGCCCAACTCGAATGATTAAGCCAGGCAAACGCAAAGGCTCCAACCGCCGAAGCCTGCCATGCCTCGACGATCACTCCCGCTTTGGAGAGTGCCGAATCAACCAAGCGCATTACTTAGCCCAAGGCCCTGCGACTGGCGTCAACCCCATAACATCCCGCCAAAACTTAACTGCGAACCATATCCGCATTTGCCGGTCGGCGAGGTGAACCCGATCAGCGGCGTTACTGATAAACCCAAGCTCCAAAAGCGCAACCGTCATAACGTCGGCTGAATCAAAAACCGCAAGCTGAGGATGCTGGGTCTTGCTCTCTGGCTTAATCCCCCGATCCAATGACCTGAATGTTGAATGAGCTGCTTTCTGTATCAGACCCGCAAAAGCATAACTGCGCTCTCTGCCCTTGTCTTCACTGTAGAAAGTTTCAACCCCGCGCACCAACTTAGATGCTGAGGCGTTGCAGTGAACCGAGAGGAAGTGAGTGCAACCCGACTCGCGGGCAACGTTGTCGCGTCGGCCTACTGGCGTGTTGTCGGTTTCGTCATCTCGGCTGAGAACTATTTGGCCCGGCTTAACGCCAAACCAATCTATACCAATTTGCTTAATTGCTAGTACGAAGTCAAGCGCAACGCTTGCCTCTGCGAGATTGCCACCGCATGCGCCCGGATCATACTTGCCAACCTTGATGTTGCCGTTACCATGTCCCGCATCTAAACAAATCTTGAATTCTGGTGTCGCCATTGGGTGCCTCGTAAAAACAAAACCCCAAGCATCATGCTCAGGGTGTTTGTTTAGGGTTTTGGGTTACGGATGGTTCAGCCTTGCCGCCCCGGTCACATGGGCACGCAACTTTTAGGCGACTTGGCTGGACTGAACTTTGAGCACGGTTGCTCAAACTGATTTCATCCTACACCACCCAATCCCCATATATCTCTATTTTTAAGATAACCCGCCATTTTCCGCCATTTTTACGCGTTTTTGAACTCATTTGATTCTAACTATTTTATAGGCATTTAGTACCACTATCCTAATTTAATAGACCCCATAGGTCTAATATATAGATGTCCCCGGCGTTGCGGAAACAACCCGGGAGCGAATCCCGGGTACCACTGGGCTCAAGCGAAGGTTACCATGAGCAAAGCAACTTATCTCCGACACGGTCGAGGCCAATCCCTCAACTCCATTAAAGCTAAAGACGAAGGGCGACTCCCTGCGTCCTACTTCGCTAAAGAATTAGGACAGGGCATAACCGCCGCCGACATCATCAATGCTTGCGGCAAAGGCGAATGGCACCACACCGGCGCCTTTGCAAGCCGTACCAATTTTTACGAAATCGATGACATTGAAGACAACATGGAAGCAATTATTGATGCTCGCGATGCGCGCAAAGCTAAACTCGATGGTGTCAAAACCGGCATAGCTACCATCAAATTCGTTGAATTCACCAAACACGGCCGCAAGTTCAAAGCTCACAAAATCGAATTCACCGGCGAAGCTACACTTAAAGGCGATTGGGTCACATTTGGCGGTCAACGCAAAAACATCACCGCCAACTCTTTCACCTCCCTCACCTGGAACAATTCATGATTCACTTCACCAAAAACTCTGGGCAGTACGCCCACGATGTCGCTTACGTCGCCCGCGTGCCCGACGACTTCAACTATCGCGGCGCGGGTGTTGCCCGTCTCGCCATCGAGAACGCTACAATATTTGGCCTCGACGAATTGCCTCCGATACGCCTCAGTGACGACAACGAATGGGAATTTGAAGGGCGAATTGTCCCTCATTCCATGCTCAACGAAGACGCTATGCCAACGGATGACCTTGCTTCTTGGGATGTTTTTGACCCCCCCCACGCCCACGTCATATTGAGTTGTCATGAAATTGTTGTCCTCTACGGCACCGCCGCCGCCGCCCTGCTGAACATCATTGGAGACCACGCGTGAGCAACAAACAAGAATACACAATCACTCAGGCCGCTAAAGAACTCGGCCTCCCAACTTCAACAATA
>JAPUDU010000289.1 GCA_027492935.1 Fimbriimonadaceae bacterium
GCAATTGGGCGGCCGGTTTCGTTTACGGCCTTTATGCTGAGCCCAGGGATCGAAACTTGGCATCCCAATCCTTTCTTTTTCTACGACAAAGGCGCGGGGCCGATGTTTGATATGGGGCCGTATTACATCACGGCGTTAGTGCATCTGTTTGGGCCCGTTCGTCGGGTTTGTGGCACGGCCACGAAGGCGCTGGACGAGCGGCTGATTACCTCTGAACCCCATAGTGGACAGAAGGCTCCGGTGAGGGTGCCGACCCATATTCAGTGCTTGCTCGAGATGGAAAGTGGCGTGGTTGGAACATTGATTACGAGTTTTGATGTTCAGGCGCATACTTTGCCAAATATTCAAGTTTATGGAACGGAAGGTAGTCTTACTTGCCCCGATCCGAATACGTTTGGAGGTCCAATTATGAAGGGCAAGGAGAGCGATTGGGAAGAGATGCCCCTTACTTTTGCAAACGCGGAAAATAGTCGCTCAATCGGTTTGGCGGATATGGCAGACGCGATTGTTTCGGGTCGAGATCACAGGGCTAGCGGAGCTTTGGCTTGCCACGTGTTGGAAGTTATGCACGGTGCGCATACAGCGGCGACGACTGGTCGATATATAGAGATATCCGAAGGCGTTCAACCGGCCGCAATGCCCGCTGGTTTGGACGAAGGCAAAGTCTCATAGAAAGAGTGCCCCATCCTCTCTGAGGCACTTTGCTTTGTCTTTTGTTTGGCTAAGAAAGTCATTTTCGAGGCTAGATTCTGATATTCGGAATTCTGTGACATCAGATCGGTTGCTTTGGGCGATGTTGGTTAACTGGAGGACAGTTTCGAAAGCGTTATCAAAGAAATCGGTAACGATGAGGTTGTTTGTGAACTCGAATGTGTTTTCGATATGTGTTTGATTGAAGCTATTGCTTTGACGCTCATTGAGGAAGTCATTGATTGTTTTCAAGAAAGTGTCTCTCAGTTCACCTCTACCGAAGAGGGCGTTAAGAGCCTTGTCGACTGCACCTGACCAGTTACCTGACTCAAGATTATCGATAACGCAACCCGGTTGAACGAAGAGTTTGTTGGCTACATTGATCAGAGCAGGGTTGGCTTCGATGTAATCGATGAATTGCCGGTAGCTTTCTTCTTTAACGGGCAAGATAAAGTTAATGGCGAGGGGGATAGCAACATCTACCAACATACTTCGGATAGCCATGCGTTCGTACGCACTTTGAGCTTCCCTGCTGGTTTGTTCAAAATCACCTGGATTCAAGCCGATTCCAACAATGGTCGATCGGTAGCTTGTTTCTTTTGCTCCTTTGACTATGGGGAGATGGTAAGGGCCAAGATTGACTGGGTTGTAGATGTAATTACCGCTGATTACGGCGGCCATGATTGAGCTAATGAGGCCGTTGTAAGTTGAGGCAGGAACTATTGTTTCTTTGAGAATCGGAAAGTTGTCTTCATGGAATTCTCCTGTTTGATCAACATAGCCTGTGCGGTCGAGGAAAAGTTTGCTTCGACGACGGAAGCAATTTATTAAAGATAAGTTATTATTTTTATCTTTAACAATATCTATGCCTGAGCGGTGGCTTATTTGAGGAATGATGATTCGTGATCCTCGATTTGAACTGATGAGAGCATCAATGTGGGGCTTGATTCGAGTTAGAAACACTTCGCTAGGTTCGCCGGCAATGAGGCCAGCCATTATCGCCGCTTCTAAGTTATCGAGTTGCGATGATTCGTATAACTCCATAGCTGCTTGCCCGGCTAGATCGCCATTGATAGCAAACAGTCCAGTACCAAGAAAAGCCATAGCGACAGCCACCGATCGAGCATTGATGTTCGGGTGATCTTTGCAGATCATGGCGGGCAGTATTGTTTGTTCTTTGGCATCTTTGACTAAAGCCATTTGAGGGCCGTCGTTGTAGATCCCGACGGAAATTGCTTGACCCGACTTTACAGTTGCATCACCGAAAACGCTGGAAACTGTAAACGGCAGATTTGTGGGTGATGCGAGGCATACAATGCCAGTTACGGATGTTTTGATCAATTAACGTGTCCCGGTTATGCTGGATGAACTGCTTTAACGAATACGATAAAAACAGGGCTGACTTCGCGGCATGATGCCTCTCCATCAGACTGTATTTGGTGGATGTGAAAACAGCGTGAAATGTTTACTTACATACCGTTCAGGGCACGTTCTAGTTCATCTAGGGTGAACTCGACAAGGGTTGAAAGAGGTTGATTGTTAAGCCGGTTGGTAGCACGAGCTTGAGCGAGGATTTTCTGATCTGGGCAGATCACTTCGTCGGCCATTTTTGACAATATCAGGCGTGATCGGGAGAATCCGTGGTGTTCGCGGAGGATGTTTGTGGCATCAGAAATCCAGACGGAGGAGATTGGGTATCCGATAGTTGTAAGAACCAAGGAGCATAACTCTAATGTGCCTAATGTGAGCGCGAAGGAGTTCCCAGCATAGCCGATGCTTAAGCCTTCAATGGCGGCTTTGATGGCTTCATTTGGCTTGCCAAGTTTGGCTAAAGCGTTGGCCTTTGTGCAGTAGTTATTGCCGTTGAGATAGTAGGTGGAGCCGCCTATTACATCAATGCCTTTGTTGGCTATGGTAATGGCTTCTTCGTAGTTTTCAACGGCTAAGTGATATCCGCAGAGCAGGCTGTAAACGCTACAAACCCGAAATGGGCTGGCGTTTTCTTCAAGGATTAATCTAAGGCACCTTTCGCATTTTTCTTGAACAGTATCGAACTTGAGTTGGTGGATATGATAGAGGGCGAGGTTGCCGAGAGCGGAGTTACGCTCGACGGGGAATCCGTGTTCTTCTGCGAGGTCGTATGCGCGGATGGATAGTTCTTCCGCGAGGGCGTAATCTTGGAGATTAAAGTAGGCAGAAGCGAGAAAATCGAGGGTGGCAATGTGGATTTGGCTACTTTCTTCGGTGTTATCAACGACGACTTTGCCCCATTCAAAACACTTTGAGTAATCGCTCATCATCATTGCTGTACGGGCGACCATTCGGGCAGCACGGATTCGGGGTTCTGAGTTTCCGGTCGTTTGGTTAAGGGCTTTTTCGAGAATGCCGATGTATCCGGAGAGATTTTCGAGAGCAATGGTATTGAAACTTTCGTCGCAAAGGATGGTGAAGACGGTGTCGGGATCGCGTTCAATGGTGGACTCGAACATGGCGACGATCATCTCTTTTTCAATTGATTCAGTGAAGAAGGAGTGGGGTTGTGGGCCCGGCGCAATGTTTCCGGTTTTGATCTCTGTCGTGAGGTCGATGATTGACTTTGGGAGGGGGAGGCTGAGTTCTTTGCGGAACAACCGAGCCGAGTCTTGACTGAGTTTTAGAGCGTCTTGCGTGCGGCCAAGATAGGTGAGGATGCGGAGATTTTTTTCAAGTGATTTTTCATCGAGGCGGTCAATTTTGAGAGCAGTTGTGGCGGCGGTAAGCGCGCTTTCGTTCATTCCGCTGGCGAGGCGGGCGTCGGCGAGATCAAGCAGAGTTGTTTTGCGCGTGGTGTGCCAGATAGATCGCTCGTTATCGAGTTCGTCGCCGGGGATTCCATCGAAAAGGGGGCGGATGATTAGGTCGGCGAGTTGTTCTTGATAGTTGCGGCGTTCGGTGCCGTCTTTTGAAATGCTGATGAGACGGTGTAGTCTACGGGCCTGAATAAGGTCTGATTCAACGAGATTCCGTTCGATTTCGATGCGTTCATCATGCGAGGTAATTGTTTCGGGGCCGAGTGATTTACGGAGTTGAGCGATGGCGGTTCGGAGACTGAGCCGGGCCTTTTCGGGGGGTGAATCGGGCCAAATTGATTCGGCTAGTTCGGCGCGTGATTTTGGGCCGTTAGCGATCATGAGGATGGCCAATAGGCTCTCGGTTTTTTTGGTTTTGAGGCGGACTAGATTGCCGTTTTGATCCCAGAGTTGGAGCTTGCCGAAAGCGCGGACTTTAGCAGTTGGGATCATGATGCTTTTCTTACCTTAGTTTAGTTAACTATGAGTTTTTCTTACGTTCGCGGTTGGTCTTTCGATTGAGTTTCTTTGTTCCTGGCGCGGCGGTTTGGAAAGATTGCTCGTCGAAACCTTTGGTGCGAGCAATCGTTTCATCGTCGCCAGTTCTTAGTGGGGCGGTATCGTGTTGGGCGAGTTCGTTGCCGAGATATTGAGCGATTTCTTGGAAGCAAGTGAAGGGGTCGAGGATGGATTGGAACCCAAAGTTGGCGAGCCGGGGGTTGGTGAGGGCGGGAACTGGAACGAATTCACTCTTCCAATTCTGGCGCGAGACACTTGTCAATATGATGGGTGCACGGAGAGCGCGATGGATTTCTGATCCAACGGCATAACCTCGAATTTCGTTGATATAATTAAAGTAGTCTTTTACAATCCTTAACCAATAAGCTTCATCGCGGAAGATGTCGCGAGCGACGCTTTTCGTAATGAGTGGATCGTCGGGACTCATAACCAATGATCGGGAGATCTGCTCGGTGGCACTGCGATTTGTGTCGAATTCCAATACTTTGCTGGGTAAGAGAAACGGATAAATGCGGCCGCAGACGATCAGAAGTCCAGTGGTAGCGATTATGATGTTCCAGTAACCGAGTGAATCGGGAATACCGGGAACAGGAAAGTAATCTTTCAGCTGAACGGAATGGAAAACTTCCGGCTTGCGATAGTAGTTTAATTTAGGGTCAATGCCGTAGGCTTGAGCGGAATCGTAATAGTCTTTGAACGGGGAGATAATACGCATTACTCTTTTCTCAGGGCGTAGATTTGGAATGTAGGGCAGCGGAATTCTTCGGAGTAGTAGTCATCTTCTTTTGGCGGCAAAGGTTCGATGAGTTTTGTGAGTACGAAGCTGTGGTTGAGGAAGAGGCCGAGAACGTAGCTGAGAGGGCGATGGTAATTTGTGATTTCTAATCCACTCCATGCAAGATTCATGCTGAAATGCTCCATGTATCGGTCGACAGTGCGAAACAACTTCTTGCCGTTTTCATCTTTGTACCATCCGTCGGTGCACGATGCCATGTTACTGAGGGTGACAATGATTAGCTGACCATTTGGTTTAAGGAGTCGGATTATTTCTTTGCTGGTGGCTTCCATATCATCGATATCGATGATGGTGAGATAACTGAGAATGAGGTCGAAGCTGTTGTCGGGAAGTGGAATTGATTCGGCGAATGATTCGATATAGGTTGATTCGGGGTCGAGTAATTTGGCGTGAGAGATGAATTCTGCGACTGGATCGATGGCGGTGACAATAGCCCCTTTTGATTTGAGGGTGCGGGAATAGCGGCCTTCTCCACAGCCAAGATCCAGAACAGTTTTTCCTTCAAGATTGGGCAGGATTTCTTCAAGTGCGGGATCGAGAACTACGCGGCGGGCGTAATCACCGGATTGGCCTTGGTGATTTATCCATGTTTGAGCTGATTTTTGCCATTTTTCGTGAGGGGTTGGTGTGTTGTTAGTGGACATGTGATGAGAGTATTTTAGCAATGTGGGAAATCATGCACTCGGCCTCGTTAAAATCAGCAAGGAGAACATGGGGGGATTCGGGCAGTCCGCAGTTTGCGGTGGTGATGATTGGTGTTTTATTACAGTAAGGCTGAAGGAGTCGTGACGGCCGGTCTTCGTAGATGCTTGGGGCTATGACGGCTAAGGCGGATTCGGCGGGGTGGGTTTTTGGGTCGAGGATTGTGATGTCATTCCAGAAATCGGGGCTTTCCAGGTTGTTGCCAGCAATGACGAGGGGGAGTTTGGTTTGGCGGGCAACTTCGCGGACGGCGTTGGCGCCTTTGCGTGCGGCTGTTGGGCCGGGAAAATAGAGATATTTTTCGTTGGGGGCTTGGGTTTTTGCCGGTGTTGGGAGTTGGTACGGGATGGTTTCAACTTGAGTAAGCCCCATGGATATTAAGATTGAGGCGAGGGTGGGATGGGAGGTGAGGATTCGGGTGGCGAGGGTGAGGTTTTGCCATTCTTTATCGACTTGATTTTGGCTGGCTCTGAAGTCGG
>JAPUDU010000290.1 GCA_027492935.1 Fimbriimonadaceae bacterium
AGCAAACCGGTCATTTGAGCCATCTGGGGATGCGACAATCCCGAGTTAAAGGCTTAGGGATGGAATTCGAGTCGCTCCGCGACTACAACGAAGACGACTACCGAAAAATCGACTGGAAAGCATCCGCCCGCCGAGGCAAACTCGTTGTCCGCAACTTTGAACAGGAAACGAACCAAGGCGTTATGGTCTGTGTTGATATCGGCCGCCACATGCTGGGCGAAGTGGATGGCGTCCGCAAACTCGACCACTGTCTCGACACTGCTCTCTTGTTCCTTCATGCTGCCGAAAGGGCAGGCGACCAAGTTGGCCTCATGCTTTTCAACGACTCTGTCGAAAAATACATCGCTCCTCGCCGCGGTAAAGCGCAAGTCGCTCGACTTCTCGAAGCTCTCTTCGATGCACAAGCGCAGCCAGTTCAACCTAACTACAACCAAGCCTTCAGTTACCTTGCTTCTCGATGGAAAAAGCGATCGCTTGTTGTCGTCTTCACCGATGCAGAAAATGTTGACCAAGCAAGCATGATTTCTGCCGCTTTAGCAACAATCCGCCGCCGCCATCTTGTTTATGTGGTGCGTGTATCCGATCCAAAACTACGCGAATTTCTCAACACCGATGTAGAAGGTGATCGCGAACTATTCGATCAAGCTGCTGCCCTTTGGTATCTCGGTGACCGCCGCCGAGCAGAAGTCGCCCTTCGCAACGCTGGGCTACATAGCCTTGAAGCTGAACCACAAGACCTCGCCCGTGAGCTTGTCACCGCATATCTCCGCGTCAAGCGCCTGAGTCTGATTTAGTAGGTTGTTTCTGGCCCGTATGCCCGAGCATTTTTGTGCCGAACAATAATGCCAAGGTTTAACCCGTTGCGCATGAGGTTCTGCATTGCGAGCGCATTTTCAATCTCGCCCTGCTTTGCTGTTTGATGCTCGCCGTGACCAGATTGGCGGCAACTACCCGGCAATGCTCCCTCGAGTTGTACAACCCCGAAACCCATCCGTTTCCAAGTCAGCATTGCGTTTGATCGCCAATGATTGCCCGCAAAGCTAAGCCAGCAGATCGGTGATCCCGCATCCCCCACATGGTCTTCTGCATTGGCTGGAATGGCAGAAATGTCTACCTCAGCTCCTATTGAAAGCCCATATTTTTTCGCCGTTGCTGCAAACTGAGCAATCAAGTCGTAATCCTCTTGGGACGGAGCCGACCAACTAAATCCTGCCGATTGAGGGATCAACACCGCTTCTGTTTTCTTTGAATATCCCTTAATTTCGGCTTCAGTTGGCGGCCATTGCTTCAATGTCGTTGCCCGCACCTTTTCCCACGGCGAAATCTCAACCGCACTCATCTTTCGTGTTGCAGCCACCCATTGACCCGCCGCATTAACACTAAACCATGCCTCTGGCAACTCGAGCGTCCGCCCCGGACGAATCACCCAAGCTAGATCATCACCCTGAAAAGCAGACGGGGGCCAAAGCCCATCCCCTTGGCTCAGAGAATTGATCGCTACAGGGAAAGAACTCCCATTACGAATCACAACCGTCTGATTCAAAACCGGTTCCCGGTCAACCATCTGATATGTGAGCTCAACAAATAAATCAGGCATCTCGGGGTGATTCCACATAAACCGAACCCCCATCCCGCGGGGTGGCCAAACAATATTTGGCCCAATGACTCCCTTCACATCAAACGGCTTAGCGAACAACTGCCCCTTGGCATTAACCACCCGAAGACCGTTCTCATTGCCACCCAGTTCATACCGAGTTCCATTCATTGTGATAACTGGCATCGGCAAATCAGAAACCGATTTCCCCGTCTTCTTAATCACAAATTTCTCGGGTTTGCCAAGCAGAGGCAAACCCGCAACGAACTGAACAACCCCATTATCAACGGCAACATGCCCGGGTTCATTGCCACGAAACACCTTCGCCAACGATTTCACTTTAAAGGTATCTGCATCAGCCTGTGCCACAACCGGAGCTTCGCTAACCGGTGGGAATAACGCAAAATTAGCCTCAAATCGACTATCTTGATTTTGACCAATCAGCCCGAAAAGCAATAAACCAATCATCCCTCCTTTAGACGCCGCAACCTCTCCTATCGTCCAGAACAACTAACTTTTCCCCTAGTACAAACAACCTTTCAAGCAATTCCAACGTAAAATAGCCAAACATTTATGAGTCAAACCGCCCCGGCAAAGTCGCTGGCTGCCCAAATCCAAACATCGCTTCACCGCTGGCCATCAAAAGTCAGCCACATGGTGCCTGATGGTAAGGAGTTCAAAAGTTATACATTTTCAGAGTTTGAGCAGTTGGTATACGAACGGGCTCAAGCACTCCATGCTTTAGGCGCATCCCGAGGCGACCGTTTGGTCATTATCGGGGAGTCATCATTCGACTGGGCTCTAACCGACTGGGCTTGCCAAATGTTAGGCATTGTCAGCGTCCCAATCTATCCAACGCTTCCCCCAGACCAAACAACCTACATAGCCAACGATTGCCAGGCTAAATTTGCTCTTTGCAGCGACAAAAAACAGGCCATAAAAATCGACTCAATTCCAACATATGTGTGGAAAGAAGGAGAGGGCGACTACTATCCCAACTACGCCGTCGGAAGCACCTTAACTCACCAAGATGTCGAAAAACTTGCTGAAGACATTCAGCCCGAAGATCTCTGCACCCTGATCTACACGAGCGGTACAACTGGTCAGCCGAAAGGTGTGATGCTCAACAACAAATGCATCACAAGCATGAACTACAATGTTCCTTTCACGTTCCCCGTCGACGAAAACGATTCGTTTCTGAGTTGGCTACCTCTGGCCCACGTTTTTGAACGTTATGCCGGGCATTTTCTTCCCGTCTCAATCGGAGCCCATATCATTTATGCGGGCAGTATCGCCTCCCTCGCTGGTGATATGCAAAAAACAAACCCCACTGTCGTTCTCGCTGTCCCCCGATTCCTCAATAGTCTAAAGTCAAAGGTTCTTGATGGAGCAGCAAAGAAATCGCCGATCCAACAAAAACTGTTCCATCTCTGTTTGTCCCAAGGTCTCGCTAAAACGAAAGGAAAATTCGCTCCGTTATCCGGACTCCTTGATAAGCTTGTCGCAAGCAAAATTCGCGAACGAACGGGCTCAAAACTCAGGTTCTTCGTGAGCGGTGGAGCCGCCCTTCCGCCCGCAACATGCGAATTCTTCCTTGCCATGAATATCACTGTTCTTCAAGGCTACGGATTAACCGAAACAACTGCCGCCAGCAATCTCAACCCTCCGGGCGATAACCGCCCCTGGACAGTTGGCCCGCCACTACACGGCGTCGAAGAAAAAATCGCTTCAGATGGAGAAATTCTAATTCGTGGTGATTCCGTCATGGTCGGTTACTATAATCTTCCGGAAGACACCAAGGCCGCCATTGATAGCGATGGATGGTTCCACACCGGCGACATCGGAGAATTCGAAGGTAAGCACCTCAAAATCACTGATCGCAAGAAAGATTTGCTTGTTCTTGGGAACGGAAAGAACGTCGCCCCCCAACCGGTCGAAAATCGACTTAAGGAAGGTGAGTACATTGGGGAAGCAGTCCTTCTAGGTGACGGTATGGAGCATTGTGTCGCGCTCATCATTCCTGAGTTCGAACGCATTCAAACCTGGCTCAGCGCAAAAGGTGAAAACGAAAAAGATCCGGCGAAAATCGTCCAGCGAGACGATATAAAAGAGTTGATTCGCCAAGAAGTTGAAGCCGCTAACAAAACGCTTGCTGATTATGAGCGAGTACGACGTCATGTTCTCGTGCCGAAGTCGTTTACGGTTGATGATGGCGAACTAACTCCCAGCCTCAAAGTGCGCCGAAAGGTAGTTAAAGAAATGTACGCCGATCTAATCCAAACATTAGAACGTAAGTAAACCTTAAGGTCGGACCGAAAGCAATTTTTCGACGTGCTTCGCCAGCACGTCGAATTCAATATTCACCGCATCTCCGTGTTTAAGCTCACTGAGGCAAGTTTCAGCGTATGTGTGTGGAATGACTGCGACGTCAAACTGTCCACCATCCGGATGAACAACCGTAAGTGAAACCCCATTGACTGTGATTGAACCCTTATCAATGAGATATTTATCGCCATCAACTCCAACATCAAATCGAAAAATCCAGCTCCCCTCTAGTTGCTGAATTGAAACGACTGAACCCACGCAATCAACATGACCCTGAACAATATGCCCCCCAAATCGATCCATTGGGCGCATAGCTCGCTCTAAGTTCACCCGATCGCCTGTCTCCAATGACTCCAAAGCCGATCGCTCATAAGTTTCTTCTGAAACGTCGAAGGCGAGTCCTTGAGCAAAGTCAACAACTGTCAGACACACGCCGTTAACCGCGACACTTTCGCCAATTTGCCAATCTTCAACATCAACGGGTGCCGAAACAACTAGCCGAGCCCCATCGCGCGACACAATTCGCTCGCATGCCTGCACCAATCCCGTAAACATCGTTCCTATTCTAACGGCAATCATGTCTGTGCCAATACGCCTCGCCTCCAAAAATCCTAGCAATCATTCGGATGACCACCGCCATCAGCATCACCAAAGATCATTGGTAAGCAGGCACGAAGCCAGGAGATCAGACGATGCGTAACGGATTACGAACTAATACAAGTACTAAGCTCGGCACAAACCAAAGAGTCGACCCCAAGGTCGTTCTTGGGAGCCATATGCTCCAACTCAGCGGACTCGAATTGGAACAAATGATTCAATCTGAACTCCTCGAAAATCCTGCACTCGAACGGCTCGACGACTACGAATCTCCCCTCAGCATTGATGAAATCCTGCAATCCGTCGCTCCACAAGAACTCAAGCCAAGTAGTAGCGACCGAGAGGTTCTCCGAAGTCTCCCCAACGATACTCCCGATGTCGACTGGCTTGATCTCACTGTAAGTGATGACTCGCTGTGGGATCATCTCCTTGCTCAACTCCGTGTTCAAGTCGAAGATCAACACATGGACCTCGTGACTTACCTCGTTGGTTCTGTTAACGAGCGTGGCTACCTCAACTGCACTGTTGAAGATGCCGCTATGGACTGCGGCACAAGCCTAGAGGATGCCGAATATGTCCTCAATGCCCTTCAGGGATGCGAACCTGCCGGGGTTGGCGCTGCCGATCTCCGCGACTGTCTCATTCTTCAGCTCCGCGACGCCCAAACTGATGCAGAGCGCCTTGCCCGCTTAATCCTTAAAAAGAACTGGGAAGATCTAGTCGCTCGCGATAAAAAAGCAATCTGCCGTGCCTACAAAATTGAAACCGAACAAGCGGACGAAATCTTCGAAGTCATTGTCGGCCTCAATCCATTCCCTGGCGAGTATTACAGTCGGCAAACATCCGGTAGCTCAACCAAAAACAAAACTATCCCCGCCCAACCGGACATCATCATCACATTGGAAGAAGCTGGCTACCTCATCGAAGTTCCCGGCGCATCCCCAATCCATCTCCGCGTCAACCCGGCGTACGAAAAACGAAAAGCTGAATTAAAAAAGAAACGCGGATCAGATCCAGCCGAAAACCGTCACGTCAACGAATTCATGGATCGCGCGCATCGATTCCTTGATGCTCTCACCCAACGTCGTCAACAACTTGCCCGAATTGGCAAGTACTTGGTCGAAAAACAAGGCGGTTTCGTCCGCACTGGTGAGTATCGATTCCTCGAATCCCTCACACGAAGCCAGGTTGCCAAAGATCTCGGCGTCCACGAGAGCACACTCAGCCGAGCCACCGCAGGCACGTTTGTGCGAAGTGTCAACGGCGATGTCGTTTCATTCGAGGTCTTCTTTAAACCTGCACTTCGGGTTCAAAAAATGATTGAAGAAATCCTTCAGTCCGAAAACCCCAACAATCCAATGAGCGACGAACGAATTGCCCAAATGCTGTCCGACAAAGGAATCAGCGTTGCTCGCCGCACGGTTAACAAATACCGCGACCGCAACAAGCTTCTCAGCAGTCGGCACCGCAAGACTGGCTCGGG
>JAPUDU010000291.1 GCA_027492935.1 Fimbriimonadaceae bacterium
CATCGAGGCGATACCTTGGATGAGTTGGGTGATGGCGAGGGTGAGCCAGCAACCGTTTGCGCCCATGCCGAATCCGGGGATTGCGATTGAGCCGAGGGGGATGGTTTCGAGGGCAAGGATGGCGGCGAGGGGGACGCGGATTATCCACATGCAGATGAAACTGATCCAAAATGGGCGTACGGTGTCGCCGGCTCCTTGCATGGCGGAGATGAGTACCATTCCGTAACCGAAGAAGATTTCGGTGCTGGCGACATACCTTAAGTAGTTCGCGGTAAGGGCGGCGATTTCGGGTTGGTCGGCGAGCAGAGTGCTGGCGAGGGGGCCGGCATATATGAAAATCAGAAGAGCGGCGACGGCACTGACGATAGCGGCTTGGTGTCCGGCCATCCAACCGAGAGCGGCGGCTCGTTCGGGTTTTTTCATACCGAGGGATTGACCGACAAGGGCACTGGCGGCGATGGCGAGTCCGAAGCTGGGCATGAATGCAAGA
This sequence comes from Fimbriimonadaceae bacterium, assembly GCA_027492935.1. Taxonomy (GTDB): domain Bacteria; phylum Armatimonadota; class Fimbriimonadia; order Fimbriimonadales; family Fimbriimonadaceae; genus UphvI-Ar2. Next base: position 491 of record JAPUDU010000291.1, read on the forward strand.
GCTTCGATACTGAATCCGGGGCGGACGGCGGCGATGGCAGATTTTCCTTGCGGGACGTATTTGAGAATTGCGAAAAACATAAAGAGAGATGTGACCCGGACAACGGACATGAGTCCGGCCGGGGCGGCGATCCGGAAGATCCGTTTGGTCCAATCGAGGCCGGGGAGAGCGATTCGCCAGGATTCACCGAGCGGGGTTCGGGTGACGAAAACGAGATAAATGACGGCAGAAATCCAACCAGATATTACGAGCGCCCACGCGGCTCCGGCGAGGCCAAGGTTTGCACCGTAGATTGTGATGTTGCCGAAGGTGCGAGTAGGGAAGATTAGTATGAAATTGAAAGCGATGTGCAGGAGGATTTGGATTCCCGAGATAACCATTGGAGATTTGGTGTCTCCGATTCCTCGGAGTGATCCGGCGAGGGTTTGGATTACGAAAACGGCAGGGAGAACTGCGCTGACGATAGTGAGATACTGCACCATGAGGGCGGCAGCGTGGGGTGCATCGGGGGGGATAACGAATTTCGTTGCGGGATAACTAAGAGGGACGGCGACTCCGATGAGAAGGAACCCCATAATGACAGCAAAGCCGAGACACTTTTTGTTGGCTTCAACGTATTTAGCGTGGTCGTTTTCGCCGAATGCGCGGCTGACCATGGCGGTGGCGGCGACTCCGACGGCCATGCTGAGGCTAATAAGGAGGAAAAGGGTTGTGGTCGCCGCGCCGATGGCGGTGAGGGCGTCGGCTTCTAAGTGCTGAACGAAATTAGTATCGAGAAGTGAGTTGACCGTTTGTAGGGCGTTGAGGGCGACAGCGGGCCAGGCGAGAGTCCAGACTGTGCGGAGGGGATTTTCTTGAGCTTCAGCAAGCTCGGGCGTGAGGTCTTCGTTGTCCACTTAGTAGGATGAGGGTACTTGGTTTAGTTAATTTGCTTATGTGACTTCATGGGTTGGTTATGCGTTTAAGTCTTTATGTTGGGCGTTTTGTTGGGAGTGGCTCTTGTTCGGTCGGAGGTTGCGGCACCGAAATTAGAGTGGGCAACGTTTGGTGAGTTTTCGGCCCAGTTGAATGAGGGGAGTGGATACCGGTTGACGATGGACAAGTCGATCAGTGACCGTCCGGTGGTTTGGTATTTTTCAAAGCCAGGTGATAGTAAGTTTGAGCTGTTGAAGCGAAGTTGTAAGGAACTTTGTTTGAATTTTGAGATTGATGAGCCTCGGAAGAGAGCTTTTATTATTGGCCCAAATTCCGATGCGGGGCCGACGCTGCAATCAAAAATTGAAAGGTCTTTAAAGGATGCGCAGGACTTCTTTAGAAAGCATTGGAAGGATGATGTTGATCAGTTGCGTGAGGTTGCGGCTGATGCCCGGGCGCGGGAAAGTAATGCGGCAACTTTGACAGAGGGGTCGAGTGGAGTTGTTGATGGGGTTTTAGTTGAAATATTGTTGAACTCGGAGGGCCGGGCTCTGGCGGCTAATGTTATTGATGCTGATATTCGGGCGGTATCTATAGCGATGGCAAAGGAAAAATCGGGGAAAAATGCGATGCCGGTTTCTTCTCGGGCGATTCAGGTGGTGGGTGATTCGTATCGAGCAAAGCAACAGAGTGGGACGATCGAACAGCGGAATGAAGTACAGAAGTTTGTTTCGGTTTTATCAGACGGTGGGCGTTGGGTTGTGGAGCATCGGGCATTGGATAATGGTTCGGTTGAACTTGCTTTGACCGTTATCGGTAATAAGGAGCGGTTCACGGTATGTCGTATGGACGCGTTATCGAAACTCGGTGAGGCGGATCAGGCGGCGATGTTAGTAGATTTTCCGGCCAATGAAAAATTGAAAGGTTTACAGATTACAGATCCAGCTGTGCCCCATGAGGCTTTGCATACGGTGAATGGTTTTCAAAATGCGGCTGTTCGAGAGGGGTGGAACACAATTGCTTGGTTTGACCCATCCGTTCGGTTTAACGCGACAGACGAGACGCTAGGACAGCATTCCGTTTCGGGGAATATGGTTCGGGCGAGGTTGACCGATGATGGATGGTTCCAGCCTTATCTTGGGCAGAATCGCTGGCCCGAGTATTCGGGGAACTGGTCGGGCGTGATTGCTTCTACGGGGAAAGTGAAAGCGATTTCTCCTTGGCGATCTGTATTAGATTATTTGAATGCGTTGACGACAGATCAGTTGGATGGAATGTCAAAAATTGACGCCTTGGAAGTGGCAGATGGGGCATTAGCAGTCTCTATTGCTGATGGATGGCTTTTGCGGGCTGGTTTGAGGGAACTGGCGGCTCGGCGCATGCATGCAGTTGAGGGTTTTAGTAGCCAGCTTTCTCCGGGGGCCGCTGCAGATTTATCTCATTATTGGGGAGCTACTCGCGATGAGGGACTCTTGATTCCTTCAGTTTTTAGTAATCGTGGACGAGCATGGTTGACGGCTTATGAGCAGGCAAGGGCTCCTGAGAGTGGAGGACTGCATCTTTATGTGGTTGTTGAGCTGTGGGTTCCGGATGGAACCACGTTGCCAGACGGCAGTGATAAGTTTGTGAAACACACGGTTCATATGATGGTTGACAGCAAGCTTTAACAGTTTGTTTGTGAGGTTTTGCCTGGTGTATCATTGAGCGATGCGACATGAGATTTTGTTTCAGCCTGAGTTTGCCGTTGTTAAAGTGATGCTGGAGCCGGGCGAATCGATCCGGGCGGAAAGTGGGGCGATGATGTCGATGTCGGCAAATATTGCTTTGGATTCTAAGATTAGTGGAGGTTTAGGGAAAATGTTTGGACGAATGTTGACGGGTGAGTCGGCATTCCAGACGACTTTCACGGCGAACAATGGTCCGGGAGAGGTGATTTTGGCTCCGAATCTGCCGGGCGATATTGTAACGGTGGATGTGAGTCAACGAGCGTTGATTGTAACGAGCGGGGCGTTTTTGGCCGGTGATGTTCGCATGGACTTTAAGACTCAAGCGAGCATGAAAGGATTTTTTGGTGGTGAAGGCTTGTTCATGAGCGAGATCAGCGGGCCAGGACTCCTTCTTTTGAGTAGTTACGGGGCGATTTTGCCGATTGAGTTGGCACCGGGTCAGCCTTACATTGTTGATACGGGTCACTTGGTCGCGTTTACTTCGGGGATGGGATACAACTTGCGAAAAGCGACAAAGAGCTTGATTGGTACAGTGACGAGCGGCGAAGGTGTTGTTGCTGAAATGGTTGGTCCGGGCACGGTTTATACGCAGACGCGAACCATTAGTTCGTTGATTGCGATGCTACCGGCACGCGGCTAAATTGCTGTCTGCGGGCAGTAAATGAATTCCCCTTGCCAGGTTTTGGTGAGGGGAATTGTCTCTCAGTTATAGGTGAACCACCAAGAAATATGCTTTGGAAGAAAGGGTACGAGACAAAAGCAGTAGCGGGATTTGTTGTTCCGGAAGAGACAGAAGGGATTGTTTTAATTGGTATTTCTGACCTAAATCAGGTGACGGATGCTGAGCTTTGGATGCGATTATTAGATAAAGACTTTCCGGGCTTGGATTGGCGGATTGTGAGTTTTGGTTTGGATTTGGGGATTGCTTTGCCAGCTAGTCGTATGCGGCGGGTGAAGGTTTTGGTGGGGGATTGGGGGGTGGAAAGGGAATTCTGTTTGTGTGTTCCGGCCAGATTTTTGATGGTTGGGCCACCGACTGAGGATGCTTGGGAACAATTTGCTGAAGTGATTCGAACTGTTAGCTAAGGGAAAATGAAAGGCCCCTAACTGTTTGAGCTAGGGGCCATAGGCAGACTAAGTCTTAGGTTTTTTGGAGACTATCCGCCTTGACTAAGAGCGCCAGCGATTGCTCGCGCATTTGCGGGCGGGACAAATGCGTAGTTGCTTCCAGCCAATTCCGTTGGATCAACGGTGATTGTCCAATCGTTGATGACCGTGCGACCGGGGCGGATTAGCTCGGTGTAACCAACGATATTCTTGAGATGATTTACACCGCTTCCATTGTCCTCTGTCACATATTCAATGGATCGCAGGTTGGGGACGTCGCTTTCGACCAAGATAGTTGGTTGCCCAAAGTCGTGTTCAAGTGTTCTGTAAACAGGAATCCAAGGCAACCACTTGTTTGTTGCTGCTGCGCGACCAGAAAGTGATGCCTCAAACGCTTGTTGCCCTATTTGCATGAGCAGTTGATCTTCGCCACCAACAAGCTTGTTGAGGTTGCGGAAAATGACGGTTGGTTTGCTCGGTAGAGAGACGTTATGATAAGAGTACGACGAGTAGCTGTTTGATGCTACGTTGTAGAACCACACTCGACTACCATCGACCGCGGCTCGGTTTATTAAAACTCCATTGCGCAAGGAACGGTATTCGATCACGTAGTTGTAGAGGGCAGGATCTGGATCCATGTCCTTGACGACAAGGATTGACTCTAGAGTGACTTCGGTGCCGTTGGTGTTTTCTGTCCCCGTTTTATGGAGGGTGAAGGCGGTTTCGTTGCCCAGGTTTTCAAGTACTTCGCCCATGAGAAGTTTGGCTGATACGATATCGGCTGAAGCGTATGTGGTTCCGAGGGCCAGGAACGGAAGGATGACAAGGCCTTTTTTCACGATTTGTTAGACGAGAGACGAGATTTGAGTGTTCCAGGAAATGTTGGAATGTGATGACCAAAATGGAATTTGTTTGGGCGGGTACCATTCCGTTTGACAACTTGTTCCCATTGTTTGGGAGGGTAAGAGCTTATGGCACACGAAAAATACGAAGATTCGCACCTTTACCGTTTACGGCATTCCGCAGCGCACTTGATGGCTCAGGCGATCACGGAACTTTATCCGGGTTCGAAATTGGCAATTGGACCTCCGATTGAGAACGGTTTTTATTACGATATAGAGTTTGCGGAACCGATTAGTGAGAACGAACTCAAGAAAATTGAACAGCGCATGCGTGAGCTTGCGAATTTGAATCAGCCGATTGTACGGAAGGTCGCGGCGGACGTTGAATCTGCGCGCAAAGTTGTGCTTGAAGAATGCACTCTTGGGCAAGGTGAAGAGACGGCTCTTTACAAACTACAGCTTTTAGATGCTATTCCGGCGGGCGAAGAAGTCAGCTTTTACGATCAACAAGCCGTTGATAAGAAAGGCGAGTTACGCCGCTTCATTGACCTATGTCGTGGGCCGCACGTTGAATCGACGGGCGAGATTAAGCACTTTAAGTTGATGTCTTTGGCGGGCGCATATTGGCGCGGCAACGTGAAGAACAAGCAGTTGACGCGGATTTATGGGACAGCATTTGCAAGCAAGGAAGACCTTGAACTTTATTTGCATAACCTTGAAGAAGCAAAGAAGCGCGACCACCGGAAGCTGGGCCGTGAGCTGGGCTTGTTTATGTTCAGCGAAAAGGTTGGTCAGGGGCTGCCGCTTTGGTTGCCGAAAGGGGCAATGTTGCGAGATGTGCTCAGCGAGTTTTTAAAGACGGAGCAAGCGCATCGTGGTTATCAGGGCGTTGTGACGCCGAACAGTGCGAGTAAGCG
>JAPUDU010000292.1 GCA_027492935.1 Fimbriimonadaceae bacterium
AACTGCCGCATCGTTGATGCTGATTCGCCCGATCCAGGATTTGACTGGACAAATTGGTGGAGCAACTCGACCTTTGGTGATGCTAAGGCATCGTTCTTTGTTTGGAAGCTAGATAAGGGTGAGCACGTTATTGAATACGCAATTCGGGCTGAAGCACCTGGAACGGCGAATGCTTTGCCTGCGAAGGCGTTCCCGATGTATATGCGTGATGTTCTCGCATCAACCGGGCAAAATCGGGCAGTGATCAAAGAATGAAGGCCGCTTTAGTCGGAGTGATTATGCTTGTCTTGATGGGGCTGGTATTTTTTGCCCAGGGTCATCAGGATTCTTCGCGGATGGTCGCGAGTTTCACAACTCCCCTTGAAGGACGTTCGGATGCTCAGCGGCACAATGCACACATTTGTGGCAACAAGTTGAACGGCGTGATTATTCCGGCTGGCGGCGAATTTAGCTTTAACAAAACGATTGGGCCGTGGAGTCGTGACAGAGGCTACCAACGTGCTCCTGTGAGCTACAGTGGTCAGTTGATTGATGCTTGGGGAGGCGGTGTTTGTCAAATGAGCACAACGCTTTACAACTCCGCGTTGCTCGCCGGATTTCCGATTGTAGAAAGAAACGCCCACCATTACGCCCCCAACTATATTTCGCCCGGTCGTGATGCGGCAGTGGCTTATCCAAATATTGATTTGAGATTCAAAAACACGCTGGATGTACCGGTGACGATTAAGGTGCGTTTTGATGGTGGGCAGCTCCGAGCCGAACTTTGGGCAAATTCTAACGCTAAGCCCAAAGTCGATGTATGGCAAAAACCACTCGCAATCACTTCGCCCCAAACGATCCGTTTGACCGCCGAAAGGCAAACATGGCAACGCAACCCGGGTAAGCCTGGTCACGTCGTGGAAACATGGCGTTCGGTGAACGGGGTTCGCCAGCGATTGAGTGTAGACTCTTACCCGGTGATGAACCGAGTCATCGATGGCGCCAGCCGCCGATAAGTCTCACGAATTTCTAAAGAACAATGCTTGCGTCGCTTATTGCCGGATTGAGCCTGGGTGGATCACTGCCTGAACTCACATTTGACTATGTATCCTTTCGAGGATTGCAGGTTAAAGTGGGTGATATCGCCGTTATTGAAGCATCCGGTTTTCAGTACTATGAACCGGGTTGGAAGAAAGGTTATTTCAGCTCGGCATGGAAGCCAATTACAGTTTTTAAGAATGGAGATGGCTCAACAACTGTTATATCGAATAGCGATGACGGACGAGTAGCAAACCGTCAAGTTTTTACACCGACTGCGAACGGCTTTAAGGTTTGGGCCGAATTCAGATGGCGCGGCGATAAGCCAGCAATGCTGGAATACAACATTGGTCGAATCTGGGCACCTTATGTTGCTCAGGGCAGTTTGACGGTTGACCAGCGGAGTGTCAGTCGTATTGACATCCCGGTTAGTCCAGGAACTGATAAGGAAGCGCGTATTCTTTCATCGGGGCGAGAAATAATTTTTAATGCTCCATCGTCCAGGATTACAATTCGTTCCGAACAAGCCATGAATGTTTTGGACGCCCGCAATTACACGATTGAATGGGCTGATGGCAAAGAGTTGTTCTGGATTGGGGCAACAAACCGAGAAATTCAACCGCAAGGCTCGATTCGCTTCGATTACTCGATTGATATTGATCCGGTAGAGCTTCCTACGAAAGACATTGAAACGGTGCAGCTGCCGGCAAATGTTATGACCGCGGCTCAGGGCCCGGATGCCACGGTTTTGCCTATTCTGCCAAAGCCGAAACAGATGCAAAAATCAGGTGGCTTTGCGCCGATCAAGGGTGGATTGGAGTTCACGTTTCCAGAAGGGTTGAGTGGAGATGTTGCTTGGTTTAATCGCAATCTTGAATCGAGTTGGGATTGGAATGAATCGGGATCAAAGTATCCGGTTTCAATTACGATATCGCCTTCCATTACTAAGCTCAACGGGTACCAATTAACGGTTCGGAATGATGGAGCCACTATTATTGGGCAAAGTCTAGAAGGAGCGCGATACGGTTTGCGAACCCTGGCGCAATTGGTATCGGTTCGCGGCGGAGAGTTGGGGTTACAGACCGCGACAGTAAACGATTGGCCCTCTGTTCAATGGCGCGGGGTGCATTTGTTTGTGGGGCCGAAAGCGTTGGCTTTTCAGAGTGCTTTGTCGGATCGGCTCCTTGCTCCCATGAAGTTCAATAAAGTGGTTTTGCAGTGCGAACGCACAAAGTGGGATTCAGTTCCAGGAATCGAAACTGCCATGACCATGAGTAAAGATGATCTTGGCAAACTTGCAAACCACTATAAGTCGGAAGGTTTTGAGGTGATTCCGCTTATTCAAAGCATGGGGCACATGGAGTGGTTTTTTGCAAACAAGAAGAATCTTGAACTTGCCATAAATCCAGATGTCGCTTATACACTTGATCCACGCAAGGCCGAATCTCGAGCGAAAATCAATGGGATATGGAGAGAAGCAATGGAGCTGATGCAACCGAAGATTGCTCATTTCGGACTCGATGAAATTGATAATCGCGGAATGGATGATAAGAACCTCACAAATCGAATTTGGGATAAGGGTCTTCCGATGTTGCAGTCCATCGCTAAAGAACATAAGTTGACACCGATGGTTTGGAGTGATATGATGTTGGCGAGTGGGGAAGCAGCCGATGCATTTCATGCGCCAAGCAAAGAGATTGCGTCGCACCGACGGAAAATGTTGACTCCGGGTACATATGTTGCGGATTGGCACTATCTCAATGATCCTAATCCTGAGAAATTTGATCAGTCGTTGAAGCTTTGGAACGCGGCCGGGATGAAGCCGATTGCAACGACTTGGTTCCGCCCCAAGAATATCCGCGGGTTTACGCTGAGTGCAATAAACAACAATGCCGGAGTTTTGCAATCAACATGGGCAGGATATGAGAGCAACGAAGCGAACTTTGTTCGTGAGTTTGAACAGTTTGCCGCGATGGTGTTGATGGCTGATTACGCCTGGAGTGGTCGCACAGAAATGCCCGATAAAGTGGGCTATGATCCCGGAGCTGTTCTGCAAAAACTTTACTTTGGCGGCAAACAACCAGTCACCACGCGTGATGGGCAAACGCTTGGTGATGGGGTTGAGACAAACCAAATTGGTACCTTCGGGTTTCGCCCTTTCGCAATAAAGCAGCTTTTTGGAGTGACCCACTCGGTGTCGTTTAATGCGCCTCACCATCTGAGTTTGCCGATTTCAGGGTCGGCGAAAGATGTGGTTCTGGCTATGGATTGCTTATCGACGATTAACGAAGTTGCCCTGGCGGGCAATGTTGTTCTGAATTTTGCGGATGGAACATCACAAACTACAGAGATTCGATATGGAATGCATGTGCGTTCAGTGACCGATAAACGGTCAACGATTGCCACACCGCGTAAAGGAACTTTGAGTGCAATTCGAATCACTGCCCCAGGAAAGGAGCTTAAATCGATTGATGTGATTGCATCACATTCGGCGGCTGGGCTACGCTTGCATGGAGTGACGATCCTGAAATGAGCGAAAACATTGATGCCCTGTTGAAATCATGGGTCGCAAAAAATGCGTTTCCGGGAGCAGCATATTGTTACGGGAACGCCAAAGGATATCAGGTGGGATTTGTGGGGCGACACACTTATTCGCCGGATTCACGCTTAGTAACGGAAGACACCTGGTGGGATTTAGCAAGCGTAACCAAGGTTATGTCAACCACAATGGGGGCGATCTGCGCTACCCGTAATGGATTGATTTCCCTCGACGAACCGGTCAAAAGCTACTTGCCGGAATCAAAACTGGGTACAGCGACTTTAAGAAATCTGCTTTTGCATAACTGTGGCATCAAGGCCTACGATGCGCTAACAGCTATCAAAGACGCGAGCGAAGCAAGAACGCGAATCTTAACGACCTCGCCGAACACCAAGCCTGGAGAGAAAACGGTTTATTCATGTTTGGGGTTTGTGAACCTGATGGCGGTTATTGAGCGTGTCACAGAAACCAACCTAGGGACATATGTGGAGGAAGAGTTCTTTAAGCCGCTTGGAATTAGGGCGTGTTACCGACCAACTCCAGGAATGGTTCAGAACTGTGCACCAACTGAGGCTACACCCGCATGGCGCAGGGAATTGGCACGAGTTCGCGGCGAAGAATGGACACTTGGAGAGTATGTGCAAGGGTCGGTGCATGACCCAATTGCTTACATTTTAGGCGGTTTAAGTGGAAATGCAGGGTTGTTCGCACCCATTGAAGGCGTGGCGAAATTTGCTCAAGCTGTGGCTATAAACCATGAAATTTTTGGAGGACTGTTGCCGGAGTGGATAAAACGAGATGGCAACGAAACTCGTGCTTTAGGCTTTGATACCAAGTCAGCAGAAGGATCTAGTTCGGGGACAAAATTCGGCTCGAAGAGCATCGGTCACACTGGTTTCACGGGAACGTGTGTGTGGATTGACCCCGAATCACAAGTGTTTGCCGCCTTGTTGACTAACCGTGTTCACCCAAAAGATAGCGATTTGCAAATTAGCAAGGCAAGGCCAGAATTCTTTGACCTTGCCTTTACTGCGGCTACTTCTTGAGCTTTTGGGTGAGTTCGGGCACGGCATCGTAGAGGTCAGCAACGAGCCCGAAGTCTGCGATATCAAAGATCGGGGCATCCCCGTCCGTATTGATCGCAACAATGACCTTAGAATCTTTGATTCCCGCCATGTGCTGAGTTGAGCCGCTGATTCCGGCCGCGATATAAAGATCGGGAGCAACGATTTTTCCGGTTTGGCCAACTTGAAGTTCGTTAGCGGCGATTCCGCTATCAACTGCGGCGCGAGTTGCACCGACGGCTCCACCCAAGGTATCGGCAAGACCACCGATGATTCTCTCGAACGTTTCTGCATCTTTGAGAGGGCGTCCACCGCTGACAACAACTTTGGCTCCGGAAAGATCGGGGCGTCCGCCATCGCGGCTACTTTGCGAGATTCGTTTGGTTGAACCAGCAAAGGTGGGCTTGACTTGTTCAACCGGACTGGAGCCGCCGCGAGGGGCCGCTGTGAATCCAGCCGGTCGGAATGTGAGGATGCTGGTTGGGTGGTTCAGCTTGACTTTCGTAAGCACAGATCCCGCCAGGATTGGGCGAATATAAGTTGTTTCGTCTACGATTTCAACAACATCGGTAATCATTGGCCAATCGAGTAATCCCGCAAGTCGGGGCAAAGCATCTTTGGCGCGCATGCTGCTCAGGGCTGCAACCTGGGTGTAGTTTTCGGCGATGGGTTTTAGAGCCGCACAGAGAAAATCTGCCGGCGGGAAACTTGGTAATCCAAAACTGAGCACCTTAGTTGCCCCAAGGTCATTAACTGGTGCTTCGGTGATTTGAAGAATGTCAAACGGCTTGCCAGTTGCATGTCCGTAGGACGCGCAGGCAACCGCGTCGTTGCCATCGAATGCGATAAGAAGAAGACTCACGCGACAACTCCTTTTGCTTTAAGCTCAGTGATGAGCTCGTCGACACTAGCCACCTTTTTACCTGCGGATCGGGACGGAGGAGCTTTGTATTCCAAAACCTCAACGCGTGGTTGGTCTGTAGTTGTTCGAGCACGTTTGTGAAGCGGTTTGCTCCGCGCCTTGATAATTCCCGGGAGCGGAATAAAACGTGGCTCGTTGAGACGGAGATCGGTGGTGATGAGACAAGGCATGGGCATTTGCAGAACTTCTTCACCGGTGTCCGTTTCTCGCGTAACAGTGGCTTTCCCGGGTTCTAATACGACCTTGCTGGCAAAGGTGGCTTGGGGGATGCTTAGGTATGCGGCAAGCATCTGTCCGGTTTGGTTATTGTCTTCGTCGGTTGTTTGTTTGCCCATTAAAATAATGTCTGGCTGAGTTTCATCAACGACTGCTTTTAGTTCTTTCGCAACACTATTCGAATCAAACTTGTCGGTTGATTCAATGTGAATGGCTTCATCGGCACCCA
>JAPUDU010000293.1 GCA_027492935.1 Fimbriimonadaceae bacterium
CAAGACGAAGCCTAACCTAATCAAGCCGCAAAGTTATTCAGGTTCTGGGTCATCCGGCACAACCTGCCGCATTTCGCCCGTAACCATGAACACAACTCGCTCAGCAATGTTCAATGCGTGATCAGCAACCCGTTCTGTGTGGTGCAAAGCCAACAACATCCAACTTGCCCCAACAACTTGCTCCGGATGAGCAACCATATACTCATGCGTCTGTGATCGAAACTCACGATACATATCGTCAACTTCATCTTCCAACTGAGCAATCAATTCCAGCCCTTCTGCCGATTTACGGCTAAACATCTGCGCTGACTCAGTCAACATGCGGGTCACAACCGACGCCAACTTAAGCAAATCCACGAAATCAGATCGCCCCATCAGCCGATCAACTTTTAACGTGATCTTAGCAATATCAACACTCAGATCCCCAACGCGCTCAATATCTGTGATGATTTTCAGCACCGTACCGATCTCGCGCAAGTCGCTTCCCATCGGTTGTTGCAAAGCTAAAACGTCAAGACAGCGAGATTCAATCTCTAAATCAAGGCGGTCAATTTCATCGTCCGCACTCAATGCCTCACGCGCCATATCGCGGTCAAGCTGGTTCAAAGAACGAACTGACAAGTTAAACATCGCGACCGCCTTGTTTACCATTTCAAGCAAATCAAGCTCAATTGCTTCGCGCTCCTCAGCGAGCGCACGACGCGGGGTGCCACTTTCAGACATAATTGTTAAGAACTCAATCTACCAGCATAAGCGGGCATCACTTGGGTACGCGACCGTTCTTAGTTGAGCGGAAAATGGCAAAGAGCCCGCTGACCAACTTCACCATCATAGTTCGGGTGGATTTCAATGCACTTACCTTCCGAAAGCGGGCACCGACTCGCAAACTTGCAACCCGGAATGTGCTCCGTCGGATCAGGAATTTCTCCCAAAGGTGCCGTCGGAATCTGTCCAATCTCCTGCAAATGTGGCGAGGATTCCAACAGGGCCCTTGTATAAGGGTGTTTAGGCGATTCAAACACCGCCGCTGTCTCCCCAATCTCCACCACTTCACCCATATACATAACCGCAACCCGATCCGCCAGATAACGAACCGTCTGCAGGTCATGTGTAATGTACAAAAATGCACAGCCCGTCTCCGCTTTTAAATCTTTTAGCAAATTCAAAATCTGCGCCTGAATGCTCAAGTCCAAAGCCGCTGTCGGTTCATCACAAATTACAAGTGGTGGCTTCAACGCAATCGCCCGCGCAATCGCCGCCCGTTGACGCTGCCCCCCACTTAACTCATGCGGATACCGATCAATCAGTGCCGCTGAGAGCCCAACTTGCTCCATCATCTGCACAACATCCGCGCTCTGCCCCGCCAACTTCAACGGCTCCTCTAAAATCTTTCGCATCGTCCATTTCGGCTGAATACTCGCAAATGGATCTTGCCAAACCATCCCAATTCGTTTAGCCTGCCCCCCTAGATTCCCATCCACGCGCTGACCACCAACCGAAATCTCCCCGCCTGCCATCGCCTGCAGACCCAAAACCGCCCGTGCAAGAGTCGTCTTCCCACAACCCGATTCACCCACAACCGCCAATGCTTCGCCTGGCATAACATCAAGGGAAACGCCATCAACTGCCCGGATCATGCCCCCATGAACAGGAAATTCAACCGCCAAATCGCGGACTGATAAAGCCGTTTTTGTCAAAGTCGCGAGCTCTTGCTCCATTGAAATCTGTTTGCCAGCTTACTCAGAAAATCATTGTCATCAACACTCACAAGCCGTGTGACCCTCGGAGATTTTGTCACCCGCACCGAATCACCACTCAATAAGTGCAATCGACTCTGACCATCGCAGCTCAAAACCGCGTCTCCCCGCGTCTCAATCTGAATATCAATCACCGCCGAATCTCTCACAACAAATGGTCGCGCCGATAGTGTATGCGGCATGATCGCTGTAATCAAAAGACCATTGACCTGAGGGTCTACAATTGGCCCGCCCGCACTCAACGAATAAGCCGTCGAACCTGTTGGAGTCGAAACCATAACCCCATCCGCCGGATAACGACTCAACTGAGTGCCATCAACCCGAACATCAAAAGTCAAAATTCTTGTCGTCGCCGATCGTTGCACAACCGCTTCATTCAAGGAATGCAGTGTCGCCACGCTACGATCCCCTCGGATCAATTCCGTTTGCACCATGATCCGCTCCTCAATCGTCGCCTGCCCATCAATAAACGAGCTCAGAGCCGCACCCACCTCACTCGGCATACATTGAGTAACAAAACCAAACCGACCAAAATAAACCCCCAGAATCGGCGTTCCTGATTCACTGCAAAGATGCGCCGCCCGGATAAGAGTTCCGTCTCCCCCAAAAGAAACCATTAAATCAGCGTTGCCCAACTCTTCTGGCGAAACAGCTTCAACCCCTAATGCGGCCGCTGAATCACGATCCGCCGCAAACTCAACAGAATGCGCCCGGAGGCCATCAAGCGCTTCTTTAGCTACTTGAACTGCATCCGGGCGGAAAAGGTTGACAATCGTGTGAATTCGCACTAATTACGATTTTAGCCGAGCGAGCTGCTGTTTCACAGCATCATTCTCAGAGTCCATTGCCAAAGCTGCCTCAAGCACCTTCACGGCCTCCGCTTTTTTATTCTTTCGCTCGAGAACAACAGCCAAATTTTGGTAAGCAGGAATAAACTTCATGTTCGCCGCTTTCGACTTGCGGAAGTACTCTTCAGCTTCGTCATTTTGCGTTTGAAGCAATGCCCACATTCCAAGGCCGTTCAATGCACGCGCATTGTTCGGTTGGCTCTTCAGAGCGGTTGCATAGTGGAAGCGTGCACCTGGGGTGTCTCCGGTGTTCCAGAGGCCATCTGCCAAGTCAAGACGCACATCCGTTCGGTCTGGGCTAGTTCGCACAACCCCGCGCCAAATTTCAACTGCTTCATTAATCTGACCAAGCTTCACGTGGCAAGCCGCAACATTCAACTTTGCCGCTTCATTTTCTGGTTGCATAGCCGACTGCTTCTTAAAGCAATCCAAAGCTCCGGTGTAATCCTCATTTGCCCAAAGCAACGCACCTAAGTTATTAACAACATCCGCGTTGTTCGGTTCAATCTGCAAACTTTGTCGGTAAGCAGCTTCGGCTTCCGTTTTGTGACCCGCCGAAGCGTGCGCCAATGCCAAGTTAAACCAGTAATCCGCATCGCCTTTTCGGCTTTCTCGAATTTCCGGCATCATCCAGATCGCCATGGCTTTGTCGCCCATGTTGTTGCGATTGTAAATCGTTGCCAGCGGAACCAAAACATCCGACGATTTTTCCATCGCCGCAGCACGCTCAAGATACTTGATCGCCATTTGATCGTTCTTGGTTCGCAATGCCGCAAATCCTGCATTACGAGCAAAGACCAATGAATCAGTTCGCATATCGCTTGCCTTCGAATAATTTGCAAACGCTTCTGCATGCTCGCCCAACCCTTCACAGGCCAAGCCTAAGTTGTTCAAAGCAAACGGATCATTGCTTCGGGCCGCTTTAACCAAAAATGGCTTAGCCTTTGCATACTCTTTCTTGCTCAAATAGATGCTGCCAACGTTGTAGTCCGCAACCGGATTCGATGAATCCATCGTCGCTAACTTTTCGAACAACACAACCGCTTTCGCTTCATCGCCCGCATTTCCTCGGCTCAAGTAAGCATTTGCCAAATTGTTAACCACGCCCGGGTTATTCCCGTCTAGCGTATTAGCTCGTTCCAAGGCGACGATGGCTGAATCATATCGCTTGTTCTCAAGATAGATGTAACCCATCCAGCCAAGCTGAACGCTTGTCAAGGCATCATCATTCAACATCGCATCAAAAACACCCATCGCTTTTTGCGGTTGGTTTGTTCTTGCATAGCTAATGCCCAAGTCAACCCGGACATTTCGTAGAGAGTCGGCATCATCGCCCAAAAGGGATTGTGCTTTTTCCAGCGGATCAATCGCCTTTGAATACTCTTTACTCAAAACATAGCTACTGCCTAACAACGCAAGAGTTTTCTTATTGTCCGGATCTTTCGCATCCAATTCGGTCAACGTTGCCGCCGCCATGGTGTATTGCTGGGTCATATAATAAGCCGCACACAAATTGCGAAGGTTCATCATGTTCACCTTCTCATCGCCGCTCTTACCGCGAATCAATTCTAAAGTTTCGATGGCATGAGCTTGATTCCCTGTAATCGAAGCTAAGTAGCCAATCCAAGTCAAAGTCGGAAGATTCAATTGGTCTTTCGCATGAAGCTCTTCAAACTTAACCAATGCCTCCGAAGCCGCGCCCATCAAATCATCCTCTGATGCTTCGTTAAAAGCCTTGATAAGAGCCGCAACCGCTGCATGAGTCTTCATGTTCGCTTTTGACCCGTCAATATTTTCGGGCGGCAAACTACCAGGATCCTGAGATTGAGTTCCAACGACCTCATCCATTACCGGATATGGCATCGGCGCCAATTCAGGACTAGCTACACCCATCGTGCTAAGCGATGCGAGCATTGTTAATGACCAAAAATGATTGCGTTTCATATCGAACTTTTCCTCATTCCTTCAATCCGGTTTCTTATCCGGAAAGTCAGAAGAATTACTGCAATTGCTTTTCAAGGCAATTTCCGTGCCGTTGCGCAAATTCACGCAAATCGACCATTACTAATTCTTCCCCATTGTAGCGGAACTTGAGCTTACCGTCAACGGCAACTGACCCAAGTTTTTTCAGACTCAATTCTCCTGGTATTTGATCCTGAATTTTTGCCAAATTTGCTTCTGCTATGCCCAAGACGACAAAACCGGGTAACTCCGCAAACAGCGCCGCATCTCCGCGACCGACGCCGTCAATCACTGGCACATCCACATCTGCCCCTTTTTCGGTGTCTAAAAACATCTCCGCTAAGCAGAATGCCAGGCCACCTTCAGAAACATCATGCGCGCAATCAACCAGGCCCTTGGCAATCAATGAAACCAAAGTTTCACAAAGCACTCGTTCCTTCACCACATTGGGCGGCACCGGAATCCCGTTCTCAACGCCATGAACCTCAGTCAAATAAGAACTTGCCCCCAAACCTTCTTGCGGCAAAGAATCGTGGTCATAGCTCAGCAGGACAAGCGAATCCGTATTTCCCGTCACCTTCGATCCAACCCGGTGGGTCACATCTTCCAAAATGCCAAGCATCCCGATCATTGGACTCGGCAAAACCTCACCCAGATCACCATGGTTATAGAAGCTCACATTTCCACTGATAACTGGAGTTCCCATCGCCTCACAAGCATCAGCTACACCCTTGACGCTCTTATCAAATGTCCAATAAATGCCCGGATCTTCCGGCGAACCATAGTTTAAGCCGTCCGTCGCCGCAACCGGCAAACCACCTGTACAAGCTACGTTTCTCGCCGATTCACAAACCGCCAACTGACCGCCCACATAAGGACTCAATCGAACCCACAGGCCGTTGCCGTCAATTTTAACCGCCAACCCTTTTTTAGTCCCACGAGGTGCCAAAACTGCGGCATCGCCATCCCCCGGCAAAAGAGCTGTCTGAGTCTGAACTTGGTAGTCATATTGACCATAAACCCACCGCTTACTCGCCAAGTTCGGCGAATCCGCTAATTTCAATAAACATTCACCCAAGTCACTCGGTACCGGCACACTCGCCAAGTCAAATTCCCGCGCCGCAATACAATGCTCCGGTTCGACCCCATCCACCGTATAAGTCGGACACATATCCGCCAAATGCTTCGCCGTAACTTCCGCCACAACTTCTCCATGGCGAGAAACCCGAACCTTGCCCGTGTCCGTCACGGTGCCAATCACTCGAGCATGAACGCCCCACTTTGTAAAGACATCAATTACTTCTTGCTCCCGGCCCTTATGCGCCACCGCCAGCATCCGCTCCTGACTCTCACTCAGCATCAATTCGTAACCCGACATATCCGATTCGCGCATCGGCACCAAGTCGAAAT
>JAPUDU010000294.1 GCA_027492935.1 Fimbriimonadaceae bacterium
GCATTCACCGGGCTACAAATCCGACTCTACGTCCCTATGACGGCACTCTTTGGAGCGCAGATTGAAATCATGTATTCGTTTGCTCTCTTCGAGAGAATCTTTGAATACATCGACTATCCGATTGACATCAAAGATGCTCCGAATGCTAAAGCGATTCCAGAAACCCTTAAAGGCAAAGTTGAGTTCAAAAATGTCGGTTTCAAGTACGACGAAGAATCCGAACATGAAACCTTAAGCAACATCAACTTCACGGCCGAAGCCGGACAACTTATCGCTCTCGTCGGGCCATCTGGTGCCGGTAAAACCACTCTGACCTATCTGATTCCTCGGCTCTATGACGCTGATTCCGGAGAGATTCTTCTTGACGGCGAAAACATCAAAGACCTCAAACTCGATAACCTCAGTAAAGTCGTTGGTGCGGTCACCCAAGAAACCTACTTGATGCACACCACCGTCGCCGAGAACCTTCGTGTTGCTAAGCCGGAAGCCACCCAAGCTGAACTGGAAGAAGCATGCAAACTCGCCGCCATTCACGATCACATCACAACCCTCGAAAAAGGGTACGAGACCATCGTCGGTGAACGCGGTTATAAGCTCAGTGGTGGAGAAAAACAACGGCTTGCAATCGCGCGGGCAATCCTCAAAAACCCCAAGATTCTCATTCTTGACGAAGCAACATCCGCTCTTGACACCCGCTCCGAGCGGCTCATCCAAGATTCACTCAGTACATTGATGAAAGGCCGAACCACCTTCGCAATTGCCCACCGACTCAGCACAATCCTCCATGCGGATCAGATTCTTGTTCTTGAAAACGGACGTATTGCTGAAATAGGCAAACACTCAGACCTTCTCGGAAAAGGTGGACTTTACGCCAAGCTTTATCACGAGCAAATCAACGCCAAAAACACGGAAACGCAAAACCTTGAATCTAGCGGAGATTTGGAACTGGAAAATCAGTCTTCAAACAACTGACTTTTCATGTCACTCAGACTCAAGGCGCGGTAAGGTGAAGTGAATGTTTCTCTCGTCGCTGATTCTTGCGGGTGTTCTCAACCAGTCCAGCCTCAAAGGCAATCTTGATGCCCTCATTAAGCAAGAATCTGATAGCGGTACTTTGATTGGAATATATGCGTGCCGTCCAAATGGTGAAGAGCTTTACAACCATTTTTCCAATCTGCGCATGGTGCCTGCAAGCAACCAGAAAATCCTGAGTTCAGTCTTAGCGTTTGATCAGTTGGGCGCAGATTTTAAGTTTGAAACCAAGTTTTGGCGCGACGGAGACAACGTCACCATCGATGCTCCCGGTGATCTCACTATCACCCCCCGACAGCTAGAAACCGCAAAAGATGCATTAGGTGTTTCTGGCAAAGGCATGGTCTACGTTCGACAAAAATTTCGTTTTGATTCCGGCCCCAGCTGGGAAAAAGATGATCTTGTCTTCCGCTACGCCCCCCAAATCACTTCTCTTTGTGTCAACCGAGCGCAATTCGATGTCACTAATGACAAAGGCATTCCCACCGTTCCTCAATGGTCAAATATCCATCTCACTCACATTAACAGTATTAACCCGGCTGAAAGTACATTCCATTTAGCCAATCGGATGGTCACAATCCGCGGACAAATTGACCCTAAGACCAAAACGATTGCTTCTTTTTCACTCCCGGATCCTGACCGAACCGCCGCCAGATTTTTTGGGCGGACATTCATTGCCACCAAAACCGTGCCGAACCGATCTCCCGATTACACCATTTACAGTCCGCGATTTGGTCAGATCGCCAAGATGTGTCTTGAGCCATCAGACAACCTGCTAGCCGAAAGTTTTCTTTTTGCCGGAAGTGGTGCGTCAACTTACGCAGAAGCAACAAAAATCCTCGTAGAACGACATACAAAGGCCGCAGGATTGCCTGCCGGAGCAATTCGACCAGAAGATGGAAGCGGAATGAGTCGCCACAATTTGGTCACTCCATTTGCGTTGGCACAGGTCTTGCGACATGCTTATTCACAACCTTATCGAGAAGACTTCCTCGATGCCCTCCCCGCCTCAGGCGAAGGAACTTTAGGAAGCAGATTTGATGGGTTAGACGTGAAAGCGAAAACTGGATCGCTCGATTCCGTTTCTTGTCTTTCGGGTTTCGTTTGGCTCAGTAACGGTGAACCAGTGGTGTTCTCAATCATGATGAACCACTTCACATCCGCAACGAGCCAAGCCCGCAAGTTACAAGATTCCATCGTGCGAACAATCCGCGATACGCTCAACGAAGAGAGATTAAACAATGAAAGCGCAAACTGGTGTGACCCTCTGGAAAAAGGCTTTTCCAACCCGAGCAATCTTGGCTCTGATTGGCATCGGATTTATTGATCTCGTAGTCACCGCTGTTCTCCACGAACGCGGATTAATCACCGAGCTCAACCCAATCATGAAGCCGCTCATTGAGCAAAGCGAATGGCTCTTTGTCGCTGTAAAAGGAATGACTCTCCTACTCGCTTGGGCCGTTATGGTGCGTTTCTTTGAGACACATAAAGATTTTGTTCGAAAAGCCTCCCTAGCCGGCGCATTGGCTTATTCCGGAATCTGGCTCGTCTGGTTCATTGCTGGAACCATTCACGCGAGCTAAAGAAATTCGTTAACAAAAAGCCCCAGTCAGAAATATGCTGACTGGGGCATAATTTTTTATCCATCTTTTTGGAGGTGCGCCGCATGAATAAATACACCTTCACCCGCCCAAACATCTAACCAACTGCTAACCCCGACGGCAGGACTCCCCATTTACTTAAAACTGACCCTTACGCTCAGAGGCTAAGTACGCCCGGCGTAAATCACCCCAATGAACAAAACTTCTCAAGAAATGGAGTTTCAGCGCGTCTTGAGCGATGCTGACTTCCAACATTATGCCGACGTGTGCGCCGCCATGCGCCCAGACCAAATGACAACCGTTAAAGAATTGCGCGATCAGGATGAATCAATGCCTGAAGGCGCAAATTTAGAGCGGTACCTGATATTCGTCGATGGCAACGTTGTTGCTGCTGGCAGTGTGATGCAAGGATTCTGGACTCCAGAGAAAACCCTCTACATGCTCAGAATCAACCAAGTTGAAGATCAACCGATTGAAACGTGTCAATTCATACTCGATCAACTCGAGGAGAAAGCCAAAGCCCTGGGTGCGACCAAATTTAATTTTTGGAGCCCGACGGCGTATGCAAACATGATTCAAGTCATTGAATCTAATCAATTCAAACTTGATCAGTCCAACCCTGAGTCAATGCTCGAACTCGATGCACTGGATCTCACTCAGTTTCAAGATTCAATCGATAATCTCAATGAATCTGATCTGCGAGTTATCACGCTGCAAGAACTCATTGATGAAGACCCCGAAAACGGAATGCGACGCTACCACGAGCTAGATAATCGGCTTTCGCAAGACATTCCGCTCCCGTGGGAATTCACCGGTGAACCGTTCGAAAGCTTTGAAAAAGGTTTTATGCTCGAACAGCACACGTTTGACACAATTCAAGTTGTGCTCGATGGTGATTTTCTGGCTGGAACATCAATGCTGTTCCGAAACAGACACAACCCGATCTACTTTCTCACAGGTTTGACCGGTGTTGACCGCAACTACAGGAGACGTGGAATTGCAAAGGCACTCAAGGCGATGAACTTCATGCTTGCCAAAGAAAAAGGTGGCCAAATCATTTTCTGCGACAACGAAGAAAACAATCCCATGCTTCAGCTCAACTATCAGTTGGGATTCAAGCCGTATTGGGTTTGGAATTCTTACACCAAAGAGCTCTAAGCTACTTACCAATACAAAACTGACTAAAAATCTGCTCCAGCACATCTGCCGGAGCAGATTCTCCCGTCAGCTCTCCTAACTTCCTTAAAGCTCCCCGTAATGTAACCGCCGCAAGATCATCTGGTACCGATTCATTCTCTATTGTTTCAATTGATTCTTGCACCAAATCACGAATCTCACGCATCACCGTATAATGCCGATCAACCAATGTCACCGGCTCAATCTCAGAATCCTCAACGTGAGATCGAATGATCTCAATCACTTGATCTAATCCGTCGCCGGACTTAACCGAAACCGGCAGTCCGCGATCCCCTTTTTCCAAATCAGCTTTTGTCGAAAGTATCTGTGCCTTAACCGCCAATTCATCAAAAATGCGATCATCTTCCGTCGACCAACCTGCCGCCCCATCAAACAAATAAAGAACTAAATCCGCATCACTGATGTACTGTTCGCTGCGCTTGATTCCTTCTTGCTCTACTTCATCAACTGACTCGCGGAGTCCAGCGGTATCAACCAACCGTACCGGAATCCCGTCTATCGCAATCTGTTCTTCAATCGTGTCGCGCGTTGTCCCTGCAACCGGGGTAACAATTGCTCGGTCGGCCTTCAGCAAAGCATTTAACAGCGAACTCTTTCCCGCATTGGGTCGACCAGCCAGAACAACCAGCAGACCTTGCTTAATACGGCGAGATAATGCTTCTGTACTTAAAAAATGATCAACGCGCGCCAAAGCTGAACGAATCTTTTCCGTCTTCTTTTCAAGTGAGAAATCACCGAGTTCTTCGCTAAAATCCGTCAACGCCTCTACCGTAGTCAACCCATGCCGGACATCTTCCAGAATCGGCGCAATCTCGGCTGCCAATAATCCCGCGCGCAACTGATTTGCCCGATCGAACTGCCGATCCGTATTTGCATCAACCGTTTCCCGAATCCCCTCCGCTTCGGCTAAATCAATCTCACCGTTTAAGAACGCCCGGAGAGAAAACTCGCCTCTTTCGGCTGGCCTAGCCCCGGCCGTGTAGCACGCTTCCAAAAGCCGATTCACCGAGATCGGCGATCCATGGCAATTGAGTTCCACCACCAACTCGCCAGTGAAACTGGCTCCCTCAGCAAAGACTAGACAAAGCCCGTCGTCACCCGTCACAAAATCCCCGAAGTAAGCATGCCGAAACTGCAAGTCCGCCGGCAAAAATGGGGCAACAACATGCGCAATCTCTACACTTCTTGAACCCGATAAACGAACAATTGCCACCGCTCCCCGACCCGGCGCAGTAATGCAAGCCGCAATTGTTTCCGTCCATGCCCCAACTTCACTCACATTCTCATTCTACTTGCCGAGTACACTTCACCTGTGGTTCACAGGAGCATCTTCCTCGCCAGCATGGTTCTACTCGTTTTAGTGGGTTGCCAACCAAAACCTGAACCGGTCGTAGCACCGGCGCCTAAAGATTCCTCTGCTATCCTTGGCACTTACCGCCTCAAAGCCACTCCCGACGAAACCGCCGAAACCAGCGGTTTAGAGAGTCTTCCCACACTCGTGATTAAAGCTGACCACTTTAGAATTCTCATTGATAATAAAGAAGAAAGTTCTGGAATTTGGAAATACGAAAACGGCATTCTCATACTCTCGGATAAACAAACCGGCGAAAATACAAAGTTCAAAGCTGATTCCACCGGAACCGAACTCACAGAAGAATCCGAAGATCCTCTCATCTTCCAAAAATATGGCGTTGACCCTGCCGCAACAAAGTCTGAATAGCAAACCGAATCCACCGTATAATCACAGGCATGATTCCAACTGAATTGACCGAGCAAGGTGGCTCGTTCCTCAGTCAAACGCCAGCCCAAGCGTTCTCGCCCGAAGATTTTTCCAGCGACGAACAACTGATGATTCAAATGGCAGAAGACTTCAGCCGCAAAGAAGTCCTTCCCCTCGTTGAACGCCTCGAAAAGCAAGAGGACGGCCTCATGCCTGGACTCATCCAAAAAGCTGGACAACTTGGATTCTGTGGAATCGATACTCCCGAGCGATTCGGTGGGCTTGGGCTCAGCAAAAATCTCGCTGCCCGAATCCTTGAATTTCTTAGCATGGACGCTTCATTCAGCGTCACCGTCGGCATCACAAGCGGAATTTCCCAATTCGGTCTGACTGCATTCGGCACCGATGATCAGC
>JAPUDU010000295.1 GCA_027492935.1 Fimbriimonadaceae bacterium
TTTGCTTGAACGCACAGTCGATATTCCCAAAGAAAAGGTTTGGGAAGCCTGGACGAATCCTGATTTGATGGTGAAGTGGTTTACGCCTGCGCCGTGGTCGACGGTTTCGGTTGAGCTTGATTTGCGTCCGGGTGGGATATTCAAGACGGTTATGCGTTCACCAGAAGGTGAAATTTTTGATCATGACGCGGGATGCGTTTTGGAAGTTGTAGAGAATAGCAAGTTTGTGTGGACATCGGCTATGAAGCCGGGGTATCGACCGCGAACAGCTGGTGAAGGCGAGTTCTTATTTACGGCTGTGATTTCGATGGAGGATTTTGAGGGGGGCACGAAGTATTCCGCACTTGCAATACACATGACACCTGAGGATCAGAAGAGGCATGAGGAGATGGGCTTTTCTATGGGTTGGGGTGCAGCGTTTGACCAATTGGTGGCATTAGTGAAGGGTGGCAGCTGATTGAGTGAGTCATTGGAGTTTTCGGCGACGGTGCTCTTAAGCGGTAAATCCGCTACGGGCATCGTTGTGCCGCCCGCGATTGTCGAGAGTTTAGGAGCGGGCAAGAAACCAAAGGTTGTGGTCGTTTTGAACAGTTTTTCTTATCGGAGCAGTATTTCGGTGATGGGGGGTGATTTCATGATTCCGATAAGCAGTGATGTTCGGGCGGCTTCGGGAGTGAATGCGGGCGTTCAGGTAATGGTTCGGGTGAGTGTTGATACGGAGGAGCGAATTCTGGAAATTCCGGGTGATTTTCAGCAGTTGCTTGATAAAAACCCGGCGGCTTTGGAACGGTTTGAAATATTGAGTTATAGCAATAAGCGTCGGCATACGCTTTCGATTGAGTCGGCAAAGACAGCTGAGACCCGGACAAGAAGGCTTGAGAAAGCGATTATCGAGCTGCTGGGTTAACTAGCTGATTGCGTTTTTGTGGTGCCGAAGGTCGGTTGGGGTGATGGCGATGAGGTCATAACGGGCGGGAAGCTCGGGTTGATCGGTTTTTGAGAAGTATTCGGCAACGGCGGCTTGGAATCGCTGAGCTTTGAGGGGGGTAACAGATTCTTCGGGGGTGACGGTTGATGTTGATCGGAATTTGACCTCGACGAAGACGAGAGTTTGACCGTCTAGAGCGATGAGGTCGATTTCGCCGGAGCGGGTTTTGAAACGGCGGGTGATGATGGTGTATCCAAGATTAAGAAGATAGTTTGCAGCTTGGTCTTCGGCAGCATTGCCTTTCTCTTTTGGGTTGCTCTTCAATGTTCGTCTCTGATTTTCAAAATAGGTTGGGTTGGTTGACGAGGGATTTGATTGGCTCGAAAGTGCGTCGGTGGATGGGGCAAGGGCCAAGTTTTTGGATAGCGGCGATGTGGGCCGGGTTGTGGTAGCCGAAGTGTTGGTCGAATCCGTAGCCGGGGTAGGTTTGGTTCGCTTCAATCATGAGTCGGTCTCGGGTGACTTTGGCTAGGATTGAGGCGGCGGCAATAGCGGCATTTTTGGAATCGCCTTTAACGAGGGTTTCGACAGGGCAAGGGGGATTGGGGGGTAGTTGATTGCCATCAATGACAGCTTGGGCTGGAACGACGGGAAGTTCGTGGAGGGACTGAGACATGGCGTTGAGTGTGGCGCGGAGGATGTTTCGGCGATCAACTTCTTCGGGGGAGACAATGACGATGCTGTATTGAGCAGTAGCAGTGATACGGGCAAAAAAGGTTTCGCGTTGGACGGCGTTGAGCTTTTTCGAATCGTTGAGGCCGGTTGCATCGAAATTGGCAGGTAGGAGAGCGGCGGCAACAACAAGTGGCCCGGCAATGGGGCCGCGTCCGGCTTCATCGACGCCGGCGATTTGGGAGTCAAAAGGGAGGGAATCGGGCCTTGAGATGAGATTGACGATACCTTTTTGCGGGACCACGCCGGATTTTTGGTTTTGATCGCCTATAATTACTAACCGAGCGGCGAGTATAGCTCAGTTGGTTAGAGCGCCTGACTGTGACTCAGGAGGTCGCGGGTTCAAGTCCCGTTATTCGCCCCATTCCCTTAATTTTGAACCTAAATGTGTTTAGTGGAACCCAGTCAGGGAATCAACGGGCACCACGGTGTACATAGTTGTACGAGTTCCGGTCAAATCGTTTAAGTTATCATTGCAGATAAAGTTTCTGTAAAGATTTTCCAATAATTTGTTTGGCTCAGAGATCGAGTGTTTCTGAGACGTCCTAGTAATGATGCTGGCTTTTCTCGTTGCTGTAATGCCTCCGCAATCCGATGCAATTATCTATTGGCCGGATAGTTCTTTTCAGCGCCACATCAAAGTGAGCAACCGCAATGAGCTTACTTTTTCGGGCGAGTACAAGGACACTCGCATTACGATCGAGAATATTGACCAGCTGACGATCAAGAATCTGAAATTGACGAATTGCGATGTCCGGATTGCGGGTTGCAGTGGGCATCAGGCTTGGGATGTTTCGATGCGGGGCGGAGCATGGAATGTTTATCCGGGCCCGGTGATGAATGCAGGGGTAAATAACACGACTCGCTGGATTGGTGATAATGTCTCAATTCCAAGCCAGGCTGCATTGCACTGGAAACGCACTTGGCCGGGAGGGAAGAATCCGGTGAGTTTCACGGTTCCGATGGAGCACATTAAAGCTGCGGGTAAAGACTATTCTGAAAATCTTTGGAAACTTCGTGATGCGAATGGGAAAGAATTTTTAGGTCGGCTTGTTGGTTGGGAAAAACTGGAGAATCAGCGGTTGATCCGGGTTACGGTAGATCCAGGCGGAACGATGGCCAAAGGTTTGGGTTTTTGGGCGACTTATCGGCCAGATGAATTTTTGAGAGGACTTAGTTATTCTCGATTTGATGTTGCGGGGCATTCACAGATGAGCATTTATTTTGCGGATGGCGTTGATTTTCGGGATAGTAACTTTGGGTCGGCGACGCTCGATTACAGCTTAGGGTTTGAGCATTGTGCGAATGTGAATTTGCACAATGTTACGGCGAGGGGCAATCGCACAAGACAAGGGAATGGTGCGGATGTAGCGTTTATCTTTGGGATTCGCGGGCTGAAAGTGAACTCGTGCGATATTGAGACTTTGGCGCTTACTTCCTCGGGCTGGGAAGTGAGCAACGTTGTAAGCGATCAGCCGGTCAGTATTTTGGATTTGAAGAAAGGTTGGTTCCGCGATGTATCGGCACCGAATCGATAGATTATTAGCGTTGGAATTTTAGGTCGGCAGACGCGATAGCCAAGTGTGGATTGATGGTCGTATTTTGAGTCGAACTAACAGCAGTGGCTTTTGGGGGAGTTGCTGTTGGCATGGATTCGCGTTTGGATGATTGGGAAATTGCGGTGAGGGAAATAAGAGCAATAGCGGCACCAATTGTGTAGCTTCGAATGATGGTTTTTTGTTCCACGCCTTTTTATCGGCGTGGTTCAGTAATTTTACAGGGGAGTTATGGCCTTAGTCCTGGGGGCACTCCGTTGGGGAAATGTTGCTCTATGTTTGTTTTGATGTGTTCAATGCGATTGCCGGGGTTCGGGTGGGTGGACATGAATTCTGGTTGACGTGATCCTCCGGTTGCTTTTTCAAGGATTTGCATGACGCCGATCATGGCTCGGGGATCGTAGCCAGCCTCGGCGGCGAGTTGCACGCCCCATTCATCGGATTCAAGTTCGTCTTCCCGTCCGTACTTCATGTTGAGCATTGAGCCAATAGCCTGGGCGAGAACAGCAGAGTTAGGATTATCGCTGGCGGTTGCAACGGCAGTGGTGAGACCTTGGGTGAGTTGTTGCTTGGCCATATGCTCGGCACCGTGTCTTTCGATAACGTGGCCGACTTCGTGGGCTAGAACGCCGGCGAGTTGACCTTCGGATTGAAGTTGGCTGTATAGCGCGCGGGTGATGAAAATTTGTCCACCCGGAAGGGCGAATGCGTTGACGGTTTTAGTATCGGCGAGGAGATGGAAATCGAATTCGTAGGGGGCGTCCTTAGCCATTGTGTTATGGACAAGGATGTATCCGACTTCTTTGACTCGTTCCGCGTCGGGGCCAGATTGAACAGTTCCTCCGTATTGAGCAGCCATTTCGGGGGCGGCTTGGAGTCCGAGCGCAACTTCCTGTTGAGGGGAGAGATTGACGCGTTGGGTTTCGCCGGTAACAGAATTTTTTTGACTACTGCCTATGTATCCGACGATTGCAATGATCGCAATGATGAGGCCAGCTCCGCATCCTCCGCGCTGTTGTCGGGGTGGCTGTGGCCCTTGGCGATATCCTGGTCTGCCCATGGTTCTAATTTATCCTAAATTGGTGGCCTTGTCATGGGTTGGTATCGACGGTTGACGCGGAAACCATATTTGCCATAGAATTCGATGAGAGAAGTCCAGTCGATAATACATTGTTGGACACCCAGACTTTTGAGGTGATTGAGACCAGCGACGAGTAGCGCACCGCCCAGTTTGCGGCCCCTTACTCGTTTGCTGACACCGATGGGGCCGAGAGCACCTGCGTATTCGCCAAGATCCTTTTTCCAAAGAAATCCGGCAGTCGGTATTTTGGTGGTTTTATAAGATTGAGTGTAGGCAAAGCCTTCGATGGTATCGCCCTGCCATAAAGCAATGATTTCGTGGGGTTCGCGCCATGTATTGCATTTCTCGATAACAGTATCGTAATGCCATCGGCCAGGGAATTCACGCCGGAAGAATTCATCGAGGGCGGGTACATCTAACATAGTGCAGTTTCGAACTTGGAGATCGGAGGCATTAAGTGGTTCGAGCCACGTGGGATCGGGGTTGAACAGGCGTAAATCGTGTTCAAGATCGTTTGCAAG
This sequence comes from Fimbriimonadaceae bacterium, assembly GCA_027492935.1. Taxonomy (GTDB): domain Bacteria; phylum Armatimonadota; class Fimbriimonadia; order Fimbriimonadales; family Fimbriimonadaceae; genus UphvI-Ar2. The sequence continues at coordinate 4,819 of JAPUDU010000295.1, forward strand.
ATGACCCGTTTTTTCGAATCCGAATTCTTCCAGAAGGGCAATGATGTGGGGGCATTCTTCGGGAACACCGGGGAAAAAATGTCCTTGATCTTGCCCGAATACAATGGGTTGGTTCTCGGGGACTTGTTCAAGGAAATGGTTGAGGAGCTCCCGTCCCTGCTCTTCTTGACTATAGGCGAACGAATTGATGTGGATTCGGTTGAGGTTAGAGTCGCCAAATAGAGTTCCGTAGGGATCGGACTTAGCAACGATGAATGCTTGCACGCCGCTCATTGTGTTGAGCATATAGGATAAATCAGGTCGAAACGTTTTGTTGAGAACGCCTTTCACCTGGACAATATGAGGCTCAACATAATATTTTGGCGGGTATGTCTTTTCCCAGCTTGTTACGGCTGGGAAGTTAAATTCTGGATCGAGAGGGACGACTTTGCTCACGAGATGGCAAGCTTACTTTCTGGGGCTGATTCGCAGTGGTAGGTTTTTTCGACAGCTTGCCTGGTTGTGGTGAGAAGAGAGTTTAGTGTCCGATCGTCTTTTTGGAGAAGTTGGAGCAAGGTGGGAGGATTGAATAGCTTTTCAAAGTTATCGAGGGGGCTCGACCAGTTGAGGGTTGAGACTGGTTCAGAGGTTATGTGTTTGGCAAGTTGCCGTTTGACATGGCGGTAATTGTGGAGAAGCCAAGTTCGTTCAGTCGCGTATTTGAGTTCTAATCCGGGTGATTGACCGTATCGGTTTGCATCTGACACGATGGTTGAAAGGGTGGCGAAATGGTCGCAGAAAGCGGCGGCGATTTTGTCTTGTTGGAGTTCGGGTTTCATGCTCCTTCCTCGGCTGACTTTTGGACGTAATTGACTTTGAGGTTACTGATGAGCGTTTGGAGTTGTCTTTTGTCGCCGTCATCGAGTTGGGGGAGGATGAATTCGGCGAGTTTTGCGACACAGTCAACGGCGGTCTTTGCTTGATTGAGATCCTTTTCAAGCTTTCCAGTCATCATGTCGTTTTGGAGGCCAAGTTTTTGCCAGGCAATGCCGGACATTTGGTCAATCATGACCATGATGACTTGGTTGACATCAAGGGGTTGCGTTCCTTCCGGATCGTGAGACATCTAATTGTTTTGACGTAATT
>JAPUDU010000296.1 GCA_027492935.1 Fimbriimonadaceae bacterium
GCGAAACTGTTCTGTAAAGGGAAATGCCGCATTAAAAAAGAACCCACCACCATTCCGCGACCATCCTCCTAACGTAAAAATGGTCGGTTCATTCTGGTTTAACTCACCGTCATTCCCAAAATAGAAAGTCAACGCCGCATATACCCCTCGCTCATCTCGCGTTTGGTCAGTCACATCCAAAACCCCAAAGCTAATACCTGGAGCTAAGTCGGTAATCGGGCTGATGTAGTTGTATGAAAGATTCAGTCCTGGAGTGATCTTGCTCGAATCAAAGCTTTCACCGTAAAACTCAATTTCAATCGAATCATTTACTCCATAACCAATCCAACCCAAAACGGAATCCCTGCTCGGTTGCGATAAAAACTCAAGCTTTGCCGCATTCTTAGGGATCTTCTTTCCCATTGGAGTAGTAATAAGTCGATCCGCAAACCCCATCGAACTCATACTCACCCCCAAAACAACGGCCCCTAAAACTGAAATCAATCGCATACCAGTAATTTACCCCTTCTCCCCACGGTTGACCAATCGGTTAAGTGTAGCTTCCATGATTTCCTTTGTTTGTGCCGACACCGTATAAACCATTGCCTCTCGATAGACGCGTTGGGCATCATGATAGATACTATTTGCTGCTCCAGAACTCGAAACGACCCCTGCATGAGCGCACCGTGCCGCCAAATCAATCGCCCAAGCTCGTGCTTTCAAGCGTTCTCCAACATCCGGATTATCTGCCGCAATCTCCTCTCGGCACATCCCAAGCTCATCATCAAGTCTTTCCCAAGCAACTTTAAGAAACTCTGAACCACGAGATTCAAACGCTTTCAAAACTATATCTAAACCTGCACGCGCGCACCCCAATGCAAACCACGCCTGCAAAGTCACGTTAATCATGTCGTTGTTCGCCAGCCACCCGGATGGCTTTTCAAATGCGACCTCCTCATCACGAAGCAACCAATTGGTTAAATTGGCTGACATTGTTCGGGGCGATTCCATCGCTGCCAGTCGCATTGGCCCTTCAAAATGAATAGCGCCGCCGTCTTGCTCTGTATCAATAAAAGGAACAATGCCAAATATCGATTCTCCGCCGGGTAAAGCTGCCCCAATCAAAAAATCGTGATAGTATGAATGCCCGGTCACCCAAGGCACTTTTCCATCCAACCGGTATCCCCCATCAACGCGAACGGCTTTCAAAATTGGCTCACCCGGCCTGCGCAATTGACTGAATCCAATCCCAACCAAGTGCTCATCCGCCATTCTTGGCAAGTAGCGAGATTTCAACTCTTCAGTCCCCCACCGCGAAATCATGCTGACAGCACTCTGATGCTGAGTTTGCAAAAACGCAAGTGAGCCACTCCGCCGCGCCACAGATTCCTGAAACAGTCGAAACAGGCTTTCGTCCAAATCCGGTCCGCCAAATTCAACCGGACGCCGCAATGCCATGAGTTGCCTATCACGTAGCCCCTGCAACGCTTTCCTTAAAGCCTCTTCATCACCATCAATCAAATTGGCATTCGGCGCAATTTCCGAATCTAAATATTCTTCCGCAATCTGCAAAATTTTGTTCATCGCCTCCACCCTTCTCCAAATACTCCTCGACCATCCAGAACATTCTTTAAATTCGCCCTCAAACGATCTCTGGTTGAATCTCGCGTCCCAACGAAACGCCCGCCCGAACCAATTGCCCAACCTTGAGGTGGAAGATCAATCAATCGATTACTCCATAGCCACTCACGATTCGGTGATCGAACTTCTCCCGCGCACTCAAAACTCCGAGAAACACGATGCACCCAAGTTTCATCTTGCATCGCCCACTCTGCCGGAACTTCCGGCATCATTTTCAAAGGATAAAGCCGCAATGCCACTTCCAAGATCGCACCTAACTCCCCTCTCGAACCAACCAATAAACGATGCAAATCAAACCCCGCCACACTCTTAACCACGTTAGCCCCTGAATCTACAACTGCGCCGCCCCCAGTTATGAATTTCATTCCGACAACCCAATCTCTCACCGAACCTGCTCCGTAATGAGGCAACCCCATCGCCACCATTCCCCCGACCGTTTGTCCCGCGTAACCGAGCCAACCCCGATCTCTTAAGAGAGGCAAGCAAAGTCCATCGCGAGCAACGAGTTCACTCATTTCCGCCAAATTCATCCCTGATTCCACGCGAATCAATAGATCGTCGGGCCGATATTCAACCACTCGGTTCATTAATTCAGAAGAAACCACCGTACCCTTTAACTCCGGTAACCAAACGCCTGCTGTTCCCCCTCCACAAACTCGAACCTTATTGTTGCCCCGCAAAATATCCCGCCATTCGTCATGGGTGCGAGGTGTCAACGAAGTCATCAAGTCGCAACCCCACGCCAACGCATCTTGTGCTCAATGCACCCTTTCGAATTCGGAATCACTTTGCAAGGATTACATTCCGCCCCTGCTTCAAAAACCAACCGCATACAACTATGAACTTCCAAAGATTCAGCATCAAACATACGCGTCAGCAAATCAACCTTTTCAACCCCAATTCCATGCTCCCCTGTCACCGAACCACCAAATTCTAAGCACTTCTCAACGATTTTCTCACCTGCTCGAACAACCGCTTCAATCGCCCCTTCTGCCCGTTCATCAAAGTAAAAAATAGGATGCAAATTGCCATCGCCAGCATGGAAAATATTTGCAACCCCCAACCCTTCCTCCGTTGCAATTGCATAAACTGCGTCTAGCATCTCCGGCAATCGGCTGGGGGGAATAACTCCGTCGTGCGTGACAACTGTTGGTGCCAGCCGTCCCAGTGCGCCAACCCCTTTCTTTCTCGCAGTCCACAACTTCAACCTTTCGGCCGAGTTAGCCGCAACTTTGATTTCAATCGCCCCGTGATCGCGCCCAATTTGCAATAGAATCTCCAAGTCTGCAATAGCCTGGCCCGCTACCCCATCCGTTTCAACTAAGAGCATTGCCGCAGTTCCTTCAATATATTCTAAGTCGAAACTAGCCCTTACCGCCGAGAGAACAAAGTGATCCATCATCTCCAACGCGGCCGGCATCACCCCACTCCGAACCATCGTCCCAACACACTGAGAAGCTGCCTCCACAGTAGAAAAGCAAAGGGTGGCTGTTCCAATCTCTTCAGGGTTTGGTGTCAAGCGCACCCATGCTTCAGTAACTAACCCTAACGTGCCTTCGCTCCCCACAATCAAACTAATCAAATCCTCGTCTCCTCCACAAGGTCCTCCAATCGTAACAATTTCGCCTGACGCCAATACCATCCGCACACCCAATACATGCTGCGCTGTAACTCCATACTTTAATGTATGGGGCCCCCCCGAATTCATAGCAATATTGCCTCCAATCGTTGAAACGCTTTGACTGCTCGGGTCAGGTGCAAAATGGTAACCAAAAGGTTGAGTGAATTGACTAATTTTTAAGTTCGCAATCCCCGATTGTGTCAATAGCCATTCATCTGCAAAGCTGTGATCTAAAATTTGGTTGAGTTTCTTCGTGCTGATGACCACTCCACCCAAAGCAGGCATCGCTCCTCCACTCAGGCCCGTCCCTGCTCCCCGTGGGGTAAAAGGAACCTGATTATCAGTGCACCACCGCACAACCGAAGCCACTTCTTCTGTTGTACGCGGCAAAACCACTGCAACGGGTGGATATTTCTCAACCGTATAAGCATCCGAACTATAAACTCGCCGCACTGCTTCACCCGTCAAAACTGATTCGCGACCAATCAACTCACAAAGGCTATTTTCCAATTGAGAAGAGGCGTCCACCACCTCCCCATTGTATCCGAGTAACATAAAAGCGTGTTCATCACCTTCGAAGGCCCCGAAGGAGCAGGGAAATCTACTCTTATCGCCCACCTTGCCAAAAAGTTAATCGAAAACGGCCACACTGTCCTGTCCACTCGCGAGCCCGGTGCCGGAGAGTTTGGCCAAGCGATCCGCAAGCTCCTGCTCGAAGGCGATGCAATCCCCCCACTCTCGGAGCTGTTCCTGTTCCTGGCCGATCGCGCGAATCATGTCGAAACTGTTATCCAGCCTGCCCTAAACTCGAAAAAAATTGTTCTGTGTGACCGGCATGCCGATTCAACCATCGTCTATCAAGGCTATGCACGTGGACTAAACCTCCCATTTCTCCGCGAAGCAAACCTACAGGCAACAAGCAATCTCCGACCAGACCTGATTCTGCTCCTTGACCTTGATCCCCAAATCGGACTTTCCCGTCAAACCGCACAAGATCGCCTTGATTTAGAATCGTTAGAGTTTCACCAAAAGGTTAGGGCAGGTTTTCTCGAAGAGGCCAAGCGTGAACCAAGCCGCTGGCAAAAAATAAATGCCGCCCAGAGTCAGGAAGAAGTCTTCCAACAAGCCTGGACGGCAATTCAAACGAGATTGGACTCTTAGGGGAAGATTCCGCGCATAACGGTTGCTTCCGCAACTCGCTTCACGCCGATAATCATCGCTGCGGTTCGCATATCCGTTCCATGATTTCGCATTTCATGTGCAACTGCGCCATAAGAATGCTTCATGATGCGGGATAAACGATCATTGACTTGATCTTCTTCCCAGAAGAAGTTCTGCAGATCTTGAACCCATTCAAAGTAGGAACACACGACACCACCAGCGTTAGCCAGAATGTCCGGAACAACCAAGATGCCTTTATCATGAAGAATCTTGTCTGCTTCCAAAGTTGTCGGGCCGTTCGCACCTTCAACAACAATCTTAGCTTTGACTTTGTCCGCATTCTTTTCCGTGATCTGCGCTTGGATAGCCGCCGGAATCAAAATGTCGCAGTCAAGAGCAAGCAACTCATCGTTGGAAATCTTCGTGCATTCTGTGTAGTTTTGAATCCCACCATCAACGCCGCTGTATTTGTCGTAAAGCGCCTGGATTGGCAATCCATTTTCGTTGTAAATGGCGCCACTTGTGTCACTAATCCCAATGACCATCGCACCTTTTTGTTCTGCGAGTCGAGCTGCCACCGAACCAACGTTCCCAAAACCTTGCACGACAACACGTGAACCTTCAAGGTTCATATTCGCGTTATGGCAAGCTTCTTCGGTACAAACAATGACGCCGCGACCTGTAGCTTCAACTCGGCCTTCAGATCCACCAAGTTCAATTGGCTTACCTGTAACCACACCAGGAACGGTGTAGCCGGCCTGCATGGAGTAGGTATCCATCATCCAGCTCATCACCTTCGCGCTGGTTCCTACGTCAGGAGCTGGGATGTCACTGCGTTCGCCGATAATCGCGCTAATCTCTGCCGTAAATCGACGGGTCAATTTTTCAAGTTCGCGATTGCTAAGTTCTTTAACGTTAACCTTAACGCCACCTTTCGCACCACCATAAGGAATATTAACAACTGCGCACTTCCATGTCATCCACATGGCGAGAGCCGTTGTTTCACCGAGGTCAACATCGGGGTGATAGCGAATCCCACCTTTTGTGGGGCCGCGGCTTTGGTTGTGCTGAACACGATAGCCCTCAAAAACCTGGACTTCACCGCTGTCCATTACAACCGGAAAGTTCACGACTAATGCGCGTTTGGGTCTGCCCAAAACTTCAATTAGTCCCTCATCAAGATCCAAATAGCTCGCAGCTTGCTGAAGCTGCTCCCGAGCCATCGCCTGTACGTTGTACTCACTCATCGTTTGTTTAAACCACCCTGGGTCGGAACAGTCTCGCAACCAATGCAAACATCGGTATAGCCACTACGCCGTTGTAGACCGCTGAAAGAATTGTAGCCCCAATAGCAGGGAGCAAAGGGTTTGGTGGGGCCAAGAGAATCAAAACTGTTTGCGAAATGAGGCTTCCAATAAAAACCCAAAA
>JAPUDU010000297.1 GCA_027492935.1 Fimbriimonadaceae bacterium
ACCTCTTCCCATACTATCGCGACCGTGGCCTAATGATGGCCCGAGGACTCACGACCGAAGACCTCGCTCTCGCTTATCTTGCTAAGCGCGATTCAAGCAGTGGCGGACGCCAAATGCCCGGTCACTACAGTAGCCGCAAGCACAACATCGGCAGCGTTTGCACACCAACCGGTGGCGGACTAATCCCCGGTGCTGGTGTTGCATGGGGAATGAAACTCGACGGCAAAAATAATGTCGTCATTGCAACCGTCGGCGACGCCGCAATGCGACAAGGCGAATTCTACGAAGCCTGGGCATTTGCTGTTCAAGAAAAACTCCCTCTCATCATCGTTATCGAAGATAACAAGTACGGAATTTCAACCCCAACCGCCCACTTCATGGCCCTTAACCACGAAGGCATCATCGGTAAGGAACTCGTTATCAAAGCCGACGGCCGAACCGTTGATTCAGTTCTCGAACATGCCGGCACTGCTATCGCCAAAGCCCGTGCAGGAGATGGCCCGTCCATCCTCTGGCTCGATCTCGACCGACTCAGTAGCCACACGTCGTCCGACGACCACCGAACCTACCGAGACGCGGACGAAATCGCCGAAATGGCCGACCGCGACCCAATCAAGCTCCTTAAAGATGAACTAATTGCTGCCGGTGAATTAACCGAAGAAGGTTTTGAAAAACTTCAAGCCGAAGTAATCACCGAAGTCGACCGCATCTACCGCGAAGCTGAATCAGCTGAAGACCCCCGTGCCGAAGAAGTCATGGATCACCTTTGGGGTGCACCCGATCAACCCGTCACCCCGCCGATCAGCACTGGCAACCAAACGATGGTCGAAGCAATCAACAAAACCTTCGACAAAGCACTCGCCAGCGATCAAAACATCATTTTCTTTGGCGAAGACATTGAAGACCCTAAAGGCGGCGTCTTCAAACTCACTGAATCCCTCAGTGACAAATATCCAAAGCAAGTTTTTAACAGCCCGCTTGCAGAAGCCACCATCATTGGTGTTGCTGTCGGTCTGGCAATGTACGGCAAACGCCCCGTCTTCGAAATCCAATTCGTAGACTTCTTCTGCCCGGCCATGAACCAGATCATGAGCAACGTCAGCACGACCCGCTGGCGTAGCTTCGGCGAATGGCCAACCCCAATGACCATCTACGCCCCTTACGGAGCCTATCTCCCTGGTGGATCGCTCTGGCACAGCCAAAGCAACGAAGCGTATTTCGCCCACACCCCGGGCCTCAAAGTCGCTATTCCATCAACTCCCGAAGATGCCGCTGGTCTTCTCTGGACAGCGATCCACTCCGAAGATCCCTGCTTCATCTTTGTCCCCAAGCACATCTTCCGCAAACGCGTCGATGTCAACAGCGTCGAACCTCTTGGATTCGGTAAAGCAAAAGTTCTCCGCGAAGGCACCGATCTCACCATCGTTACTTACGGAAACACACTTGAGCTTGCAGTTGAAGCCGCCGAAAAACTCGCTGGACAAGCCTCCGTCGAAATCATTGATGTCCGATCCATCGTGCCCCTCGACGTTGAAACAATCGCCAAGTCGCTCGAAAAGACCGGTCGCCTTGTTGTTATCCAAGAAGACACCAAAACGTGCGGCTACGGTCAGCACATTCTGAGCGAAATCACATCCAACCCCGCGACGTTCAGCTTGCTCTACAGTAGCCCGCAGTTCGTCACCCGTCCGGATGTCCACATCGGCTACAACCCAATCTACGAATACGCAGCTTTGCCCGACATCAACGATGTCCTCAACGCTTGCCGCACTGCTCTAGAGTAATGAGTCTAATTCCCTTCCTCATCCTTTTTTCCAAAAGGATGAGGAAGGGGTCGTGTACGGGGTGGATTAATTAGGTTTTCCGCTACAATATTCCTATGCTCAAGCCAATCCTATCCACCACCATCCTGGCCTTGACCCTCACCGCCCATGCTCAATTCGGCGGAATCCCAAAACCTCAAATCGAAATCCCCATCCCTGGGCTCGATAACCTCCTCAAAGGCGAACCCCCACTTTCCACCAACATCAAGGACGCCAGAATCTGGGGCTGGCCAAACTTTCAAAAAGTCCAACTCTCCAATCCCACTATTCTCACGGACGCGGATCGCAACGCCGATAACCTCTTCACCCTCAAACCCGGTCACTACAGGCTAAATCTCAAGTCGTTCTGCGGCAAAGGCTACACCTACGGCCCGACCCAAGGGCAAGGCTATGTCTGGGGACCATGGAAAGGTTCAAAAGCAACATTCCTCCAAACCCTTCTTCGCGCCTACAACGCCAAACCCGAAGTTCCCCAACGCAACGTTCAACTCCTCATCTGGTCAATTCTCGCCCGCGTCAAGCCCCAAGACATGAGCACCGAAGCCAAATCGGCCCTCATTGCCCTCGTTGGCAACGATGGAATGAACGTCCTCAAAGATGGCGCCGCCGACTACATGACGGGCAAACTCGCAGACGAACTTTACAAGCGCGCCAGCAAAGAACTCCGACCCCTTCTTGAATACGACAATAAAATTCGTGGCCTCAACCAACAAGCCAACGCCACCTATGAAGATTTCGAGCGACTCTCAGTTCTCACTCCGCCCGCCAACGTCAAATCCGAGATCCCCGGTGGAGTCTGGAACATCTCTCCCAAAGGCTACATGATCCGCTATCAACCAAGCGGATACAGCCAAACAGAAGTCGAAGTAATCGTGCCTCGCGTCGCATCATTTACCCGTGATGACAGCAAAAGAGTCACCCAAGTCCGCTGGGATGATGGCATGACCGTAGACATCACATACTCGGATAAACCCGCTCAAGATGTCGCCGGCGAATCTGATCTCAAAGTCAACTTCGTCAGCCAAGTCAAAATCACCCCTGCAGGCTCAACCGAACCAATCATCAGCACAAAAGAAGATTACGTTCTCACCGGGATGCCTAAAAAGAAAAAAACTGAAACAAGCATCAAGACCCTGCATCTCCGCTTATTCACCGCCACCCCCATCCAAGACTGGCTGGGCCGTGTAGAGCGAGCCCGCGACCTCCGCGACCGACTCGAAACTTACGAAGAATGGTACGACCGCACCCAACGCATTGAGCGCGGCGAAGAGCCTTCCGAAGGGTTGTTTGATTCCAACCACATTTCCGATCTCATCGGCTCAATCTTCGGTGGCACCGATGACCGACTCGAACAAATCGCCGACACTCACGGTCGTCTTGCTGAGCATCTATCTCACGCAACCGGCGTACTCGATGGTCTGCCAACAACCTCAACCGTCGATCCTGGCGAGGGCATCGCTACCCCCGGAGCCGGTGGCCACCAGCTCATTCTCATGAGCTCAAACTCATTCTAATGTTCACCGCCGTCGCCCTATCCCTTGCGTTGCAAACGCAAGGGATAAACCAAGCGATCCAATCACGCTTTACCCCGCTCCACTCATCGGTCAATCTATCAAAAGCCGAAAAAGCCGCATTCAAACGCGCAATCGGCAATAAGCAAATCGTGATGCTGGGCGAGCTCACCCACGGCGACGCCACATCCTTCGAATTCAAAGTCGAGCTCGTTAAACTCCTCCATCAAGAAATGGGGTTCGATGTCCTCATCTGGGAATCCGGCCTTTTCGATTGCCACGAAATGAACACCGCAATCCCCTCCCAAAAATCAATCCGCCAAGTCGCCCAAATGGGAGTGTTCGGTCACTGGTCATCAGGCAAAGAATCTCTTCCCGTTTTCGAATACGTCCGGCAAACCTACAAAACCAACCGCCCATTACAAATGGCTGGCTTCGACCTCCAACCCTCTGGCTCTGCCAGTAACTACCAATTTCCCGAAATGCTCGACTGGTTCAAAGACCGGCCCGAATTAACTCCCGAAGACCGTGCCGCCATCGCATCAGCCTTCAAACTCGCCCAAAACGCCGGACAATCTCCCGACCCTGCCGCCGCAATGGCTCAGGCCCAACTCGCGGTCTACAGAACCGCAACCCGATTCCGCGAAGCCGTTGAAAAAAACACGCCCGAGTTCAAAACCCTCTGGAAATCCGATTACGAGCTCCGTCTGCAAATCATCAAAAGCGCAGAACGATACGCCAAAATGCTGACCTTGTACCAGCCACAGAAATCCATGAGTCAGGGCTACAACTTGCGCGAAGCCGCCAACGCCAACAACCTCCAATTCCTCACCGATAATCAGTACAAGGGCAAAAAGTTAATCGTCTGGGCACACAACGCCCACATTTTCCGTGGACTCCCCGGCAAAGCCGCCGGAATCAATCAAACTCCCACAGGCAGCGATTTCGATTCAATGACCCGGCTGTTCGCCGCTACCCAAAACAAACAGCTGTACATCCTCGGATTCATGGCTCACTCCGGCGAATGGTCTTGGCTTGGCAACGGCACAATCCCTCTCCAAGCCGCGCCCACCGGCTCACTCGAATCCCATCTCAAGCAACAATCCGCCCCCTACGGTTTCCTCAATCTGCTCGACCTCCCCGCCAAAAGCCCGCTCAACACCGCAATGCCCGGAATTATCGATCAGCAGAACCCCTTTGTACTCACCACTAGCTGGCCAAAAGGGTTTGATGGCATCATCTACATCGAAAAAATGGCCCCCCGCCACCAACTGCCCAACTAAAGGCATGACTACAAACTCGCTCAACCCTGTCGCCGTCTACATCCATACGCCCTTCTGCCCCAGCAAGTGCGGATACTGCGACTTCAACTCCTACGCCATGTCCGGCGACATCATGGCCCGCACCACCGCCGCCACGATCAAAGAAATCAAAGCCAGCCCCCATAAAGGCCGACCTGCAAAAACCATCTTCATCGGCGGCGGAACCCCCACATACCTCCCCACCGACCAACTCCTCGCAATCCTTCAAGCCGTTACCGAAATTCATCCTCCAACCGAAGACTGCGAAATCACCTCCGAAGCAAACCCCGGCACAATCGACTTCCCCAAATTCGACGCAATGTTCAAAGCTGGATTCAACCGCCTTTCCCTTGGCGCTCAATCCTTCCAAACCCATGACCTAATCCAACTCGGCCGCATCCACGCTCCCACTCATATTGTCCAAGCCGTTCAGATGGCCAAATCCGCTGGATTCAAAAACATAAACATAGACCTCATGTTCGCCCTTCCCGGGCAATCGCTCAAAGCATGGCAAACAAATCTCGAAACCGCCCTCTCCCTCGGCACCCAACATCTCAGCCTCTACTGTCTCACCATCGAACCCAACACCCGCTTCTATCGCCACAACCTAAAGGGTCTCCTCCATCTCCCTGATGACGTCAAGCAAACCGAGATGTACGACCTCGCGATATCATTAACAAAAGATAAAAATCTTCAACAATACGAAATCTCCAACTTCGCCCAACCCGGTCTCGAATCCCGCCATAACCTCGCCTACTGGCACTCCGAAGAGTATCTTGCCTTCGGCCCCGGCGCCGTAGGTTGTTACTTAACCGATAACGGCAAGTATCGCTACACAAACTTAAAGCATCCCGAAGGATATTCCGCCGCAATAGAGCACAACCAGCCTCTTCACTTCGAGTCCGAAACCCTCTCCCAAGAAGACAACAACTTTGAAAAAATAATGATGGGTCTCCGCCTTAACGAAGGTCTCCCAACAATCAATCTCGACCTCGACCCCAAGGGCCTCCAAAAAACCATCGAAAGAAACTGGATCGAACAATCAGATCAAAAACTCACCCTCACCAAAGAAGGCCGACACTTCTGTTCCGAAGTTGCCATTTTGCTCTGCCCATAATCAAAGAAAGCCGCTACCATCCAGGTCGCGGCTTTCTTATTAGCTGAAAAAGTAAATTAGTTTGTACGC
>JAPUDU010000298.1:0-4970 GCA_027492935.1 Fimbriimonadaceae bacterium
TTGCACCCCCTGGAACCCACGGGCACTCCACCCACGATCGGTAACACGAGCGGGAGTGACTACAGCAACTTTGAACTCGCCTTCAACCGGCTTGCCCTGAAGTTCCGGTTCAATTGTCACAGTCTTATCACCTTCTGGTGCGCCACCAGAGCAACCAACTAAAACGACAAGCGCGATCATTGCGAGCGATAACAATCGATGCATGGACATATTCTACGATGCGCAAGCAACATAAAACACTATTCAATTAACATTGAGTCTGCAAACCTATCAAACCGATACCAATTCAAGAACCGAAACTTCCGGCCGCGAACCAAACCGCGCATGAAAAGTCCACCGACAAACCCCTCGCGTCACATAAACCAAGTTCTTCCGGCCCTGAACTAACCCCCGGCAAAATGTCTGCCCATAACGACTCGGAATAATAGGTGCGTATCCAAAGAATGCAATCTGCCCACCATGAGTGTGCCCACTCAATTGTAAATCCACCCGATGCCCATCCGGAAAGTCATGCGCCAAATCAGGATTGTGCGAAAGCAATATCCTCGGCATCATAGGGTCAAGCTTACCCAGCGCCTTATCCGCATCAACAAGCCCATCTGTATAATCCCCAACCCCCGCTAACACAATCGCCTCGCCTCCTCGCTCTATCAAAACTCGATCATTATCAATCAGCTTAAGCGGTGTATTCTCCCGAATTTGGTGGGTGACTTCGTTCGCTCCGTACCAATGGTCGTGATTCCCTAAAGTACAAAACTGTCCGTCTGGTGCCGTCCACTTATCAAAAATCCCTCGAAAATCTAAATTCGGTTTGCAAGATTCATCAGCTAAATCTCCCGGAACGCAGACTACATCCACTTTTGCCGATTGCAAAAGTTCCCCAATTCGGCCCATAAATCCGGGCTCAATATTCTGCGGATAATGAATATCACTGACTAGCCCGATTTTGTAGCCTTCAAACGGCTTAGGCAGATTCTTAATCGGTATCTTTGTGTGTGTAAGTTCTAGCCAATTTGTCTCGACTAGCGTAGGATAAGCAAGGCTGGCTAAACCAAATCCAGAGAGTTGTAATAGTTGACGACGAGATAACTTTCTTCGCCAAATCGATTCAGTTAAAACAGGTTCATCTGTCGCCATTGCGTAATGCAACAGGTTCGTTCCGACGAACGTTTCCTCAAGCTACTAATTTAGGCCGCTTGATCCTCGTCAACGATTTGCTTAGCCCCTTCCGCTGAATTGTAGTCCCAATTATCACAGTCCAAACGGCGGCAATGAATCATCCGCTGAAATGTTCCGTTATCCAATTCGACTTCCGCCGTCTTAGCAAACCTGCATTCCAAACAGAGTTCTGGCTCTATCAGCCGTACCACTTTGAGATTTCTTTTGGCCATCCTTATGCCTCTCGCCCAGCCTTGGGTATGTAAATAATGTCGGGATGCCGTGTGCCGGAAATCTCCGCATGATTACCGGGTTTCCCCGATAATCATGCGATCGGTAGCTACTTCGCAACCAATCAATGCAACCGATATTCCGACCGACCCATTGTCCGCTCCATAACCACACTTCGGTCATGTTGGTCAATCAATGCCGCCGCTGCGGAATTCATCAACGTTTCGCCCGGTTCAATCACATCTAGCCAACGCAAAAGTCGAGCGTCATCACGAATGGCCGTGTCCGTTATTTCCGTTGAAAGGTACATCCGCGCTAGTGGCTGCACTTGCCTAATCCGCGATGCAATCCTGCGCGCAAAAAGTGGATTGCGCGCACAGAAAATCTGTGGATTACCCACCCATTCATTCATCGGACTAGCCTGATCAACCAACTCGCGCAACAAAGGAACCGCCACCGGCTCCACAACCAAAGCCGTCATCGTCGGGCGCCGCGCCAAAATCGGAGCCTCATCCGAGCTGAAACTCCGATAATTCACCTCCATTGGCCGACTCATCCCAACTGGTCTTACTGGATCAGACTGCCAACTTGCCGACAAATCTGGACGCCCAATGTCATTCAGAAACAATGTCGTCACCGAACGAGTAACCGGCAAAATCGGCTGGATAGAAGCCAAAGCCGCTAAAGCATCGTCTACCGAAAGCCCGCCATCTCTCACCCGCCAAAGCAAGCAATCAGTCCAGCGACTCGCCCAAAGTGACTGAAGGGGCTCAAACCAAATTCCCGTCAAGTCCGATCCCAAATGCCCTCGGTAAAGTTCGCAAAATTGATGCGCAACTCGCCTCTTAGATTCAAGTTCAAGATCGCTCACAAACTTAGACCAAAGCGACATCGCTTCTGCGAACTCGCTAATGCTCCCCGATTTTAACCAAATTGATCCTTCTCCAGAACCAATCGCACCCGCTCCACAATCGCCAAACTCTTCTTCCAAAGTCTTCCGCAATATATAAAGAGTCGCCGATAATCGATTATTCGCCTTGCCACCGCTACTCCCCGGCCACAAAAGACTAATCAAGTCTTTTCGTGACATCGGTTGTTCAGGATGAACGGCAAGCACCATCAAAAGCTCGGCCGCTTTGCGTGTGGGAAACCCTGAATAAACAGATCCACCGCAACTGGCCGAAACACGACCAAATAGGCCGATTCGGATTTTCATATTCGTTTGTCTCTCCCTTTTTTCAGTCCTTCGGTAGAAAGACTAAATCAATATTCTGCACAATAGATAGACAAAAATCACCTTATTTTCACGATAATCTAAGATTTGCATGATTCTTGTCTACTATTCCGCAATTTTTCGTACGGCTATAGCCAATTTTCATCCCATGCCAAAATCAATCAAGTGATCGTCACCGCAAACATCCAATACGACCCCAACCAAAAGTCATGCACTTTGGATCTATTTGTCCCCGAAGGTGATGGCCCATTTCCAACCCTCCTCCTTCTCCACGGCGGCGGCTGGATCAGTGGCGACAAATCAAGTTTCCATGAAGAAGCGGCTTTCTTCGTTTCTGAAGGTATCGCATGCGCCTGCATCGGATACCGACTCGCTCCACTTCACCCATTCCCCGCCGCCTGCGACGATGTTCTTAACGCCGTTGCTTTTCTTCGTGAAAACGCCAAACAATACAATCTCGATTCTCACGCTCTCATCTCATTCGGCAACAGCGCCGGCGGACATCTCAGTTGCATCGCTGGTTTACAACAAACCCTATCAAGCGGAGCTCCTGCGCAAAACGTCAACGCATCCATTGCAATTTGCCCCATCACCGATATACGCGAACCAGACCAAACGCAATTTCCAATTTCAATGACATTCCTTGAACAATTCATGGACTGCACATTTAGCAATTCCCCAGAAAAGTACGCCAACGCATCACCTATGACTCATATCCACGAAGGCGCCCCACCGTTCCTCATCTTCCATGGCAGTGCCGACGACATCGTCCCACAAGAACAATCCAAAAACCTCTTTGTCCACCTCAACCAAGCCGGAATCCCTTCTGAGCTCCACATCCTTGAAGGGGAAGGCCATTCATTCACAATGCGAAGCTGGTTGCAAATCCGCGAACAAACCCTAGAATTCGTCCGAACACTTTAACAAAAATGATTTCCGACCTCCGCTCCGATACCGTCACCCAACCAACCCCGGAAATGCTCCAAGCAATGATCACCGCCCCTGTCGGTGATGACGTTCTCGGTGATGATCCAACCGTCCAAGCCCTGGAACAAAAAATTACCGAGCTAACAGGAATGGAAGCTGCCGTCTTTGTCCCGAGTGGAACAATGGGTAACCAAATCGGTATTGCCGCCCAAACCCAACCGGGCGATAGCATCCTCGTAGAAGAAGAAGCGCACATTCTCCATTACGAAGTCGGCGCTCTCGCTGTCCTCAACAGCTTAACCGTCCGGAGCATGTTCTCCGCCAAAGGAACCCCAACTACTGAAGAACTCAAAGCGAAAAACTTCACATCTTCCCTCCACACCCCCGGACCAACCCTCCTCTGCCTCGAAAACCCCCACAATCGCCACGGCGGATCAATCACCTTGCCGGAAACTCATGCAGAATTCCGTACCCTCGCTAACGAGCTAAATATCAAAATCCACCTCGATGGAGCCCGTCTTTGGAACGCAGCCGCTGCCCTCAATTGCACCATTTTTGAGTTCACCCAACATGTCGATAGCGTCAGTCTTTGTCTCAGCAAAGCACTCGGAACTCCAGTTGGAAGCGTACTTGCTGGCACCCACGACCACATCGAAAAAGCCAGAATCTGGCGCAAACGTTTAGGCGGAGGTATGCGACAATCTGGCATCCTCGCCGCTGCAGGAATCTACGCGATCGAAAATCATTTCGACCTTCTCAAAGCCGATCACGCCCGAGCAAAGCAACTCTCTGAATTCATAAATAACGAGACGAATTGGACATCCCCAACTCCAGAAACAAACATCGTCATGCTCGACATCGACAAAAACCCGGCCGAAATTGTCGACCAACTAGAAAGCCGTAATGTCAGAGCCTATCAATTCGGGCCGCATAGAATTCGCTTCGTCTTCCACCATCAAATCAACGATGAGATGCTAGAACAGACTTGCTTGGCTCTGCGCAAAGTCAGCCTCGGTTAATCCCGCAACCGCTAAAGTCTCTGCCCGCAATTTGCCATATGTAATCGCCGCAAGCGTCTGCAAATTAACAACATCTTCTTTGTTGTATTCAATCAACGTTTCCAGGGAAGAATCACGCCCGCGCTGATATTCACGCCACAACCGAATCGCATCCAAACCCGAAAGCCCATCCGTTTCGTCGCCCCGGTTGATCCCAAACTGCTTCTCTATTTTTTTCAATCCACCCTTAACCCCAACGCGTTTCAACGCAAAACACAGGTCAAGGTGAATCTGATCAAAGGGCACTTGAGGGAAAGCTTTCTTAAGCATCGGAATATCAAACCCTTGACCAAAAAACGTCACGATCATTCCGTATCTGCTAATAACATCCGGAAACGAACCCAAATCCTGACCCTTAATAA
>JAPUDU010000298.1:4980-5799 GCA_027492935.1 Fimbriimonadaceae bacterium
TCTCACCATCATACATCCCCACCGTCGTAATCGAGTCTCCTGATTGACCGCCGTCTGTCTCAATATCTAAGTAGCAAACCGAATCACTAAATTCCGGCCAAGCTCGCCACGCTTCACGACTGCTTAATCCATCAGCAAAAAACTGATGATGCCGTTCATCAAGTGCACGAACCGACCTCTCAATGTGAGATTGTGTAAAATCCGCTCCTGCTGAACCTACGGAATACCGATTTGGTTCCTTTAAATAGGTTTCCCAGTTAACACAACCAGCCCGCCACAGTTCCCTTTCTGTATGGGCTCCAAGGCCAGGAACATGACAAAAGCTGTGCGTAAGCAAAGCTAGTTGCCGCCAGCCGTTCCACCCTGACGACGCTCGGGCTTCAAATCAGGATCTGCACCGTAGTTAGATTGCGGAATAGGCAAACTGATAACGCTGGATGAAGGAAATGCCTGCTTAAAGCCATCTTCATACCAAAAATCACCCGTCTTAAGATTGCGATCAAACTCGCCGGTCAAGCGTACAAATCCACGTCCGTAAAACGCCGTGTTCATGTCGCTGCCAAACCATTGTAAGCCGCGCCATTTCCCTGTTACGATTACTCGCCCTTTGCCGGTATAAACCGTGCGTCCATTCTTGATGTATTCGGTGCGCAACTTACCGCTAACAACTTTAAACTCGCCACCTTCATGCTTAGTCAACAGAAGCGTTCCGGAAAAAGAAATATCTGCCCGCCCCTCGGCATCAATGAATTTAAAGCTCCCAAGCTTCGTTTGCATGTTAAAACTAGAAAATCCCTTCTTGCCAGCATAGGAACCCAT
>JAPUDU010000299.1 GCA_027492935.1 Fimbriimonadaceae bacterium
AAGGAGGCTTTCATCGCTTCTTCGTCACGTACGACTTGCTCGATAACATCGTGAGACATGTAATCGATTTCGGTTTGGTTACGCGGCTGGGGATCGCCGAACAGGATCATGCGGAAGTTGTCGTCTTCGCGGTGGGGGTTGAGGGCGAAGTCAACGGATTGAGGAAGAGTGCCTGTGGGCTTGATGCCTTCATGTTTGTAAGCAGGAGATCCGTTGGGGATGTAGTGGTAGTAGTTTTGGGGAAGGTTATTTTTATCGACAGGGATTTGGTATCCACGTGGCTTGACGACAAAGATTGTGCTGTCTTCGGAAAGAGGGAGTTGGTAGTTTCCGTTTTTATCGGTCTTGGAGACATTGAGTCCGTTGCTGACGAGGACATTGGGGATACCGGCTCCGGTTTTTGAATTGGTAACACGGCCCTTTACAGTTTGGTTAGATTGGAAGTTTGGTAGGGCGAGGGAGGTTTTGCCAAAAGTCAGCCCGCCAATGAGTGTAGCTGTGCCTTTGAGGAAATCGCGTCGGAACATGGGAGAGTTTTACCACTGGTGAATGTTAAGATGGTTTTAGAGATTAGTTTGAGATCAGATGTCTCCGTCAAGATAGCAAAAGCTGAATAGCCCGTATTCTGATACTTAGTGGAAGATGGATTTTCCGAGTTGCTTTCGCTGAGGATAGTTAGCCCAAGGGTTTTGGTATTAAGCTTTCATTTTGATGATATCGTTGACGGTGAGAACGACTTCGGCAAGTCATACAATGGGAACCATAGCAATGAGTTTATCGGCTTTCGGTGGGTTAAGTGTTGCCCCATGAGGAGGCGATTTGGGCCGTCATAATGTGAGATTGCGCCGATAACTTGGCGTGGTAAAGCAATGAGCGCGGATTCCCAGTTTTTGAATGAAGTTAACCAAAGGCGAACTTTTGCTATTATTTCACACCCTGACGCGGGGAAAACCACGCTGACGGAGAAGTTGTTGCTTTATAGTGGTGCGATTCAGAGTGCGGGATCGGTTAAGGGGAAATCGTCGCAGAAGAAGGCAACATCGGACTGGATGGAACTTGAGAAGCAACGGGGGATTTCTGTTACTTCCACGGTCTTGCAATTTCCTTACAAAGATTACACTTTGAATTTGCTTGATACACCAGGGCACAATGATTTTAGTGCTGATACTTACCGAACTTTGACGGCGGTTGATAGTGCGGTCATGATTGTTGACTACGCCAAGGGGGTTGAGGCGCAGACTCGTAAGCTTTTTGCCGTTTGTAGTGATCGGGGAATTCCGATTTTTACGTTTGTAAATAAGCTTGACCATGATGGGCTCGGGCCGCTGAGCTTGATGGAGAACATTGATGACGCGCTCGGTATGACCTGTGTGCCGATGAACTGGCCGATTGGTGAGGGGGTGGATTTCCGTGGGGTTTATGATCGGGCGAGCAAGACGGTCGAGTTGTTCCAGAAAGGGGATCGGGGATCGAAGAAGGTCAGTACGAGCACGATTAGTATTGATGATCCGAAAGCAGTAGAAATTTTGGGTGAGGCGCACTATAACAAGCTGATTGAAGATATTGAGTTGTTAGATTTTGCTCACGATCAGATTGATCTTGATTTGGTAAGCACAGGAAAGCAGTCGCCGATGTACTTTGGTTCGGCGTTGACGAATTTTGGGGTTGAGGCGTTTTTGAATTCGTTCTTAACAATTGCACCGGCACCGCATGGTCGGGACACACTTGGTGGATCAGAGACGGAGACGACGGACGAGTTTTCGGCGTTCATTTTCAAAATTCAGGCGAACATGAATCCCGAGCATCGCGACCGGATTGTTTTTATCCGGATTGTAAGTGGGATGTTTGAGAAGGACATGGAAGTTGTGCATGTCCAATCGGGTAAGACCTTGCGTTTATCGCGTCCACAACGGGTTTTTGCGCATGAGCGGGAGACGATTGAATCGGCTTATCCAGGAGATATCATTGGCATTCCGAATCCGGGGTATTTGCTTTTGGGTGATACGTTGGCGATGAAGAAAAGTGTTGTTTATGCTGAGGTTCCGGCGTTTACGCCCGAGATGTTTGCTTCGATCACGAATATGGATGCATCGCGGTTTAAGCATTACGATAAGGGCGTTATGCAGTTGGCGGCAGAAGGGTTAGTTGAGTTGTTTTCTGATCCGCGATCTGATCAGAAGCAGTACATATTGGGAGCGGTTGGGATGCTGCAGTTTGAAGTTGTGCAGTTTCGACTGGCGACCGAATATGGAGTTAAGACTGATTTTGGGGTTATGAATCAGCGGTTTATTCGCTGGTATGAAGGGGATGTTGCGGAGCTTCGGGGAATCTATCTGCCGACAGGATCGAAGCAAGTTTTGGACAAACATGGCAACGTGGCGATTTTGTTTAGCTCGGAGTATGAAGTTGGAGCTTTGCAAGGAAAGCTAAAGGATGCGAAGTTGTTGCCAACCGCGCCCCGTAGTTAAGCGATCATCTTTTTTCCGGAAAGTGATGCTATTTGGACGGGGATTTTCGCTATGATGGGGTTATGAAAGCAAAGTCTTTTGTATTGGCAGGCGGGGTTCTTGTAGGAGCAATCTTGTTGGGTTGTGGCGGTGGTGGCGGTGGTGTTTCCGGCACATCAGATTTTATCTATTACGTTGATAATGGAAATAGCATTATCCGCCAAGATTTTCCGACAGGCAATCCATTTACATCTGGATCAGGAACAGTTATGAGCCAGGTTCGGTTAAGTCCGGACAAATCTCAACTACTGTTTGTGAATAGTGGTCAACTTTACGTTGTCAATACGAATGGAACTGGACTGACGACATTGACTGGATACAAGTTGGGTGATTGGAACTCGGATGGTTCGAAGGTTTTTGCGGTATCGACAACAAACAACAGGATTCGATCGATGAATCCGGATGGAACTGCGGTTTCGGCTGACTTGTTTGATGGCAATGCCGGTGCTGGGATCAGTTTTCTTGATATCAACGACCAAGGCACAAAGATCGGTTTAGGTTATGCGCCAAGTGGTTGGACAAGAATTCACACGCTTAACTTGGATGGAAGTGGCTTGTTTGCCGTAACGGCAAACAATGTGAACTCTCAGCATCCTCGTTGGAGCCCGGATGGTTCATCGTTTGTGTTTAATCGAGACAATGATATTTACACAATTGATGCTGATGGTACAGACGAAGGAATCTTGGCAAACTCGGCTGGAGCCGAAGGGATGCCGATGTTCCGCGATAGCAACACGATTCTTTACATTGTTGATGGTGACATTTGGCAAATGGCGCCAGACGGAACGGCTGAAGTTGAAATCTATGATGACGTTAATGCTCTTGGTTGGCCAGAAAGCAAGAACTAATCGTTGAACTTGAGAAGTGGCTCTGCTTTGAACGGCGGAGCCACTTTTTTGACAACTAAATATTTCGTAAAGATTTGATAGGTTGAGTAATGACTGACTTCCAGTTGGCTATGAATAGATATGCGACAGAGCACTCTTCTATTGGCGTTGATCGGAACTGGGATTTTGGCAGGTTGCGGGGGTAGCGGAAGCGGGCCAGGCGATACAAGTTCAATCTATTTTGTTAACAATGTGACTTCCTTGCAGCGCATTGGTTTGCCTTCGGGAACTACAGACAATCTTTTTACGGGGGCTGGTGCTCTTTCTGAAGTCAAGATTAGCCCGGATGAAACAAAGGTTCTTTTTAGATTTGGTTCGGATTTGCGGATAGCCAATATGGACGGAACTGGAGTTACGACGATTTTGGGATACAAGTCGGCGGATTGGAATTCGGATGGAACGAAGATTTATGCAATTTCGACTGACAACATTGTGAGAACAATGAACCCTGATTTGACGGCGGTTTCGGCAAACATTTATGACGGGAATGCAGGAGGTGGGATTTGGCAGATTGATGTGAGTGCGGACGGCACGAAGATCGCTCTGATTGCTTACCCATCTAATGCCGGGCAGTTACGAACCATGGATGCAGACGGTACAGATGTGCAAACTTTGACTCCTCCGGGCGGAGATGATGCGTTGGCACCTCGTTGGAGTCCGGATAAATCTCGGATTGTTTTTGACGATGGTGAGGATGTGTTTGTGATTAATGCGGATGGCACTGGCCGTATTACATTAGCGGGAACTTCGGCAGTGGAAGCTAACCCTGTCTATCTGCCAGATGGAACGATTGCTTATGTGAACGAAGGCGATTTGTGGACGATGTCGGCGACGGGTACGAATAAGACGGAAATTTTGGATACGGTTGCGGCGATTGCCTGGCCTGACGCGCCTTAAAAGTGATTGAATCCCGCCTTGGCTTTCAGGTTGAGGCGGGGTTTTTTATAGGTTTTTTATTAATATGAGGTTTTATGTTGAGTGGTGTTTATGGAGTTTTTAAGATAATTACTTTATGGATACAACAACTTTTCAGGAGAGCATTGCAAATTGCGAGACATGCATTGAGGCGTGTCGTACTTGCGCTGATGCTTGTCGGGACATGGATGGAATGGGAGAATGTGTTCGGAAGTGCGAGACGTGCGTTATGGCTTGTACAGAGGCGCTAAAGGCGATGAAAGAAGGATCGAATCGGGCGTGCGAGAACTGTGCTTCGGCTTGCCATGAGTGTCATTTAGAATGTGAAGAGCATGCAGCTCATCATGATCATTGCCGCGCGTGCGCTGAGGCGTGCCGGGCGTGTGAAGCGAGTTGTCGTGAAATGGTGGTGTGACGTGGGCCGGTTTTGCTTTACCCGGCAACAGAATGTTGCCGGGCTTTATTGTTTTAGATGTCAGTGTAGAGGGTTAGTGGATTTGACGAGATGTGACGGTTCGCGTGTTCGATTCGGTGGGATCGGTGGATGAGGCGGCACGGGACGCGCTTCGCCTAATGTCGCCTGAGTAATGGGTGGGCGTTGGGACGGCAAATTATTGGAGAAGGTTTGTGATCGCTCTATAAAAATACTTCAACACAATGAAATACTTCAACAGAAAAAATGCACCTAAATTCTATCAATATTCCGGAGAGGAACAACACTTAGAGGAGACTTAGTATGATCATAGATTGGCCTATCGTGAGGCCTGTAAGCAATTTCACCTCTAGAAGCCAAGGCACACCGTGTTTGTGCTATCTCAATATAGTCAGAAGAAAGATCGATTCCTACGAAATTCCTATCATTAATAATTGAGGCAACTCCTGTACTTCCTGTCCCACAAAATGGATCCAATACGGTACTCCCCGGTGCAGATAGAGCTAATACTAATCGCTCAGCAAGCCCAACGGGGAATTGGCAAGGATGTGATGTTTTTTCAATGTGATTCCCCTTTACATTCGGAATGTTCCAGCAGTCATCAAAGCCACTCCAAAAATCTTCAGGATTCTTACCTTTAGGGTTGGAACTGTACTCGCCTTTGCTCTTACCTTTGTATGATTTCTTAGAAGGATACTTACTTGGAACCCTTACCGCGTCCAAATCAAAGTAGTAATCTTCATTTTTGGTATACCAAAGTACAACCTCATATCGGCCGCTGAATCGCCTGCGGCAGTGAAGACCATGACCAAAATTCCACACAATTCGATTTCTTAACTTAAACCCTGCGTTTGTAAAAAAAGTATGCAAGTGAATATCAAGAGGTTCGATGTATCCATTTTCGACATAGTTTCCGACTTGGTAACAGATTGAGCCACTATCGCTTACGAGTGACACTAAATTGTGTACAACTTCCTCTTGCCAACTTAAATATTTGTTAAAACTTTTCTTCACCTCGTATTCTTTTGAAAG
>JAPUDU010000300.1 GCA_027492935.1 Fimbriimonadaceae bacterium
GCCGCGCCCTTGATCCACTCATCAAATCCTGGCTTAACCGCCGAGCTGAATCAGCCGTCAGGGCAACCGTACTCAGCTTTGCCGGACAAGCCCACAGTCTGGGCGAAATCCTCTCCGGCCCCGTGCTTGGATCAATCGCCCACTTTGCCAACTTCCGATGGGCAATGTTCACATCATCGGCGTTGCTCCTCCCAAATATTCCAATCCTCATGCGCCGCATCGCCGTCGTGAAATCCAGCGACGATCCTACACTGGATTCATGAACCTGTTAGTTTAAGCTTTCGGGAATGCATTCCAGAGTTCAACAAATGCCCTTGCCTCAGCACGCAGAAGCGGCTCTAACTCTACTTGACGATTTACTGAGAAAAATGGCTTTGACCTACGAATATCTAAAACACACATTCGATAACCTTCGCCTAGCCCCTCTTCAACTACCGCGTGCATCATTAGAAGGATGAGGTCAGCTTGCTTCTTCATTAAACCACCATCTTTCCAATATATTTTCACTATGGTTTCTACTCCATCAATCACAAGACCAATTTCCGGGTTTATGCGAACTGACAAATCATCAAACTCCCACTTTCCTTTTGGGGGTTCAAAGTATTCAATATGTTTTCGTCCTAAAAATTTCTTATATGCCTTGACCAGGTCGTCCGCAGTAGAGTGCTCTCGTTGCAATTTGTGGACTGAGGCAGCGTTATCCATAATCCCCCAATTCTTACCGCCGTCTTCATGAAACTGTTTGACCGCATCTCGCAGTACTTTATAATAGTCGTTTACCACAGCGTAATCACCCTCATTGCAAAGATTCTTTACTTGCGTTAGTCTTGGTGTACCAGTTTTTAAGACAAAATCGACAAATGTTGTTAATGAAACTTCCACATCATATTTCTACCATCTTTTATTGCATCAGTAGAATTAATAGGCCTTTTTGCAAACGAAAATGTAGACATTTGATTTTAATTCCCGGGATTGTTTAATTTGAGTACAGTTTTAAGATAAATCAATGGCCACTGTTGTTTTTCACTCTGCCTCTTTCGGCCTAAATCCCATTCCCACTGGCTCGGAACCCGCCCGCGTCACATGATGCGGTATTTCTTTGGAGCGACAAGTGCTACCTCGGCTACCAACCCACGATACTGGCCTTTGTCACACCAGTTTTAGGGTCGTCATCGAACCAAAGTGAGCCGAGCCACAACCGGATAGTGGTCGCTCGGTGTCCGCCCCGAAGGTAACAAGGTTCGATCAATCTTCACCGACACAAACTCAAAATGCGAATTCACCAAAAGGTGGTCGATCATATCCCCGTCCTTAACTTTCGGGTCAAACCCCTGGAACGTCACGAACGGCCCTTCTTTCGGTCGCCCCAAGGTCAATCCACTTGCCACCAAATGCCGCACTGGCGCAGAATCAGGCGTGCAGTTAAAGTCCCCCATCACCACTGCTGGCATCTCTTGCTCACTCTTCAAAAACTCGCCGATCTGCTGAGCCCCCAAAAGCCGAGCATCTGCCGATTGATGATCCCAATGCGTATTCACCACTCTCACTCGGCCAAACCCTTTTTTTTCAAACACGCCCCAACAGAAAATCCGTGGCAACGTAGCCCCCGGCCCAACCGAGCCCACATCAAGAGGGGAATTACTAATCCACCGTGTTCCTTGGCTATCTAAAGTCAAACTCTTAGAACGATAAAACAGCGCACTAAACTCGCCCTTTCTCACTCCATCGTCCCTTCCCACTCCAATCATAGAGTATTCCGGCAGCGCCTCCGCAATCGCGTCAACCTGACTTGCTAACGCCTCCTGAACCCCAAACACATCAGGATCATTATCTTTAATCAGTTTCATCACCCCATCCCGACGATTCGCCCAAACATTCTCGCCATCCGGAGCCGTCCCATAACGAATATTGAACGTCATCACCGTCAACTCTTTTTCATCCATTCCCGTCATCAACCCCATTCCGCACGCCAGCACCAGGCTCAACATTCTTCAAAACTACCAGAATTAGTTTAAATTCAAGTCAAAATAAACCCAGATGTTAGACTTCATCGCCACCCGCGCCCTCAGCCGAGGACGACTCACCGAGTCCGTCAAAGACTTATCCCAAGCCCAACTCAATTTCCGACTCCACGACAACGCTCTCACGATCGGTGAAATGGCGATCCACGTCGCCGGAGTCGAAGTCTCATTCGCATCTCAACTTCTCGAAGCCGAACTTTCCCCGGCGGAGCAAAAGCTCAAATCTGCCGCCACCGATGGTGCCGTCAACGATCTCCCTTTCCCATACAGCGAATCTGAAATTACGCCGGAATTCGTTCAGCAGTGCTTCACAACCGCCGACGAATGGATCAACAAACTCTACGATCAAGGGGATGCCGTCCGATCCAAAGAACTCAAATCCGCCCTCGGCCCAATTATCTCCGGCGAAGGTGCATTTGTCCGTCTCGGATTCCATCCTGGCTACCATCACGGACAGGTTTATCTCATCGCCACCTCACCAAACTTTCCTGCAAACTAAAACCTTAGACAAACCAATCACGTCAATAAGAAAGAACCATGATTACCGCAATCACTCTCGCCGCTGTTCTCGCGCCTGCTATGGTCATCGAAAACGGTTACCCGTCAACTACGATTAAAAAAGAACTCTACGCCACCACCGATTTCCGCGGCAAAACCGCACCGGAACTCTTCTTCGGTGAAAACATCCTTGGCGGAACTCCTGCCGTCAAAGGCAAAGTTGTTCTCGTTGATTTTTGGGCAACTTGGTGCGGCCCCTGTGTTGCTTTCTCACCCAAACTCAACGAATGGAAAAAGAAATTCGGTGATGACCTCGTCATCGTAGGTGTCAGCGACGAACCGGCATCAACCCTCAATCCATTCCTCGAAAAGCACAAGACCGACTACATCATCACATCCGATCCGGAAAAGAAGATGAGCAAAGCTCTCGGTATCCGAGGAATTCCTCACGTCATGGTCGTCTCTGCCGATAAAGTTGTCCGGTTCCAAGGATTCCCCAACTCTCAAGAAGATCCCCTCACAACCGAAAAGCTTGAGCAGATCATCAATACCAGCAAAGCGGAAAACAAATAAGTTCCTGTAACATCAAATAAGAAGGGCCGGTTCAATGAACCGGCCCTTCTTATTTGATTCAGCTTAACTTAATAAACTGAATCAGGATAGTAGTGATCTTTCGCGTTGTCTGGCTTGACCAGTTCAACCGGAAGAACTTCATCAACCTGCGATCCTGTTGATTTCTTTCCTTCCTTCAAATCTTTCACACATCGCTCAATTGCCAACGCAATCATCTTCGGCGAATAGGTAACTGTCGCCGGGAACATGGCATTGCCATCCATAACCTTTTTAACGACGTCCTTGCTTCCGCCACCGCCAACAAGCCAGATATTGGTTCGGCCAGATTCAGCAATCGCCTTCTCTGCCCCAACAGCCATATCGTCGTCAGCTGCCCAAATAGCATCAACTTGTGGGTACTTCAAAAGCAACGCTTGAGTTTTCTTGAACGCTTCATCTTGGCTCCAGTTAGCGGGTTGCATATCAAGAACTTTAACTCCTGTGACCTTATCCATCACACTTTTAAAGCCTTTCACGCGATCTTCATCAACCGGGCCAGCAATTCCGCGTAAAACCAAGATGTTCCCTTTACTGTTCAGCTTCTCAGCCATAAAGGTTGCCGCTTCAGCTCCAAACTTTTCGTTGTCGCCGCGAAGCCAAACGTCGGCAATCGGTTCGCTCAAACCGCGATCAACGCTCACAACATATTTGAACGAATCGCGGCTTGTTTTAACTGCCGGTGTAACCGCTGTCGGGTCAAAGGATAGGATTACCAATCCGTCAAAGCCTTGCGTTGCAATATTTGCCAAGTCGCCTGCTTGTTTATCCGGCGAATCACTCGCAAAAACGGTGATGTCTGCATCTCCAGCCATATCCTTCGCTGTCTTCTCGGCCCAATAAACAACCCCACCAGTCCAACCGTGTGTTGCTGTCGGAATAACAACCGCAATCTTCGGCTTTGCAATTCCTGCACCCGAGGATTCACCTCCTGTTGTCGGGGTTGTCGAACCCTCCTCCGGCTTAGTTGCCGGCGGATTGCATCCAACCATCATCATCGCGGTCGTAGCCGCAAGTCCAGCTAAAGTCCAGCCTTTCATCAAACGCATTTTGACTCAAAACCCACAGAACTTGCCCACAAACTAACTAATCCACCTTCTTACCGCGCGAAATCAAAACCGCAATCAAAATAATTCCCCCCTTCACAACCCCTTGCCAATAAGCCGAAACTCCCTCCGCGACCAGCATTGTCGAGATCATTCCCAGAATCATAACTCCAACAACAGTGCCCCAAATTCTCCCTCGACCACCACTCAAAGCCGTCCCGCCAATCACAACTGCAGCAATCGCTTCAAGCTCCGCCAACTGACCTGCATTTGAACTCGGTACCGAGTTCAAACGCGAAGAATTCACCCACGCCGCCAAACCCGTACAAACCCCTAAAATCACGTAACTCCAACGACGAATCGCCCCTACATTCACCGCCGAATACTTAGCCGCCTTTTCATTGCTACCAACCGCAACAAGCCGCCGACCATAAGGTGTCATGTTCAAAACAAAGCCCAAAATCAAGGCCACCGCAATAAACAAGAAGATCGACCAATAAATCACCATCGGTTTGCCATTTGGCATCAAAACAAACGGCAAAGGCACACCTTGCGACGTCAAATCTTGCCACGCAGGATTCTTTGATGGCAACGTTCCCCCATTCGCCAATGCCAGTGCTAACGACCGGAAAACAAGCAAGCCAACGAGAGTCGCAACGAACGGCACCACCCGTCCCCAAGTAATGATGGTTCCTTGAATCAATCCAAGAACCGCCCCAACCCCAACCATCCACAAAACCCCCACTGAGACCGGTTGAACTCCCATCCGGGTCAAACCAATCACACCAATAAGAGCCAACATGCTCCCCACACTCAAATCAATGCCGCCGCCGATAATAACCAAAGTCATTCCAACAGCAATAATCCCAATATCTGCATTCTGAGAAAGCAACAACCTCCAGGTTTGCGGGTTATGAAAAACTTCCCCCCTAAACATAAGCGCGTAAATCACAAACAGCAAAAATGCATAAAGAACCCCGTCCCGCTCAAAATTGATTCTCTTCAAAAAGCTCATCCCATAACCCCTGCTGCCAGCTCCATTATCCTTTCCTCGCTCAGCTCATCCCTGTCTAAAATCCCAACCGGAACCCCACCCCGCATCACAACCACCCGATGGCAAAGTCCAATCAACTCCTGCATCTCGCTACTAATCACAACCACGCCTTTCCCTTCTGCCGCTAAACCAGCGATGATCTCATAAATCTGCGCTTTACTCCCAACATCGACCCCCCGAGTCGGCTCATCCAAAACGATGAGCTTCGGTTCGCCTTCCAGCCACTTAGCCAAGCTCACCTTCTGCTGATTTCCCCCACTCAAACTCCCGACTCGATCCGCCACATCGGGCACCTTAATTGCCAACTTTTCCCGCCAATCATCTGCCTCGTCCCGAACCTTCCCCCGATTCGTCAAAAAACTACCAAACCGTCTCAACCAAGGCAACGCGACATTGTCCTGAACCGAAAATTCTAAGTGCAACCCCGCCCCTTTCCGATCCTCACTCACATAAACCA
>JAPUDU010000301.1 GCA_027492935.1 Fimbriimonadaceae bacterium
ATGACTGATTGGGTGGAGCGGCTGAACGCGTTCTTGGACTTCAATGGGTTTGAGGTGCTGGATTACCCCGGCAAAGTCTCCGCTGAAGTCGCCAAAAAGTTAGCCGAGGAACACTTCGAAAAGTTCCGGGTCAAGCAGGATGAAGCGTTTGAGAGTGACTTCGAGCGCGAAGTTAAGCGGATTGAGGGAAGTGAGGGGAAATGAGCCAGAAAGAAGAAATTTGCGACCCGGTAGCTCGCGTACCTGGCGTACATGAGTGGCATCCTTCTACCTTAGCGGAATTGCTTCTTAATGGCACTTTTATTGATGGTGACTGGGTAGAAAGCAAGGATCAAGACCCTAAAGGTGATGTGCGACTAATTCAGTTGGCTGACGTTGGCGATGGTCATTTTCGAAATCGGTCAAACCGCTTCTTGACCAAGGACAAGGCTTACGAACTCAATTGTACATTCCTGGAAACAGGAGATGTACTTGTCGCTCGAATGCCTGAGCCGCTGGGACGGGCATGTATCTTTCCTGGCGATGACAAGCCCGCAGTAACGGTTGTAGATGTTTGCGTTCTTAGAGGAGACCCAAGTCTAGTCGATCAACGGTGGCTCATGTACGCCATAAATGCACCCGCATTTCGCTCACTGATGGAAGAGTTCGAGCGGGGGACGACCCGAAAGCGCATATCCCGTAAGAATCTTGGACTGCTACCCATTTTGGTTCCACCATTTCAAGAGCAGAGAGAAATAGCGGACTCGCTAGATAGGCTGAGAGCTCAAACGCAAAGCACTCGTGAACGCCTCGCCACGATCCCTACTCTTCTCAAGAAATTCCGCCAATCCGTCCTCGCCGCCGCTTGTTCTGGCCAACTCACCGCCGATTGGAGAGTAAACCTTGGTAAGGACGATGCATGGATCGAGTCAAGCGTTGGCCATATTACGGAAGTATGCTTAGGCGGAACACCTTCGAGGAAAAATGACATTTATTGGAATGGCAAAGTACCATGGGTGAGTTCAGGCGAAGTCGCCTGGCAACTAATCACTAATACCAGGGAAAGAATCACTGAGGAAGGTCTGGCTAACTCAAATGCAAAGCTACTACCGAAAGGTTCAGTACTTATTGCAATGATAGGTGAAGGAAAAACGAGGGGTCAAGCGGCGATACTCGGTATTGAAGCAACCACAAACCAAAATGTTGCTGCTCTCGTACCGAACAAGAATATTGTAGAGTCGACATTTTTACGACTTTGGGCAGAAGAGCGATACGAGACTTCAAGGAGTGAGGGGGGTGGCGGAGTTCAGGAAGCACTCAACGCTAAAAAAATCCGAGCCATGAAGATTTCCTTGCCTCCAATTGAGGAGCAGGCCGAAATCGTATGCCGCGTCGAATCCCTCTTCGCTCTCGCCGACTCCATCGAATCCCGCCTCGCCGGAGCGACCGCTCAAGTCGAGCGCACCACCCAAGCCATCCTCGCGAAAGCCTTTCGGGGGGAACTATGAGTCTTGACCCTATCTCCTACGACCTCCGGCAAGCAGTGATTCAATGCTGCGGGAAGGTTTTTCATTACAAGGGAGACCTCAAAGATTTGCTTTTGCGATGTGGCATTTCGGAAGGTGTTTGGCGCAAGTATGAGCAACTTGAAAAATTCAAGATTGCGAGGAGCATTCTCTCTGATCTGGATGCCGCAGGTGTAAACGGATCAGAAATACAGCATCGGATTGTAAACGAATTTGCGACCATGCAGAAGCTGACGTCTAAGGATTTGCCTGATATAGAGGGCGCGAAGTCTGCATTACTCACCTTAAAGCAACTTGCGGGAAAGTCTGTGATTGTGACTCAGGAAGAAAGGCGCAAGTCAGCTGAACGGCAAACCAAGTCGAATGAAAGAATTGCCGCTATCTCCAATAAGAACGTGAGGAAGGAGGCTTTGAGGACCCGTTTTAATGCACTTTTTACAGCTGGCGATCCCCAGGCCAGAGGCTATTCGCTAGAAGACTTGCTACAAGAACTGTTTGAACTATCCGAAGTTGAATACTTTCCTCCCTACAAGACCGGCCCAGAGCAAATAGACGGCATGTTTAAATACCAGGGCCACCACTATTTGATCGAATCGCGTTGGAGAAAGTCGCCACCGACGAAAGGCGACATCCTTGAATTTCAAGGGAAAGTCCGTGGCAAATACAGCGGCACGCGCGGGATGTTTGTTTCCATGGTCGGGTTTCGTCAAGAAGTTATCGATGATCTGGACAAAGGTGAGAATCCTGTATTTCTTGTTGATGGACGCGACCTCATCGAGATCATGGAGGATCGAGTTGAGCTCATTGATGCTCTAGAACAGAAGATTCTGGCAGCAAGTAAGAATGGAAATCTCTACTCAACCCTGTACTGAAAAAGGGAATTTTTTGGCACTCACAAGGAAAGAGTGCTAAAAAAGTGAAAAAGCCCGCGCCAAAAACAACCCTGCGCCCGTCATAGAGAATGGCGGTTGTGCCTCGACACTGTCAGCAGAGCTAGTCTCCTTTGCGAGCCTTGTTTTTTCCATGAAAAGGGACGGAGTGGTCCCACCAAAAGGTTCAGAAATCATCCGGGAGATAGGTCGAATTACAGTACCTGGCACACCGACTACTAATAGGAGGTGAAAGCTGATGGCGAAAAACACTGGCAATGGGTTCAGACGTGGTTCTGTGGATGATCGCACGCAGTTCAAGGGGCCGAATGGCAATTGGACAAAGCGCGATACTGAAACGGGCCGCATCATGGATCAGAAGCAAGACGGCAAACCTTTCAAAGGCGTTGCCCGAGAAGTCGACGACCGGCGGGACTAATCCGCCAATGAATCAAGGGGGCAATTGCCCCCTGTCTCTCCTTTCACTGAACCCACCTGCATGAAACTCCTCACTTTTGACGAAGCACTCGTAGAATCTTCAAATTGCAAAAAGCGACACTTGCTATTGGGCAACGGCTTTAGCATCGCTTGTCGCCCGGACATTTTTCGTTATGACCAACTATTTCTTCAGGCTGACTTTTCGAAACTTGGGGCAAGAGTCAAAAATGTCTTTGCTGCCCTCGATACAACAGATTTTGAGAAAGTGATCAAGTCATTAAGAGATGCTGCAGACCTTGCCACACATTACGGAATAGACCAAGCCAATACCCAACAAATGAGGAACGATGCAGATCGCCTGAAGGAGCTATTGGTTCAGACAATCGCTGATAGCCATCCTGCTTCTCCTATTGACATTTCTGACGACGAATACGCGGCTTGCCAAAGATTCTTAAGTTACTTTGATACTACATATACTTTTAACTACGACCTACTTCTTTACTGGACGCACATGCACCACGAGCGACCTGAATCCGTTCGATCTGATGATGGATTTAGAACTTCACAGGATGATATCGACTCTGGTGTTGAATCCGACTACGTTGTGTGGGAATCGCACCAAAGTCACGATCAAAACATGTATTACTTGCATGGTGCGCTTCATATTTTTGACTCAGGAACTGAGATTCAAAAATATACTTGGAGTCGGACAGGGGTCAAACTAATCGATCAAATTCGTGAAGCACTCAACAAAGACTTCTTTCCACTTTTTGTTGCCGAGGGAACAAGTGACGAGAAACTTGAACGAGTAAGACACAGTGACTATCTAGCAAAAGCTTTACGTAGCTTCGAGGGCATTGGGGGATGTCTTTTTGTTTATGGTCACTCTCTTGCTGAGAATGACGATCACTACCTAAAAGTTCTAGAGCGAGGCAAAATTGAACGTCTGTATATTGGACTCTATGGCGATCCGAATACACCAGAGAACAGGAAAATGGTGGCCCGAGCTGAGCTAATGCAAGAAAGAAGAAACAAGAAAAGGCCGATGCACCTTAGTTTCTATGATGCCGCTTCTGTCAGTGTTTGGGGAGCCAAAACTTAGATTCGAATGATTTGTCTTGTTCTAGTCTCGCCAAAAAGTCACCTAATTGTTTTGAAGTAATTCTTCTGCTCCTACCAACAAGAATCGATTCCAGTTCCCGTCTATCAAGCAATCTATAGACGTGAGCTCGACTTAGAGAAAGCAGCTCTGCTGTTTCCTCGACCGTGTACGCGAGCTTTTCTGGACGCATATGGCTCATGCTTTCATAGTAACTTGATGTTTTTGAATTTCGTGAGGATTTGCTCCGAATGCAGTCACGGCTAAAGAAATTGCATCGACGAGTTCAAATTTGAGGCTTGTTACTAATATTTTGTATGGTGCTTTTGTGGCACTTCGATTGGGCCCGCGGCTCAACGGCCCCCCCCTGACTAATACACAGGGGCGCGACGCGGGCCCTGAGAGGTGCCACATTGATTACTCAAACCAAATTCCCGCTTGGTCGCTTGGCTGCGACAGCGAATCTTATTGCCACGATTCCGCCAGATGAAGTGTTCGCGGCTCTTAAGCGCCATGCCAATGGCGATTGGGGCAATGTCTGCGATGAAGATCGAGAGTCGAACGAAGAGGCTCTGATTCATGGCTCTCGGCTCATGTCGGTCTACTCATCTAAAAGTGAGGTCACGTTCTGGATCATTACCGAGTGGGATCGCTCGGTCACGACCGTCCTTTTGCCTGAGGACTACTAATTTCAGCAGCCTTTCGAGTGAAGGCTGCTTCTTTGTGTGAGATGTCAGTGTCCATAATATGTGCAGTGTCAAAGACAGCACAAGAGAATTTGGATAGGCTCATTGAGCTTATCCTGAATCATATTGATGACGACCTTCGGACTAAGGGATATGCACAACACGGCGGTTTTCAGGCTATGAAGGCGAACCTCAATTCTGAGAATCCCGAGCCTCCCAAAATGCTATTTGACACTCAGTTGCATTCAAAGTTCGGAGATACAAAACCCCTTTGGGCGGTGAAGACGAGCTTCCTTGACGTATTCCGTGGCCCACCTGCGCCAGCCCCGGTTGCCTCCTTTCAATATGAGTTCATTGCAAATCTAAATCAGCTAGGAAATGGAGCTGTATCACTCGAATTTTCGGAAAACGTAAATCACGGCTCAAACCATTACCGAGCTGTTATCTCATTGCGCTTTACACTCGAAAAGCTCAATGTAGTCTCTCCAAAAGTCCACTTTGACCGCGCTAGCCATGGACTGACTCCAATACTCATAGACTGCCCTCATACAAAACTGAACCAAGCTAACTGCCAGTGTTTGATCTGTGGAGCGCGTCGGTGTGCGATGTCTCCTTGGGGCTATGATGTCTAATCTAAAATTGCCTTGCAAAGTCCTGCAGATGTTCCTCTAACTGATATGCGGCTTGAGATTTTGCCAAGTCATCAATGATGTCTAGGCATCGAGTTTTGACATCGGGATTCGTTGTTCCTTCGTAAAGGCGAACCAATATGCTGGTGTTTCTGTCTGAAAACCGTCCAGTTCTAACCTCTTCTTCGACTGAAACTCCTTCCAAGAGTTTTGCCGATCTCTCAAAAGCCCTGCAAACGACGTCCGGGAGGTGAATTGGGGCACTTTTCAAGA
Source organism: Fimbriimonadaceae bacterium (assembly GCA_027492935.1). Lineage (GTDB taxonomy): Bacteria > Armatimonadota > Fimbriimonadia > Fimbriimonadales > Fimbriimonadaceae > UphvI-Ar2. The sequence continues at coordinate 5,500 of JAPUDU010000301.1, forward strand.
CTTCAAAGAAGAAGAATGACTGGTCATGAAAGGCCTGACTATCTATAAACGATTCTATCAACTTCGTGGATTTCTCTATTGCTTCGAATTCCATGTTAGAGAAACAACCCGCCGCAATTCTTCTCACTGACTCTTCCTGGTCATTGAAAAGATTTGATAA
>JAPUDU010000302.1:0-310 GCA_027492935.1 Fimbriimonadaceae bacterium
CAGGCATTTACCTGATGATGCTGGCTGGCCTTGGCCTCATGGGCTGGATGTCTCGACGCCGCCTTGTCGGCTGACAATAATCTCCTATAGAAGCTTATCGCCTGAATTTTTTCAAGACGTTTATCTTAGGCGCCAGTGTATGTTGCTGTCGTCACAAAACTGGTTCATTAGAGATTTTCTCTGGATTAGCATTACACTTTAACGCATGGTCTATAAAGTGGGCATGCGATAAAAAACGTGGAGTTGTGAGGGCGATTGCTGCGTCTCGTGGCGGCTGGGAGGCGACCGGCGCTCCTGGGTATGTCTAGGA
>JAPUDU010000302.1:320-5646 GCA_027492935.1 Fimbriimonadaceae bacterium
TCCCTCAGTCCCACGGCGACTGGGCCGAGACAAGACGCGCTGGATATGTCAATACGTTGAAGTATATTTTGAGCACGAATCAGAACAGTTTTTTTCCTGGCACGAGTGCGAGCTCGAAGAGGTATATGATCATTTTCCGAACGACTTGGCGCCAACTGTATTGCATCACCTACATGGTTGTTCATTCGTAGCGCGCGTCGTGCTCTAGCACAGGGGCATCAATTAGGTTGCTGGATCCGAGCGGTAAGTCCATTATCGAACCTATTTGAATTACTGTTCTTCGACATTCAACAGCAAGAAAGCGGCAGATATTGTGCACATCATCTGGGCCGAAGTCTGGAAGCTGTTGAAGCGCGGTGTGTTTTAGCTTGCGACCTTGAGCAACGATATTTCAAGACAAATCTATTAATGAGAACGCGCTCGCCAAGGACCACCCTTACATAGCGATTGTGTGTGACCCGGAAGAAGCTACCTTCGAGCGCTTTGGCTAAGTGATCAGCATGGATATTTGGCCGGCTATTGCGTTGTCGCCATTACAATATACACTTGACTCATCCGTCTAACGCACTATTTTTAAGGTAGGGAAAATTCAATGTCACACAAGCAGCAAAGGGACTTTGTAAACATATTGTCCGAAACATTGCCTGAGTTCTTTAATGGCGGTCGCGTTTTGGAGATAGGCTCTTTGAATATAAATGGAACAATCCGAGATTTTTTTAACTCAAATGAATATATAGGGCTAGATATTGGACCCGGTAATGGAGTTGATGTTGTTTGCGAGGGCCAAAAATACGACGCGCCAGACAATTCCTTCGATCATGTGATTTCCTGCGAAGCGATGGAACATAATCCGTACTGGGTTGAGACATTCAAAAATATGGTGCGACTGTGCAAATCAGGTGGGCTAGTGACTATGACCTGCGCAACAACCGGACGTCGCGAGCACGGTACTAGCCGCACGCAATCCAAGGATAGCCCATTAACAACAGACGCGGGATGGAACTATTATCTGAATCTCACCGCAAATGATTTCAAAAAAAAGATAGAGATTGATAAATTATTTTCGTATTATTTTTTTGCTACTGACTGGAGATCATATGACCTCTATTTCGTGGGAATAAAAAGGCCGAATAATCAAGAACCACTGACTGAATCAATCCATGGCCACTTTGAAACGGCAAGAACTGCGATCATTGACCATTTGAATGAAGGAAATAACTTAAAAATCTATAAATATCGTTCATTCGTTGCGTCAACACTTGGGGATTGGTGGTTTATCAAGATGCGAAAAATTGCAGCCATATTAGATTATGTACATGATTAAGAAAATTTCTGGCACAAGCGCATGCTTACTCAGACGGTCACCGAGTTACACTTTTTGCCGGCAATCCAAAAGGGTATCCGCTAATTCGAAAGCATGCATGTCGTGTTGGTTTTATAACGACGTATGAACGTTTCTTTTCGAGCCTGCCAGAGAATTACCTGAAGCCAGTTTTTTCTAGGAGCCGGTTCTCACTTTTCATCCTTCCACTTCCCGGCTTTTCGAAGCTTGTCTTTAAGACCGGGAAGTGGAAAGCCAGCCGCATAGGCTTGGTGCGCCAGTTCGAGGGATTTTTCGAAATCCTTCAACTCGAAATACGCCAAACCAAGGTTGTACAGGATATTAGGATCATCCTTCGAAAGTTCCAGCGCCGATTGAAGCTTGGGAATGCTTTCTCGAGGCTTTCCTGAGCGAATCAGATAGATGCCAAACAACATTTTTACCGTTGCATCATCAGGAGCAAACCTTTCCGCACGATCAAGCCAGCAACTGACTGTGTAAATCATTTCTGGTGGCGGATTTCTCTTGGTCTGTTCGGCAAATCGAATTGTCGCCATCAATGCACGTGGATGGTTTGGGAAAGCTCGCAGCGTGTAGGCCAAATCTCCACCGGGCGTAGAGGCGGTGCTCCCCCCTTTAAGTGTTTCTACTTTTGGGGGAAAGTGAAATTTCTCGACAATAGTCCTTTTCGGGGCATCGGTTGAACGGTAGTCGTATGGACCGTATCCGTTTTCCAAACTGCCACAGACATTAAAACCCACTTGCCCGTTAACGGCTGAGGTTGAACAACAAAGCGCAAGAGCGATTAGCAATTGATTTGAATTCATGGAGAAAAACTCCTGAAGGACTCGAAGCGGTGTACTACTTTCACACAAAGAAATTTATCGACAATGTCATTCAGCGACTTGAGTCTTGTTGGCATGAGATCAGTGCTCAAATGGGGTTGGCCGCGACAACCAATCCCAGGATTCGTGTTAACTCGGCACATTGATGGCTACGCTCGTAGTGTCTGGCTTCGCATTCGATGCGCGGTGAGAATGCTCCACTGTTTTTGGTGTGGCACATGGTAAAAATTGCATCCGCCAAACTATTGATATCACCCGGTGCAATGACACAAGCTCCGCCAACTGCTGCAAGGACTGAATTGACTTCGCTTTCCGCAAGAGCAGATGCAATGATGGACTTGCCGCTGCCAATGTATTCAAACAGCTTTCCAGGAAGATGAGCTCGTTCATAGAAGCCAGTTGAAACCGGTAGATAAAGTGCGTCCGAGCGCATCATCATTTCGATGGCCTGGCTGTGCGGGACTGGCCCGTGCTCTTCGACAACATCATCAATTCCAAACTCCTTTGCCCGCCCAGGATTGAAACCGGCCATGACCACCTTGAGTTTGTGCAGACTTTCTGCCGAGTTCTGCTTAAGGTGTCGAATTGCGCGATACAAATCCTCAGGGCCGTAACCCGGTCGCCAGACACCGGTATAGGATATCTGGAAGATGTCGGCTGAGCTCATATTCCGAATTTTGTCAAAACCGGAAAAATCTTCTGGATCAAAACCATTGGTAATGCAATAAGCCTTTCCTTCAGCGCCTTCCTCTGCAAGCATCCGGGCAAAGGATGATGTCGTGGTAATAACTGCAGAGGCATCACGCAAGATTTTCTTTTCCAGGCGGGGTTGAAACCAGCGTTGCATTGCCGTATGCCTATCCCATTCAACATCCGATGGCTTCCACAAGTCTCGGTAGTCCACGACAAATGGTTTTCCGGTTTTACGACTCAGTTCAGCCGCTACAAGGAAGGATGTCCAAGGCCAGCCAGAAGCATAGATCGCGTCGAAACCCTCTTGTTTGAATACATCCAAGCCCTTGCGGACGGCCGTTGGTCGCCAAGCTGCGCATTCATCAGGCACTTGCATCAGTCGCTGCATTCTCCACTTTAGTCCGTCGGCTACACGTTGACCACCAATGAGCTGTCCGATTCGTTCCGATAATTGGTCAGTCCAAAGCGAGGCGCGCTCTATGCGAGTACCCTTTCGAACTTCCTCGATTAATGACATTTCGCAATCGGCGGGTTTGGGATTTGATGTAAGAACAATTGGGGTCCATCCATTATCCGGCAGGCGATTTACGAATTCCAGGCTACGCCTGGTCCCCGAATTGGCTATCGGTGGATAAAGATAGGCAATAAACAAAACTTTCTTCATTAGTATAGATTCTTTAGTATTAGCCAGGAAAAGTAACTGGGAATGTTGAAGATCAGGTCAAATTTAATGCGATTTCGAGCAAAATCAATTCGATATTAGATGACCATTGGCCATTTACATCAATCGATTTAGTCACGAAGTTGAGCGAGCCAAAAGACCAATCTGGTGTCCTCTATCCTTGAATAGCAAAGCAGATTCCTTGAAGTAACCGCAGGCAAATAGACTTAGTGACAATAAAGTGCGCAGTACGAAACTACGCGGACCTTTAGGGTCAGATGGATACGGATTCCAAGTTCTGAAACTGACAATCTCAAATCCTTCCGACCTGAGTAGTGTTTTAAGTTCCCAGGGTGAGTATTCATACACGTGGCACATAAAGTGCCTAGGCCCGAAGTCCTGACTATAGGGTTTGGAGTCATAAACTGGCGCATGCTGGAACTGCCGGAGTATCTTTGGCCAACTGTTGATATTTGGCGTCCCTAGGAATAGATGGCCTCCCGGCTTGAGAACCCGCTTAATTTCCCTGATGAATCTTCTTGGACTACCAAGCACATGTTCAATCACTTCGAATGCAGTTACCAATTCAAATGAGCCATCTTGATATGGAAAAGTAGTTTCAAAATCGAATGGGTCAAGCCTCCATTTGTAGGTATCCCCATTGGGCAACTTAAACTGACTCGTTTGAGGAGGTGGCGCAAGCGATTCGGTCTCGTTCAATGGTGCTATGTTTCCGACGAGTTCAACTCCAGTTTTTGCCAACAACAGACCAACAAGGGTGTCATGCCCGAGATCAAGCGTTTTCACGCCTGTAAGATTCAGTAAGTTTTGAAGTTCGTCAATACAACTGAGGATCCGCTCCTTGTTCCATTTGACATAGTCCGATGTAGTTACAGAATCCAGCAGATTTTCTAAATCACGTTTTCCCAATGTTTAATCCTCCTGTCCATTATTCCATTTGCCTTAGATCATCTCCGTTCGCTCCTGATATTGCCTCACTATGCAAATTACACATCACGAATCGGCAACATTTTCGCTAAGGTGTTACGCAGGTTGGCTTTTAGTTTCTTGGAAAGGGAGTAGGCAGGGAGCGATGTTTCACTTGCTGCAATTCGTTCAAAATTCTCAAGGTAGCGCCGCTTGAGAGACTTAAGGTCATACCATTTCTCAACTATTTTCGGCCCCATTCGGGCCAAATCCTCAAGCATCTTCTGATCCCGGTTAATCAGTGCTGAAGCAAGCGCTCCTGTCTGCATCATATCGACAAAGATGCCCTCCTTGACAATCGCTTTCTGGTTCGGGTGATTGGTGCAGATGACCGGCAACCCCATCGCCATGGCTTCGATGTATACAATGCCAAAGGTTTCAAACAATGAGCCCAGGGTGAAGACGTCTGCCGCTGCATAAGCTTCTACAAGCTCATCATGGGGAAGTGTCGTAAAGACAATGCGCGAGCCCATCAATTCGTTTCCCAAGGCCTTGATTGCAGCAGAATCTGAGCACTCCTGGCCGACAATGATTAGCCAGGCATCGGGAACAGAGGCGACTTCCCGAATGACGTAATCCATTCGCTTGTGCCAATAACAGATGGTGCCCACACTGATGACGACAAAGGCACCGTCCGGGATACCGTGGCGTTTGCGGAAATCGGTCTGAATACCGGGGTGGAAACATTCCATATCCACACCGTGAGGAATCATGAATGCCTTTTCGAGGTTGCTATTCTGCAAATTGTATTCTGTGTGCTCTTGTACGAAGTCACAGTGTGGCTGGGAAGTCTTGGGCAATGCACCGCCATTCGACCAC
>JAPUDU010000303.1 GCA_027492935.1 Fimbriimonadaceae bacterium
CTAAACTCTCGAGGTGAGGTGCGATGGGATTCAGGATCGGGGAATACAAGTGGAAAAGACAGCGTAATTACTAGCATCAGTCGGCATACTGATTTCGTCCCAACTTTGCCGCATCGCTTTCTTGTGTGCGGAGCATTTTCCTTTTGAATCATGAGTCAACGACCGTTCGTGCATCTCCATAACCACACTGAGTATTCGTTACTTGACGGAGCAACTCGGATTAAGGATATGGTCAAGCGGGCGAAGGAGAATGATATGCCAGCCTTGGCGATCACTGATCATGGCGTGATGTTTGGGTGTATGGAGTTTTATTTTGAGTGTAAAAAGCAGGGCGTAAAGCCTTTGATTGGGATGGAGGCTTATGTTGCTCCCGGCGGTCTTCGCGAAAAACGCCGGGGTGAAGAGAAGGACAGTTTTCACTTGTTGCTTCTGGCGAAAAACGAGGAAGGTTATCGCAATCTCTGCAAGATGCATACGGTAGCGGCGCTCGAAGGTTTTTACTACCGCCCTCGGATCGACCATGAGCTTTTACAGCAGCATGCAAAGGGTCTCATTGCTTCCACAACTTGCTTGGGGAGCGAAGTAAACCAAGCGTTGTTAAACAACGATTACAAGCGAGCATTGGAAATCGCCGGATTCTATCGGGATATGTTTGACCCGGATAGTTATTTTGTTGAGTTACAAGATCACGGTTTGCCGGAGCAAAAGCTGTGCAATGAAGGCTTAATCAAGATATCCAAGGACTTGAAGCTCCCGATTGTCTGTACCAATGATGCGCACTATCTGTGTCGCGAAGATGCCGATCCCCATGACGTACTGCTGTGCATTGGCACCGGTAGCTTGCGGGACGACACAAAACGGTTCAAATTTACGGGCGAAGAGTTTTATGTAAAAACGCCGGATGAGATGGCGAGGCTTTTTCCTGAGCATCCCGAGGCGTTAGAGAACAGTGTCCAGTTCGCGGATATGTGTGATCTGGAACTCGGTTCTAGCCGGGCTTTAATGCCGCAGCCAGAACTGGAAGAGGGGCATGATTCGGTTTCATACTTGCGATACTTAGCCGAGCAGGGGTTGAAGAATCGCGTTAAGAATCCGGACGATTCTTACTTTGAGCGGTTGAACTATGAACTAGGGGTTATTCAGCAAACGGGTTATGAAGATTACTTTTTGCTCGTAAAGGAGTTTGCTCAGTTCACTCGGAGCCAGGACATCATGTTCGGGGTGCGAGGGTCGGCGGCAGGTTCACTGGTTAGTTACACGGTCGGAATCACCGATGTTGATCCAGTTGAATATGATTTGACTTTCGAACGATTTCTGAATCCAGAACGTGTGAGCATGCCGGATGTTGATATGGATTTTGAAGACGCTCGCCGTGACGAGGTCATCAAGTGGGTTTCAGAAAAATACGGTCAGGAGCGGGTTGCGCAGATTATTACTTTTGGAACGCTCGGGCCGAAAGCTGCCATTCGTGATGCTGCTCGCGTGATGGGTTTGATGCCGATAGAGGCAGATCGGGTGGCGAAGACGATTCCAACCGGGCCTGGTTGGAGCATTGATAAGGCGATGAAAGAAGTCGCTGAGTTTAAGGCGATTTATAATAACGAACCAAAAGTTAAGAACCTCGTTGACACGGCTCATCGCATTGAAGGCTTAGCTCGCCATGCGGGCGTTCATGCGGCAGGGGTTGTTATTTCAAAAGAACCGCTCAGTGACTACGTGCCCCTTTATCGAGGGTCGGATGGTCAGGCAGTTACTGCTTATGAGATGGGGATTCTTGAGAAGATTGGTTTGCTCAAGATGGACTTTTTGGGGCTTAGCAACCTCACCGTTCTGGCGCGGGCCATTGACCATATTCGGTCTACTCACAGTCATCTGAACGCGGAAGAAATTGAACGCGATCACCCCGTTTTAGGAGAAGGTGGTCACCTTGCGATTCCATTTGATGATCAAAAAACGTTTGACATGCTGAGCCGAGGTGATACAGTTGGGGTGTTTCAGCTTGAATCGGGTGGGATGCGTCGAAATATTGTTGAGCTTAAGCCGCAGAATGTTCGAGAACTCGCGGCTATGGTTGCGTTGTATCGGCCTGGTCCAATGGATCACATTCCGCGATTTGTTTCGAATAAATTTGGTCGGACTAAGATCGAATTGGCGACGGATGAAATGGAGCCAATTCTGCGCGAGACATTTGGAATTATCGTTTATCAAGATCAGGTTTTGAAATTGGTTCAGGCATTGGCCGGCTTCACGCTTGGTAAGGCGGACATTCTTCGTCGGGCGATGGGGAAGAAGGAAAAGTCGATTATGGACGCGATGCAAGGCGAGTTCATGGAAGGCTGTAAGGAGCGGGCGATTTCTGAGAATGCAGCGGCAAAGGTTTGGGATTTGCTATTGCCGTTTGCAGGATATGCGTTTAACAAAGCTCATGCGGTTTGTTACGCAATTTTGGCTTATCAGACGGCTTATTTAAAAGCGAATTATCCGGTTGAATATTTGGCCGGTTTGCTGGCGGTCTTCCGCGAAAAAGAAGACAAAGTCACGACCTACATTGAAGACTGCCGAAGAGCGAAGATTCCAATTTTGCCACCTGATATCAACCTATCTGAGCTTGATTTTACGATCGAAAAGCAGATGGTCGGCAAGGGCAAAAAACAACGTGAAGTTGAGGCGATTCGGTTTGGGCTCGGTGCGATTAAAGGGGTCGGGGAAGGGCTTGTTCGTAAGATCGTTGAAGAACGGGCGGAAGCGCCGTTTGACCACCTTTTTGATTTTTGTGATCGGTTAAGGCTGGCGGGACTGAATAAAGGGTCACTCGAGTCGTTGATCAGAGCCGGGGCGTTGGATTCGATTGATAAAAATCGCTTTAAGTTGATGAACGCAGCAGAGGGGGCCTTGATCTTTGCTGATAATGCGAATCGGCAGAGAATAGTTGGTCAGGATTCATTGTTTGGCGAAAGCACGGAGTTAGCTCTGGAGCTACCCGTGTTACCTGAAGTTCCGGCACCTGAGCGATCTGATATTCTGAAGATGGAAAAGGAGACGATGGGGATTTATATTTCTGATCACCCTCTCCGGGGTTATGAATTTAGTCTGAAGAATGCGGGATCTCATAGTTGCGCGCAGGTTTTGGAACTGGAAAATCCTCAGCGCGTTTCGGTGGCTGGAGTTTTGAGCCAGGTGAGTGTGCGGCCGAGCCAGAGAACGGGAAGCTTGGTGGCACGGATTACCTTGGAAGACTTTTCGGGGCAGATTGGGGGATTTGCGTTTGGCGATACGGTTTCTAAGTTAGCCGGGGTGCTTGAAAAAGATAAGGTTGTGGTGGTTTCGGGTCGGATTAAGTTTGATGAACGAAGCCAATCTGCCGAACGCACGCCGGAGATTCAAATTTTTGAAGTTAATGAGCTTCCTGCGCCTGTTATCATGGATATGGATGATTCAGTTGAGGGGCGGATCATGATTTCGATTAAGGCGGCCAAGGTGAGTCAGCTTGAGCGGCTCCGGAGTTTGGTTGAGAACAATCCGGGTGACTACGAAGTATTGATTCAATTTGTCAATGTTGCCGACTCTCTGCCGATTGTGCTTTTGAATCGTGTTTCACCGACGGAACAACTTTTGCGGGATATGCGCCGTTATCTGGATGACGCTGAAATCGAGATTGTTTCAGCGAACGGCAACTCACCTGGTGCTCTGTCAGAAGGCCCGACGGGGACACAAACACATGCTTTGGTGCGTTAAGATGTTTGGATTCGTCTGGAAATCATCATGCTTAATCGTGCGCTGTTAATCGGAATTGCCCTTATTGGCCCGGCATTTGGAATTGCCCAAACATTTGAAGAACAGGTATCGGAATTTGGGCTTTTGCAGAGCAAGGAAGTTCAAACAGAGCTTGGTATTGATGAAGCGTTGCGTAACAAGATGAATAAGTTCGCGGATGATTTTAATGCCAAGGCGAATAAGTTGCAAGCAGATTATCAGAAGTCAGCCGAAGGTAAGAATCCGCCACCGCCAGCTCCGGTAGATAAGCTTCAGCAATTAGAACTGACGCTAAGAAAAAATGTTTATGGTCTTTTGAGTACCGCGCAAAAGAAGCGATTGAGCGAATTGACTTTGCAAACGGCTGGTTATCCCGCGATGATGAACCCTGTTGTTGCCAAGCGGATCGGATTGTCGGACTCTCAGCTTAAGAAGTTGCGTGATGCGTACGAGGCAACAGGCAAGAAGGTTAATGCGGTTCAACAGGAAGCAATCAAACCGATTTATGATAAATATGGCAAAGAAAAGCCGGCAAGTGCGGAAGAACAGCAAGCTTTGCAAGAAAAAATCAACGGCGAAGCAAAAGCCGCTATGGACAAAATTGCTCCGCAGTTGAAGGTGTTGCGCGATGAGTGGTTGCTGGTCATGAAAAAGACAGTGAAAGCTATCCAGTTGAACCGGTTTGAGACATTGCAGGGCAAGCCTTTCAAACCTAAGTAGGCGTTGAGTTTTCCGACCTGTTGGATTGGGTGTAAAGCCAGTAGGAGTATCCGACTGGAAAGATCAAGGACGCAACTACTATTCCGATCGCGACCATGAATTGGCCACCGGCGATAATGATTGCGGCTCCCAAAATGGATGCGGCAACGGAAAGACGAGCGGCAAACCGATGGGTTCGTTCCCAGTTTTCGGGTGATTCTAGAGTCCACGGCGTGCGTATACCAACGTAGTAATTCGGTGTAACTTTGCCAAGAAGGTTGCCGAGGAAGCCGAAGAATATGCACATAAGCAATCCGAAACCGACAGTGGAAAGCTGCGAATTTCCGGCAGCACCTAGCGTGATGATGTGGATGCCAACCATGAAAAACATAATTCCGTAGACTAGGATATCGTAGGTTTTTCTGAAGCTTTCAATTGATTTCGTTTTTGGGCTGAGGGCGGGCAGAATCGAAAAGAGCAAGCCGAGTCCAGCCATTACGTAGATCATTACCCAGGCACCGGAACCTTTCGCCTGATACTGATCAGGAACGCCAGCGGCATTAAAATGAACGGGAATCTGCTCGGGAAGGGTGGGGAACACTTTTAATGTATAAGCAGCAGCAAGGCCGGTGATGATGAGACATCCGATAAAATTGCGGAGATTGGGGTTCATGATTGTTCTTCCTTTGTTTGGAGTTTTTCTTGGGGAATGAAATCGAGAATTGCGGCGGCGGCATCTTGCATTACGGTGGTGTTGAGGCTATAGATGAGTTGAGTGCCATCGCGACGCACGCGGATTAGATCAGCTTTTTTGAGAACGCTAAGGTGATGGCTGAGAGTGGGTGGGGTGAGGTCAAAGTTGTGACCGATATCACCGGCATTTAATTCTCCGGATCCAAGTACGCGAAGAATTTTTCGGCGGTTTGGGTCGGAGAGGGCTTTGAGAACCTCAGTCATTCAATAATTAGACGAGTATCGAAGTACTTTGGTTGCATGTTTTAACGTCTTGACTTATTGAGATGAGTTTGAGTGCATTGTTAGCCGTGATTGTTATTGGTCAGACAAATGATCGGATGTTTGATCCGGCAGAGAATTACGGCAAAACGGCGAATCAAGCGGTTTCGATGGGGCAAGAGAAGTGGTACGAATTTATCGTTGGTAAAGCG
>JAPUDU010000304.1 GCA_027492935.1 Fimbriimonadaceae bacterium
TGGGTGAAGGGCGACAGGGTCCAGGAAGTGAAAGTATTGTTCATTTGCGAAGGCCGGAAATCGGGATCGTATTTGGCGATGCAGGGGAATTGAGTGGTGGATCGCTTTGGTACTTGATGGAGAAGGAATTCTTGATGCCTTTCCGATCTTTGACTACGCGCGGCGTAACAGGTGCTTTGAAAGATTTGAGCTGTATCGTTGTGCCGGGGGGAGTTGATCTGCCGATGACGGATGAATTGAAGTCTTGGGTGGCTTCGGGTGGTTCGCTGGTCTTGCTTGGCGGCGGAGATTGGGCGATGGGTGATGAGGGGTTCTTTGAACTTGAACGAGTGCGGAGTGACCCTGAGATACCGGGTTCGCTTTATCGGGCGGAGTTTGATACTTCGAGCTTTTTGAGTTATGGCTATGAGCGTGATGCGGGTGGCGCGATTAAGTTTGCGGTGCCGATTGCGGGCACGAGTTTTAGAAAAGCTGATGGGGATACGGCAGTTCAGCTATCGCCTGATCCTGGCGTAACGAAACTTCTGACAGGTTGGGCTTGGGATGATTCGGAAGAGAAGCTGGCTGGCTTGGCTTGGTGCAAGAATGTGGGCGTTGGTCGCGGCTCGGTGACTTGGTTTGCGGATGATCCAACAGAACGAGCGCAATGGCCAGGTCTGTGGAAGATGTTGTTGAATGCGATGATTCTTGGCGCGGGATAAATGGGGATGGATTGATTCCGTACAAGTGAAGGCTATTCGGGCTGGATGTTTCACCGGGCTGCTGGGCCGGAGTTAGTCCATGAGGTCGTTTGTTGGGAGGGCGTTGGCTGTGGAGAGGTAGCCGGTTGACCCACAGTTGTAGGTTAGTTTCTGGCAAAAAGCATGTGAACTGGCTTTGAGAGGGTGATTTTGTGTGGAGTTGGTGTGGGGATTCCGTTTGATTGGTCGATTTTGAGGCTGATGATGATGTTGTTTTGCTGACCAGCTGCGAGGAGGAATTGGCCAGTCGGGTCGAGGGCTAATCCTCTTGGTGTTTGGGCTTCGATTTGAGTTAGAGTGGATTGTTGTAGTGATTCGTCGGGATTGATTTGGAAGGTGGCGATTGAATTTTGTCCACGATTGCTCACGTAAAGAAATTTACCGTTGGGGTGGAGGATGATTTCTGCAGTTGAGTTCTTGGTGTTATTTTTAGGGTCGATGGTTGAGAGAGTTTGAAATTCGGAAAGTTCTCCGGTTGTGGAGTTGATGCGAAGAGCGGTGACGGTGGAGTTGTTTTCTGAGTTGACGTAGATGGTTTGGCCTGACTTGCTGAAAACGAAATGGCGGGGAGAGCAAGAAGTGAGAGTGTGGGTGCGGAGGTTTTGAGGAATTCCTTCGCGGATTGTCCAGGATAGAATTTGATTCCGACCGAGGTCAGTTGCGTATGCGAACGGAAGAGTGGGGTGGAGCTTTATACAGTGAGCGTGGGAGTCTTTTTGTTCAAGTGAATTATTATTGTGTTGCCAGATTTGGAGACCAGATACGTTGAACGCATTGAAATCTCCAGTGCCGTAGCTGGCGGTGAAGACGTGGGTTCCGGAAGCGTTAAGGCTGATATGACAAGGGCCGCCTCCGGTAATTTTGAACTCAGTGGCATTTATAAGCTGGTGTTCTGGAGTGATGGTAAACGAGGTGAATCCACCCGAATTGGTTTCGTTGGCACAGTAGAGAATTGGTTGAGTGGGGTGGATACTTAGGTAACTGGGGTTTGAGGTTTTCGCGGCTAGGATTGGGGTGGTCAGTTCGCCAGTCTCGAGGTTGAGTGTCGATTGATAGATCCCCTGGGAACCGGTAGCCGATGTGTAGGTGCCGATGAAGAATGGGAGGATCATTGGGTTGAGTTTATCTGGTTAGGTTATTTAGGTTTCGCGAGTTGGCGGTAGACGGAGGGGGCGGTGCCGGTTTCGGTGCGGATGAGTTTATTGAACTGGGCGAGGTCGGGAACACCGATTTGCTCAGCGATAACTTTGATTGGTCGGTTGGTGGTGGTGAGGAGTCGACAGGCCTCTTGAGTTCGCTTGGCTCGGATAAATTCTTGGACGGTCATGTGATGTTCTTCGCGGAACATACGGAGGAGTTGGCGGGGGGAGACTTTTGAGCTTTCGGCGATTGCGGGGATTCGGAGCTGTTCGGAGAGGTGGGCGAGGATGAAATCTTCGGCGGCGTAAAGGTATTCATTTTGCCGGAGTCGGCTTGCATCAAGAGCGACTTGAAGGAGGAGGGTCCAGGCAAATGCTCGGGCGGGAAGTGTGTCGTTGGAAACGGCACTCGCAGCGTGTCGAAAGCCAGTGTAGAACTGAGTTGCGGGGGTAACGAGATGGGGGATGGCATATCGTTTTCCGGAATCAGCGGGAAGATCGAATGAGATAAACATGTGGTCGGTGCCATCACCAATTTTCATGTTTCCGGCTCGGCAACCGGGTGGGAAAAGAACAATTGATTCACTCGGGACGGCAAACGTTCGCGCGTTGATGATTGCGGCGTTTGCGTGTTGATAATAGATTGCTGTCCAGAATTGGGCGGCTTGTAGCCATTCGAGCCGGTTGTCTCGAAATACACCATCACCGGCGTAGATGCTCGCAGGCGGAATGGCTAATCGAGCCGGGGCAAGAATAAGCATGCGAAGAGTTTAACCGAAGCGGTATCTGTTTATGCTTACGCGAAAAGATTAGACTAACAGATTTCAGGGCGAGTGAGCGAACTCGATTGAATGACAAAATTCTTGCAGGTTTTGCATGAATAAATCGGGCTCGGCGATCTGCTTTATGGGCGTGCAACTGGGAAAATCCCCAAATTTTTGCGCTAACGAGAGCCATTGTTTTATTCGGTTAAGCGACTTTGAGTTGACTGGTCCTTGGAAGATTTCGGAGTAATAGAGGAGTTTTTGGAAGAGGGCGGGCCAATCGGTTTGAGGAAGAGTTCCGCTTGATGTGAGGCCGAGAGATTGAGTGATTTGGTGGGGTAGTTGGGGATTGGCGAGAGCTGGTCGGCCGATCATGAAGTGGGTGCAGGCGGTTTGTTCTTGGCAAAGGTGAAAGTCATCAATTGTCCAGATGTCGCCGTTGGCAATGATAGGGATTGATGCGTTGCGGTTGACCTCACCGATAGGGTGCCAATACACCGGAGGTAGATAACCTTGAGCTTTTGTACGGGCGTGAATGGTGAGCCATGATGCACCAGCTTTTTGCACCATTTCAGCATTTTCGTGGATGGGTTCGATGGTTTCCCAGCCGAGGCGGACTTTGACACTGACTGGGATTTGGGACGGTACGGCGTCGCGGACAGCTTTTGTGATTTCGTAGACTCTTTGGGGGCAACGGAGGATGGATGCACCACCATCATTTCGGTTGACGGTAGGGGCGGGACAGCCGAAGTTGATATCTATTGCGGTGGCTCCGACTTGGATGGCATTTAGGGCGGAGATTGCCATGAGATCGGGGTCGCCGCCAAGAATCTGGACTTGAACTAGCAATCCGGTTATGGTGATGGCGTTGGTTGCGAGTTCGGGGACGTCGCGGGTGAAAACGCGGGAAGGAAGTGGGTGGTTGCTGACGCGAATGAATTCTGTAACGGCGTGGGTGAATGTTTTTTGGGCACCTTGAAACGCTCTCATTGTGGCATCGGTGATGCCGTCCATCGGGGCGAGGATGAGGGAAGGTCGGGAAGAAGATAACAAGATGTAGAAGAGAGTTTAACTTGTGGGACGGTAGCTTGTTGGTCAGAGTGCCTGAGAGAAGTAGGGCGTTGTGGTGAGGAAGAACCTCACCACAACTTTTAATGGTTAGGCGTTTTTGCGCTTTCGTCGGGCTAGAAGCATTAGGGCGGGGGCAATTGCGAACATGGTTACGGGTTCGGGGACAACTTGCAGATCGTAGTTGTATGAACCAATCCAGTCTTCGTTGCCGAAACTGTTTAATGCAACTTCACTGACCATTCGGTAATCGCCACTTAGCAAGGTTCCGCTACTATTAACAGTTCCTTGTGATCCGGGGAGGAAGATTGATGTGTAAACCATCTGCCATGTAATTCCATCAAATTTTTGGAGAGTGACGTGGGTGGCAAAACCGGCTTCGGATGGCGGAACAGTGACATTTCCGGTGAGAGTGTAATCAACACTAGCTGATCCGACCGTGAAGAAGAATGTGAGTGAATTGCCTTGGTTGCTGGAATTCATTAAAGCGGTTCCAGCCCCCGATGATGAAGTGGTTACTCGGGTTGTTGCGCTGGCGGTGATCCCGGTGAAGTTTGATAGCGTGCCATTAATGCTGTACATTTGGTTGAGTTCGCTATAAACGCTGGCTGCGTAGGGCGTTCCACCAGGCAGAACCCCGGACGTTGAACCGGTGTATCCGTTGCTATGCATGTCTCCAAGATTGAGGGTTGAGTAAAGGTCGTTGACTGAATCAACATTACTGTCGCCACCACCTCCGTAGACATAGTTGTAATTGAGTTGGGAATTTCTTCCGGTGATGTTTTGGGCAAACGTCATTGAGGCCAGTGCCACGACGACGAATGTGAGGGTTAATTTTGTTTTCAAGTATGTGCTCCTCTCCACAATTGGGAGAATCTCATTGTATTGAGGCGAGCGTCACAAAACCGTCACAAGATTGGCTTCGGTTGAATTTGGTCAAATTCATCCCAGAGAGCCTGCCAATCTGTATGAATGCCGTCGAAAGAATATTTTTGAAAATCTGCTTTGGAGATTGATTTGAGAATTGATTCGGTGATCGCTTCAATGTAATTATTTTCGTAGACGGCAAGCGCACGTTTTTCTTCGTCGCGGACATACTTGCCTTTAGCGAGTAGTTTAGTTGCGAATTGGGGATGACCGCATATGTTGGCGGCTTGGGCAGCTTTAATGAATATCCATTTTTCGGCAGCGGGGAAATTTCCTTCATAAACCAGTTTGATACTGCGTTTGAGCATTTCGAGGGCTTCTTCAGGTTTTTGAAGATCAAGAAGTGCATCTCCGTGTTGCCAGCGGCTGAGGCCTTCTAGTTTGAGACTTCCAACGGATTCGCTGAGGGCTTCGGCTTCTGAGAAACACGCGATGGCTTTATCGCCATCTTTGAGGTTGGCGTATTCTGACCCGAGATCAAAAAGGATTCGGATCATATTGTTGATATCGTTGGCTTTGCGGGCGTGGGGGAGCGCTTCTTTGAAATATTTGAAGCATTGCACTCGATCGTTTAGGCATCCGTAGTTGAGGCCTTGGCGGTAAATACGGTTCCCTAAGGTGTGGTGGTCATTTTGGTCTGTTCGTTCGAGCACCCACTCAAATTAAGCCATTGCATTTTCGTAATTGCCGCTGACTTTGTAGTAGTTGGCATAGCAGTGCCGGACTTCGACAAGGGTTTCTTCGTCGGACTTGGCCAATTGGAGGCATTCTTGGAGAATTTCAAGTTGGTGATCAACTTCTCCCGAGTTCGCAATATTGTAAACAATTGCGCAGCCTATCCGCGCTTTTAGTAATGGGTTGTTTTTGTTGTGCGGATATTGATAGAGACTTTCGAGTAGCGGGGTGAGGGTTTGGCTTTCGAAGTAGGTGAGAATGCTTTGGGCTCGGATAGCGAGTTTTGCGGCAACAGGA